>CAVJHK010000022.1:7611-29684 GCA_963649295.1 Lachnospiraceae bacterium | reverse complement strand
TTCAATTTCTCGATGTGTTTTTAGTATATTTAAACACATTTTGAGTGGCAGTAACGACATGGCACAAACAAAAATAAAATATTTGATTTTTTTGATTGTCGGCTGTTTCGCTTTCTTAAATTTTACAGGATGCGGGAATAAAATTTCGGTTGGGTCCGACAAAGCTTCGGTGAATAACAATGATATACATGTTTTGCCGGAAGATGCCGCGGACGCTCAGGCAAAAAAAACACCGACTCGGGACACCTCTATTACTGACAGTTTGCCGGAGGTTACGCCGACCCCTGACGCTTTGATCGAAAAGCTCACTTATTCATCGTTAATCGACAACAATTTTGTTATTTATATTGTGAATTGCGGTGCGTGTGATACTTCTTTTCCGACAGAGAGCACCGGGAATGCGGGCATATCCCTCTGTGACTTTTTAAACGGTACCGATTATGCAAATTCTGTATTCCCCGGTTATCAATCCGTATCGGACAAGGCGTTCGGACCGGATCCCGTGACAGGTACGGAATGGGGATATGAAGAGAGAGACGATATAGCAACCGTGTCAAATACGGATTCTTCCGAGATACTTAAAAGTTACTTTTGCTGTAAAGACGGTGATGGCTATATTCCGCATGAAACGGGATTTTATTATACATTCCGGGTTCCGAACGGCGAATACGAGGTTATATGCGGTTTTAACGATCCTTTTACCACAAGAAAGGTTGATATTTTTCTTGAGGACGAAAAACAGCTTTCCGGTGAAAAAATATACAAATATGAAGTGACGGAGCTTGCCGTGTCAGGTACGGTATCGGACGGATATTTGAATGTCCGGGTTACGGGGCATTCGGACGATTCGGATGAATTTAAACGTCCGATTCTCACGTATCTGATTGTGCGTGCGGTGCCGGACGTCGATACGGAGCTTGTTTTAACGCTGCTTGACAAGGCAAAATTCAAACTCGCGGAATCGGAAAATTACAAAACAAATACGGTGACCGCATTAACGAAAGCATATGACGAAACACGGGACGCTTTCGGTATCGATGCGGAATCCGGACAAATAACCCAAAAAAACGACAACAAAAAATTAAAGGAAATGTATTTAAATCTTATGGATGCATACAAAAATCTTGAATCGAAAACAATTTATCAAACATTTAAGCCCGGTGACACATGGCTTGATACCGACGGCACATTTATACAGGCGCACGGAGGTCAGGTGCAAAGACTTACGGTTACGGACCCCGTGAGCGGTGACAAGGTCGAAAAATGGTGGTGGGTCGGTGAAGACAAAACAAACGGTTATCGCGGAGGGATAAACGCATACAGTTCGGATGATTTGTACAACTGGACATTTGAGGGGACGGTCATGAGAAATGTAACTTCAAGAGAAGTACTTGATACGGATCCGTATTTTACCTCACTTTATGCGGGATATACAAGTAAGCAGCTTGACAACGTCTATATGTGCATTAATTCGACAACGTCCGTAATTGAGCGTCCCAAAATGATCTATAACGAAAAGACGGGGCTTTATGTCATGTGGTTTCACGCGGACGGACCGACCGAAAACAGCTCGGCAAATTATGCGGCGGCGTCGGCAGGGGTTGCGGTATCCGATTCTCCTTACGGGCCGTTCAGGTTTGTTGACAGGTACCGCCTGAACGTATGCCCCGACGATCAAACCGATATGCATCCGCAAAGCCGCGGAATGGCACGTGACATGAATCTTTTTGTTGATGACGACGGTACGGCATATATTATTTATTCGAGCGAGGAAAATCTTACGCTATATATTTCAAAACTTAACGAGGAGTATACTTTTCTTGCGACGGCCCCCGAAAATGCGATTTACGGCGTGGATTTTATAAGGATCTTTCCGGGAGCGCAGCGTGAGGCACCCGCACTTTTTAAGAGAAACGGTATTTATTATCTGATGACGTCGGGATGCACGGGGTGGGCCGCAAATCAGGCAAGATATGCCGTTGCCGATTCGATATTCGGAGAATGGGTGAACATGGGCGATCCTTGCATAAACGACATTACAAAAACAACTTTTACATCCCAAAGCACGTGCATATTTTGCGTGGGCACGGATACTTATATCTATATGGGTGACAGGTGGTTTTCCGATACGCTTAACGATTCAAGGTATATATGGCTGCCCGTTACTTTTTCGGATGACAACAGGATGAGCATTGAATACAAAAGTGAGTGGACGTATTGATGTCCGGAGGAAATATGAAGAAATTTTTGCTTTGCCTCGGAATATGTTTATTGACGGCTATGATGACAAACATGACTCCGAAAGCCTATGGTGAGGATTATGACCCGCTTTCGATCATATATGATGCCGCAGAGTACGACGAATATCTTGAATATTATGCGGACAAGGTGCATCCGAATGATGAAATCACGCTTTATGGCGGTGACGCAGTCAAAAAAAGCGACGGCTTTATCATACTTTCCGATTATGAGGGCATGGACTCAGATGTCCTTTTGACACTTGAGGAAGGCGATGCCACCTGGGAATTTTATGTCGAAAAGGAAGGCTTTTATAATATTGAACTCGTTTATTTTCCGGTATACGGCAAAAATAACCAAATAGAGCGGGCACTTTATGTGAATGACGAAATTCCGTTTAAGGGATCCATGTACCTCGAGTTTTCAAGAAAATGGGAAGACGAAACAGAAATCACAAAGGACACGCGTGACAATGACGTAAGACCAAAACAAACCGAAAATTATTCATGGATGTCCGCATATTTTAAGGACAGCGACGGATTTTATACTGAAGCGTATTCTTATTATTTTAAAGAAGGGATTAATACAATAACGATTTCGTCCGTCAAGGAACCTGTGATAATCGGAAAGATAATTTTGAAACAGCAGGAAACGATTCCCACATACGAGGAATATAAACGTCTGTATGAGAGTGCGGGAGCGACTCGTGTCACACTTTCCGGCGACATAAAAGTCCAGGGCGAGGATGCCGCATACAAATCAAATTCAACGATTTATCCCGTTGCCGACAGAACATCACCGCTTACCGAGCCGCAAAGCGCTTCAAAACTTCGTCTCAATATAATCGGCGGTACATCGTGGCAGCAGGTGGGACAATGGATAACGTGGAGCGTGACGGTTCCTGAGGACGGATTTTATGAGCTAAAGCTTAAATATCGACAAAACATAAAATCAGGAAGAATAGTCAACAGAACGCTTTATGTGGACGGCAGCGTGCCGTTTGCGGAAGCCCAAAATTTGAGATTTGCCTACCAAAATGAATGGTGTCTGATGACGGTCGGAGACGGGGATTCGCCTTATATGATTTATCTGACCGCGGGGACGCATGAATTGAAACTGGAAGTTACGCTTGGGGATCAACTTTCAGAGATTCTGAGACTTGCGGATGATTCCGTTTATGCGCTGAATACCGCATATCGAAAATTACTCATGGTAATAGGAAGCAACCCTGATACCATGAGAGATTACCAATTTGAAAAAAAGACCCCGGAAGCACTTTTGATACTTAAAACCGAGTATGAAAAAATGCTGCGTCTGTCTGAACTTATCGGGATTTATTCATCGGGACAAAAGGGAAGTGATACGGCAACAATCGACAATCTCATAAATCAGCTTCAGAAGATGAATGAAAAGCCCGAAACGATAGCAAAACAGTGGTCGGCCTTTAAGGACAACATAGTTGCGCTCGGTTCGTGGTCGCTTTCCATGAAAGAGCAGCCGCTCGAGATTGACTATATTCTGATTTCGTCCGCCGAAAACAAAGATCCGCGCGTAAAAGCAAATTTTTTCCAAAAATCATGGCATGAGATAAAAAAATTCGTCGCAAGCTTTTTTGAAGATTATTCAAGCGTCGGAGAAGTATATGATGAGGACGAGGCACTTGAAGTTTGGATTTTGGCTGACGGGGCGGCATCAAGCGTTGCGTCGAGCGGACGTGATCAGGCAAACATAATAAAGACGCTTGTCGACAACTATTTTGTGCCGGAGACGGGGATAGTCGTTAACATCAAACTTGTAAATTCAAGCGTGCTTCTCTCGGCCACACTTGCCGGGACGGGACCGGATGCGGCACTTAACGTTGCCGGGAAAGAACCGGTGAATTATGCTCTTCGTAATGCCGTTCAGGATCTCACGGTTTTTGAGGATTTTGCGGATGTTACGGAGTGGTTTCACAGTGAAGCTTTTGTCCAATTTACCTATAATGGAGGAATATACGCTCTTCCGCAAACAATGTCGTTTCATGTAATGTTTTATCGGGCTGACATTTTTAAGGAGCTGAATATTAAGGTGCCGACAAATTGGGATGAGTTTTATACGGCTCTTGCCGTTATCCAGAAAAATAACATGAATGTCGGTATTTTTCCCGATTACACGACGTATGCAATGTTTCTTTATCAGCACGGAGGTGAATTTTATACCGAAGACGGAAAGGCATCCGGACTCGATTCGGAAGCGGCGATTGAGGCTTTTAAGATGTGGAGCGGAAATTATGCCGACTATAAGATGCCGATTACGTTTGACTTCGCAAACAGGTTCAGAAGCGGTGAAATGCCTCTCGCCATCGGAGATTATACCAATTATAACTATCTTTCGGTATTTGCTCCCGAGATTAAGGGGCTTTGGGGATTTACGGTTGTGCCGGCATACATAGATGAGGACGGGAACGAAAACAGACAGGTTTCCGCATGGGAAACGGCATCCGTCATAATGGCGACGTCAGACAAAAAGAACGAGGCGTGGGAATTTTTGAAGTGGTGGATGAGCGCAGACATTCAAAGCGAATACGGAAACGAAACAGAGAATGTTCTCGGTGTTGCGGGAAGAGTGGCAACGTCAAATCTTGCGGCGCTTGAGAGTCTTCCTTGGACAAATTCCGATTACGAAACTCTCATCGAACAGATGAAGTATGTTAAGGCAATTCCCGAAGTTCCGGGAAGCTATTTCACCGAGAGAAACATAAAATTTGCTTTTTATGAAGTATACAACTCTCAGGAAGATGCCAGAGAGACGCTTGAAAATTATGTCAAAACGATAAATAACGAAATTACAAACAAGCGTAAGGAATTCAATCTCCCGGTTGATTGATTGGAGGAACAAAGTGGACGGGCAAAACAAAATCGAACAAAAGAAGCCTTTTGTGACTTTATTTTTTAAATATATCGGATTAAAGATGCGTTCCACATGGGAACAAATGAAACGCCACAAAGTATCCTACGCTTTTGTCGCACCTTATTTGATTCTCTTTACGGTTTTTTATCTGGTTCCGGTTGTCATGAGTATCGGACTGAGCTTTACCTATTTCAATGTCCTTGAAAAACCGCGTTTTATCGGATGGCAAAATTACATCAATCTTTTCTTTGCGGATGAAGTTTTTTTGACGGCAGTAAAAAACACTTTTGTTTTTGCCGTAATCACGGGACCCATCGGATATTTTCTTGCTCTTTTTATTGCCTGGATGATAAATGATTTGAAGCCGAGGGCAAGAGCAATAATGACTCTTATATTTTATGCACCGACGATTTCGGGACAGGCGTATGTTATCTGGAAGTATATTTTTTCGAGCGATTCGTACGGACTTGTAAACGCATGGCTCATGAAGCTCGGAATAACCTATTCCCCGATACTTTGGTTTGAAGACAGCAAGTATATCAGACCGATTCTCATAATTGTTGTTCTTTGGATGAGCATGGGTGCAGGATTTTTGTCTTTTATCGCCGGACTTCAAAACGTCGACAGGACGCTCTATGAAGCAGGATACGTCGACGGAGTAAAAAATCGCTTTCAGGAACTTTGGTACATCACACTTCCTTCGATGAAACCACAGCTTATGTTCGGCGCCGTTATGACGATAACGTCTTCCTTTGCGATTCACGGACAGCTTGCGGCTCTTGCGGGATTTCCGAGTGTCGACTATGCGGCGCATACTGTGGTGTCGCATCTTATCGACTACGGCACGATACGTTTTGAAATGGGATATGCGTCCGCAATCGCAACAATACTCTTTACCGTAATGATTTTGTGCAACAAGCTTGTTCAAAAGCTGCTCAGAAAGGTGGGTGACTGAAGTTGGCAAAAAAACACCTGAGAAAAAAGCCCAATCATTCACGTTTCGGTGACATAACGAGCCTTGTGATTCTTCTTGTTATGGGACTTTTTACAGCGGCTCCGCTTGTGCTTTCGATTATGAATGCATTAAAGCCCACGGAAGAACTTTTTATATTTCCACCGAGACTTTTTGTGAGAAATCCCACACTCAACAATTTTCATGATGTTTTTGTGCTTATGGGACAGTCGTGGGTGACTTTTTCACGATATATTTTCAATACCGTATTTATTACCGCGGTCGGCACGTTTTCGCACTTAATCGTTGCGAGCCTTTGTGCATATGCCCTTGCAAAGCACAAGTTTCCGGGAAGAAATCTGATTTTTGGAATAATCGTTACGGCACTTATGTTTTCGGGCGAAGTTACAGCGATTCCGAACTATCTCATTATGACAAAGCTCAACTGGCTTGACACATACCTTGCTTTGATTGTACCCGCAATCGCAAAGCCGCTGGGTCTTTTTCTTATGAAGCAGTTTATGGAACAGATTCCGGATTCACTCCTTGAAGCCGCAAGAATTGACGGAGCCAAAGAATACAGAGTTTTTTTTGAGATAGTTATGCCTTGCGTAAAGCCCGCATGGCTTACATTAATTATTTTCAGCTTCCAGGATTTGTGGAATTTGCAAGGCTCAAATTACATTTACAGTGAAGAATTAAAGACTTTGCCGTATGCTTTGTCACAGATTTCCGCGGGAGGAATCGCGCGCGCGGGAGCAACGGCGGCGGTTACCGTCATTATGATGATTGTGCCGATTACGGTATTCATAATAAGTCAAAGCAACATTATCGAAACAATGGCAACGTCGGGTATAAAGGAATGAGGAGGAAAAAGTGAAAAATATGACAAAAAAATTAGTCGCTTTTTTCGTATCGGTGCTTTTCCTTGCGGGATTTTTTGGCGGACATACGGCATATGCATCCGATATGCCATATACCACATACAGCTATAACTATTGGAACGAAGGAGTTGTGCAGCCGCATGCGTATATATATTCCGAAAGCCTCAAGATGCCGGAATCGGAAAGCCAATTTCGCTATCCTCAGGACATGTTTGTGACGGACGACTGCCTTGTGATTTGTGATACAAACAACTCGAGAATCGTGATAATGAACTTTGACGGAACGGTTACAAATATCATTACACATGCAAAGAATTCGGATGATCTGCTCTCAAATCCTCAGGGTGTGTTTGTTGGTGAAGACGGACATATGTATGTTTGTGACACGGGAAACGGAAGGCTTGTGGAGTACGACGAAAATTGCCTGTTTGTGCGTGAAATCGGACGGCCGGTGACAGAACTTATATCGGAGGAACAGGTTTATTCTCCGACAAAGGCGGTAGTGGACACGGCGGGACGCATTTATGTTATTGCCTACGGCATAAACATGGGCCTTATCGAATTCGGCAAAGACGGGAATTTTGTCGGATTTCACGGTGCGGCTGAGGTTACCGTAAGTCGTCTTACTTATATTTGGAAAAATTATTTTTCGACGGATGCGCAAAAAGAGCGAATGGAAACAATAGTTCCGACGGAATACAGCAATATTTTCCTTGATTCTCGTGACTTTATTTATACAACGATAAGCAATCTTGACGAAGAGGCACATCTTGCGGCTGCGGATGCAGTGAGATATTTAAATCCGACCGGAACCGATATCCTGCGGCGTCTCGGAAATATTCCGATCACCGGAGACTTGTATGCCTCGAGCGACAATGCCGAGTGGTCAATGTTCACAGATATTTGCGCAACCGACTACGGATGCTATTTTGTACTGGATTCGGCGGGCGGCAAGGTGTTTGTGTATGATTATGACGGGAATTCGCTTTTTATCTTCGGAGACAAGGGGAACAGAAAGGGAACTTTTAAGACTCCCTCCGCAATCGGCATAAATAAGGATGCCACAAAGCTTTATGTTCTTGATTCGCAGCTTTCGGAAATACTTGTTTTTGATATAACCGATTACGGAAGTCATTTTCTTGCCGCGATGGAAAAAAATTCATCGGGCGATTCTGACGGTGCATATACGGAATGGACATACGTCTTAAAGGCAAACAGCAATGCAGAAGCGGCTTATATCGGTATCGGAAAGGCATATTTGAAAACGTCCGAATACAAAAAGGCGATGGAATATTTTGAACTCGGGAACAGCAGAAAGTATTATTCGACGGCGTTTTATTATTACAGAAAAGAACTCATGCAGCAGTATTTTCCGATTTTTATGACATGTCTCGGTGCGGCGATTCTTGTGATATTTGTGATTTATGTTGTACGGAAGTTAAAAAGATTGGCAGGTGAGATTAGATGCACTATGGACAAACATTAAAATATGCATTTCATGTAATCTTTCATCCGGTGGACGGCTTCTGGGACTTAAAAAGAGAAAAAAGAGGAAGCCTGTCGGCCGCATTGACAATCGTTTTTCTCACAATACTTACGCTCACTCTCGAAAAACAAAAAACGGGATTTTTGTTTAACACTTACCGTCTGGAATACATAAACGTGATTGTGGACATCATGACCGTTATGCTTCTTTATGTATTGTGGAGCGTGAGTGGGTGGTGTCTGACATCACTCATGGACGGTGAAGGAACTTTTCGTGATATCTTGATTGCAACGGGATACGCACTATTTCCGATACCGTTAATACGTCTTCCGTTGATTCTTGTAAGTCATGCTCTGACACAGTCGGAAGGTGAGTTCTATACGATTTTCGGAGCGTTTTGCTATATCTGGGTCGGATTTCTTATATTTATGGGGACACTTGTAACACATCAGTACAGCGTAAAAAAGACAATTCTGACGTGTCTTTTGACTGTGGTCGGAATGGGAATCATTCTCTTTATCGGTCTTTTGTTTTTTAATGTCATACAGCAAATGCTGACTTTTGTGACAACGATTTACAGGGAAATCAGATTCAGGTGACGGAGGAAACAATGAGCTTAAAAAAGAAATTGATTTTTATTGTATCTCCGGTTGTTGTCGGACTCATCGCATTATTGTGCGTTATGTGCCGTAACCGTTTAAACGGCGGGCTTTCGGACGAAGATCCGGAAATATATTTACAAACAGATATTTTTGAACCCACAAACGAAACAACCCAAAAAGCAAATTTACTTAAAATGAATGTTGTTTCGGAAAGCATGACGCATGCGATTTTCTTTCGTGAGAGTGATGCTCTTGTGGGTGTTTACGATAAGAAATCCGGGGAAATGTTTTTTTCACATCCTTATGATGCGGATGATGACACGGGAGCAACGGCATATTACAGATCGCTTATGAAGGCGGATTTGATTGTTACATATTGCAACGAATATGTTCAGAGCTCCGAAGAAAACAGCTATACCTCATGTGTCGCCGATTCCCGGTTTGAGACAAAATACCTGGATAACGGAATTAAAATCACATATACAATCGGAGAAACGGCCACAAAACGACTTCTTCCTCAGGCAATCACAATCGAAAGATTTGAATATTTTTTGAGCCTTATGGATGAAAAGGCACAAAAAAAGGTCAAGAGAAACTATCTTCTGCTTGATAAGGATACCCTTAAAAAAGCGGATTTTGAAAGCTATCTCGAATCCTATTCCGGACTTTCCGATCACAATATGTATATCTTAAAAGACGGTACAAAGGATTACCTTAAGGATGAGATCGAGGAATACTTTGTTGCGGCGGGATATACTGAGGAAGATTGCCTTGCGGATATAGAGCAAAACATGGGAGAGGCGGCATCGAATAAGCCCTGGTTTATTGTACCCGTGACATATACTCTGGAAGAAGATTCTTTTGTCGTGACCGTGCTTTCAAAAGAAATAACTTACAATTCGGACGGATATTATCTTACAAATATCGATGTTTTGCCTTATTTCGGAGCCGAAACGTCGTCCGATGACGGATATATGTTTGTGCCCGACGGCAGCGGAGCACTTATTTATCTGAACAATACCGAAACAACCGTGGGAATGTATTCCGCTACGGTTTACGGTACGGATGAAACACTTAACTTTATGAACACATACGAAAGCGATATCGATGAGTCACGTACGATAAAGCTTCCCGTATACGGAATAAAGAACGAAAATCATGCCTGGCTCTCGGTAATCGAAGGCGGTGACGGCTATGCAAAAATTATGGCGGACATTGCGGGTAAAACAACTTCCTATAATCATGTTTACGCAGCGTTTTCCTATATGTCGTCAGGTTCGATATCGCTCGGTGACATTATCGGTGCAAACAGCTTCAATATGTATTCCGAGCCTCAGACAAAAGAAAATTGGAAGCTTCGCATTTTTACTCTTTCCGGAGAAAAAGCAAATTATTCGGGAATGGCAGTAAGATACAGGGAATATCTTGAATCGACAACAGGATTTAAAAAAACGGTTACAAGCGATACAACGCCGCTTTATGCGGAATATATAGGAGCAATAAAAAAGACTGTCTCGACGCTCGGCATAAAGCACGAGACCGTGGTAACACTCACAAGCTTTGAAGAAGCGGACAAAATAAATGCTCTCCTTTCCGATAACGGTGTCACTCGTATAAAAAATGTTTATCTCGGAATTATGAAGGGCGGACTTAAGAGTAATGCCGCATCAAACCTGAAAATCGAAAAGAAGCTTTCTCGCGGAAATATGAATTTTTCTGAATTTCTTGATAAATGCACGGAGGATGGCATTAAAGTTTTTCCGATGGCGGATTTACTCATGGTTTATGACAATACCGTAACGGATGGATATGGTGTTCAGGTAAATTCACCGAGATACTTTGACAGAACAATAGTGCGCGCGGGAACGGGAACCGTAAACAACGGATATATCGCAGACCGCAATATAAATCTTATAAGCCCGTATTTTGCGATAAGTGTTTCGGAAAATGTATCAAAGAACATAAAAAAAACGGGAGTCGCTTCGTTTGGCATAAGCGGTATCGGAAATACGCTTTATTCGGACTTTGATTCAGATTCCTATGCGGACAGACAGGATGCGATTGCTGCATATGAGACGGCATTTAAAAATCTTTCAAATGTCTTTACGGACGGATTGCTCACGGAAAACGCAAATGCATATGCTTTATCCTATGTGACGGATATAGTGGATGTGCCCTTTTCGTCAAACGGCATGCGCTTAATTGACAAAGATGTGCCTTTTTATGAAATTGTGATAAAAGGATACAGGGAGTTTGCGGGAGAAGCGTTGAACCTTGCGGATGATTATAAAACTGCACTCCTAAAAACTGTCGAAACCGGTGCGGGACTTTGCTTTAAGCTGATCTATGCGGACAATTCGGTTTTGAAGGAAACGGATTATGACAATTTTTATTCCGTAAATTATGAAAATTGGATCGGTGACATTGCGCGTGACTGGGAAAAAGCAGCACGTGTAAATCAGGGGCTTAATGACAAAACAATATTGCATCACGATGAATACCTGACGGACGTATTTGTAACAACTTACGAAAACGGTGCAAGAGTTGCCGTAAATTACGGCAAAACGGATGTTACGGTGGATGGAGTCACGGTTAAAGCACTGGATTTTGAAAGAATAAATTAGAAGGAGGGTGCCAAAAAAATATGAAGCTTATCAAAAAAAGAAACGGGCATATGAAACTCACCCTTCGAGGCAAAGAAAGCATTGCGGGCTATCTCTTTATACTGCCGTCCTTAATCGGATTCTTTTGCTTGTTTTTGCCTATGATTTTGGAGTCAATTTCGTTTTCGTTTCACAACATGGAGGTTACGGGAAACGGATATACTTTGCTTCCTGCCGCAAAAAACGGATTTGAGCATTATATAAGGGCGCTTACCATAGACCCCGACTTCAATACAAAGCTCCTTACTGCGGTAAAGGATATGGCATTTCATGTACCGCTTGTCATAATTTTCAGCTTTTTTGCCGCAAATCTTTTGAATCAAAAGTTTCATGGACGTGCAATAGCGAGAAGCATTTTCTTCTTCCCCGTAATATTGACGTCCGGTGTTGTTATAGGCATAGAATCGTCGGATCTTCTCGTTGGCACCATGAATGAAGTTGATACGGGTGACCTTGCAAACTTTTTGAACATGACAATGTTTTTGTCAGAGTATACAAGCTTTCCGACTGCGGTAATCGATTTTTTGTCGAATGCCGTGAACGGTATATACGACATTGTAATAGCATCGGGAGTGCAGATACTTATTTTTCTTGCGGGACTGCAGTCGATTTCGCCGTCGCTTTATGAGGCGTCCGATATGGAAGGTGCAACCGGCTGGGAAAACTTTTGGAAAATTACTTTTCCGATGATAAGTCCGCTTATTCTTGTAAACAGCATCTATACGATAATCGATGCGTTTACGTCAAGCGACAACGAGATGATGAGTACCATAAAAAATACGATTTTTTCGGAAGTTAAGTACGGTTTCGGCTCGGCGATGGCTTGGATTTACTTTTTGACGATCGGAATTGTTGTTCTCATCGTCGGAAAATTCATATCCGGAAAGGTATTTTATTATGATGAAAGATAATAAAAAAAGACATAAAAAAATAACCTTCGGAGCGGTTTCGCGCGTGGTTTGGGCAATTGTGCGCGCGGTAATCGTCGTCGGAATATGCTTTGTTATTCTTCAGCCGTTCTTCAAGAAACTCAGTGTTTCGTTTATGGCGGAGAGTGATCTTTACGACGCATCGGTAAAGTATATACCTAAGCATTTTACCGCAAACAACTTCAAAATGGCTTTTTCCGGGCTTGGGTTTCCGTGGTCGTTTATAAAGACCTTTTTACTTTCAATGCTTATTTCGCTGCTGCAGCTTGTATCGTGTCTTCTTTCGGCATACGGCTTTGCGAGATTTCGTTTTCCCGGAAGAAAGATACTGTTCGGCGCAATAATTTTTACGATGCTTGTTCCACCGCAGATTATCATGCTTCCGATGTTTATGACATACAGATTTTTTGATCCTCTCGGAATAGTTTCGCTGATTTCCGAAAAAAGCATAAATCTCATAAATACGCCTGTTCCCCAAATTTTGCAGGCGATGACATGTATGGGATTCAAAAACGGACTTTATATCTATATGCTTCGTCAGTTTTTTAAGGGTATGCCGAGAGAACTTGATGAGGCGGCAAAGGTGGACGGCTGCGGAAAACTCAGGACATTTGTCCAAATTATGCTTCCGAGTGCCGTTCCTATGATGGTGACGGTGTTTTTGTTCGGATTCGTATGGCAATGGACGGACAATTTTTATACGTCGCTTTTTATGCCGAACGTGAAACTCCTTGCAACGGGTCTTTCGTCGCTTGTTGCGTCGGTTTATTCGCAATATGAGTCGTATGGCGGCTCCATGAACTTTATAAGCCCGGGATTTTCGTCGATGATGAACAACACGGGTGTAATCATTCTTATCGTACCGCTTCTCGTTCTTTATCTTGTATGCCAGAGGTACTTTGTCGAAGGAATAGAGAGATCGGGGATAGTAGGCTAGTATTTTTTACGCATAGTGCGTATTAAATAAATATCGGACAAAAGATCCGAAAAAAAGAAGGAGAGTACTTATGAAGAAAAGCAAACGTTTTTTGGCAGTGATCCTAAGCATGCTTATGATCGTTTCGCTTGCCGCATGCGGTAACGAAAATATCGGAGTTACTTTAACTCCCACACCTGCATCACAAAACAACACGGAGACTCAAGGCAAAACGGAAGCTAAAGCCACCGAGGCTCCCACAGCAACACCTGAGCCCACGGCAACACCCACACCCACCTACGACTTTGGCGGTCGGGTTGTAAGAATCGGTTCCTATTACGACATGACACCGGATCCGTCGGCAAGCGCATTAAAGGAAGCTCTTTATAACAGAATCAAGTTTGTCGAAGAAAACTATAACTGCAAAATTGAATTTGTGAATCTCGGCGGTGATTATTACAATCAATATGTTACATCCGTTCTTGCGGGTGAGCCTGTTTGCGATATCGGATATGTTATGACATACAAGCTTCTTCCTTCACTCATTGAGGGCGGCATCGCTTATCCCATAAGCGATCTCGG
Organism: Lachnospiraceae bacterium; assembly: GCA_963649295.1. Lineage (GTDB taxonomy): Bacteria > Bacillota > Clostridia > Lachnospirales > Lachnospiraceae > RGIG3528. The sequence goes on along the minus strand of CAVJHK010000022.1, from coordinate 15,543 downwards.
CGTAATCGATTTTGACGATTACAAGTGGAGATCCGATGTAGTGGAAGCCGGTTACTATAAGGGCAAGAACTACGGTATGCTTTTAAAGGATCCCGAAATCCGCTACGGTATTTTCTGGAATAAGACTTTGTTTGAAAAATACGGACTTCCGGATCTCTATGAGCTTTATGACAACAACGAATGGACATGGGACAAATTCAAGGAAATAGCAATTGCCGGAAACGTCGATACGGACAATGACGGTACAATCGATATACACGGTTTTAACGAGAGAGAATCACTTGAGTGGTGCTATCTCTATTCGAATGGCCTCAATATCGTAACGAAGACGGATTCAGGTATGACAATCGACCTTTCCGACAACAAGGTAATCGAAGCTCTTACGGCTTTGCAGGACTTTACGACAACGGTTGATTATATGCATGGCTGGCAGGGTGACTGGCAGTCACAGATCTGGAGCTTCCGCGACGGAACAAGTATGATGTGCCTTGAGGAATATTGGATTTCTTATTCTTATCTTACAAAGGCAGATACAGGTATGGTTGACGAATGGGGCTGGGTACCTTTTCCCAAGGGACCTTCGGCAACGGACTGGTCATGCTACGGAAAAGAATTCGGCGGACGCTTTATGCTTAACGGCATAGAAAATCCCGAAGAAGTGGCACTTATTTATGATCTCATTACAGATATCGTGGAAGACGATTCCGAATGGGACGACCTTATGGAAGCACAGTTAGAAAACTGGTCTGTTGACGCAAAGACGGTTGAGAATGTACAATATATAAACAGCGCCGGCGTATCGTTCATCAATCCTCTTAAGGGATTCTCGACAATTGAGTCAGCAATCAACAGCATGTTCTCGGAGGTCAAGAACGGTTCGCTTACGCCTCAGACGGCTATCGAAACATATCAGTCGAAGATAGATGCCGCAATCAAGGATGTCGAAAACTACGATTATGACGCTGACATGAAGGCAATCAAGGATGCTGCCGATGCGGCACAATAAGGAGAACAAATGTCGGAGATAAACTCATTCGGTGAAAAAAAGAAGAGGGCAACAATCAATGACATAGCAAAAGAAGCGGGCGTTTCCGTATCGATGGTATCGCGTGTCGCCTCGGGAAACGGTGCGGTTTCCGAGGCAAATCGCGAAAAAATCCGGAAACTGCTTAAGTACTACAATTACAAGCCGAACGCATTTGCGAGGGGATTGCAAAAGAGCAAGAGCGGACTTATCGGTTTTGTGATTCCGCATATCGGAAATGAGTATTTTTCGTCCGTTTATTATGAATTTGAAAAGCATGCTTCCGAAAAAGGTTATATGACAACTCTTTACAACGGAAAATCAAGTCCGGAGGTTGAGTCAAACATACTTAAGGCTCTTGAGGAAGCACGTGTTGAGGCAGCCGTCATAATGGGCGGCCGCCTCGACCTTGTGAATCTTGAACCAAAATATGTAAATGAGCTTAAGGAATTTGCAAGCCGAGTTCCGTCCGTGCTTTGTACGGAGCGTGCCGGTGAATTCGGCTGTCTCGGAGTGCATTCTGACGATGCCATGGCATGCTCGATGCTTGTCAGGTATTTGAAGGACAAAAATTATCGGACGGTCGGAATGCTTGGAGGAACGCCGGAGTCTTATCCGGCTGTCTTCAAACGAAAATATATGCTTGAAGAAATAAAAAAAGCGGGACTTATGATAAAGCCGGAATGGATAATCGGAGATTCGTTTAATGAACGCGATGGGGCACAGTCAATGCACAGACTTTTGGAACTTTCGGAGCGACCCGAAGTCGTTTTTTGCATAAATGACCATGTTGCGTTCGGAGCGATGATTGAAGCAAGGGATGCCGGCTTAAAAATTCCTTTGGATATGTCGATAATCGGTTCCGACGGTGTAAATGTTTCGACGCTTTCACGTCCCGAAATCACAACGCTGAAAATCGATTTTGAAACATATGGCAACAAAGTGTTTGAAGCGATGGAAGCACTTATAAACGGTCAAACCTACAATGAGCTTACGCTTGTTCGTCCGGAGCTTGTGATAAGAGGAAGCAGCAGATAAATAAGGCTAAAGACGTCATCCGAAAAATGTGCCGGAAACATAAGGCATATCAAAAAAATTGACAGGAATTTAACAAGGATTCATATGCATAATTGTGCGTGTGAATCCTTGTATTTTTCTTTTGCATGCGTTATAATCCTTTCGTTTTGAAAAAATTATCCAAGAGGAGGATATGATGGAGATTTTATATCAGAATCTGCTTGCTTTTGAGATACAGGACATCGTGATGATCTGTATCGGTGGCCTGCTGATTTATCTTGCAATCGCAAAAGAGATGGAGCCGTCGCTTCTGCTTCCGATGGGCTTCGGAACGATTCTCGTAAACATTCCTTTTTCGGATGCGCTTACGGGCCCGATTCAGGAGCTTTACAATGCCGGTATCGCAAACGAGCTTTTTCCGCTTTTGCTCTTTATCGGAATAGGAGCAATGATTGACTTCGGACCGCTTCTTTCTAATCCAAAGCTTATGCTTTTTGGTGCTGCGGCGCAGTTCGGAATTTTCTTTACACTTTGCATGGCAAGCATGTTTTTCCCGGATTTCAGGGATTATTTTTCGATTGCCATAATCGGTGCAGCCGACGGCCCCACATCGATTGCCGTCGCAAACAAGCTCGGTTCAAAATATGTCGGTGCGATTACGGTTGCGGCATATTCCTATATGGCTCTTGTTCCCGTTATTCAGCCGCCTGTAATCAAGCTTCTCACAACCAAAAAGGAACGCATGATCCGTATGCCCTATGAGCAGAAAAATGTATCGAAGCGCACACGCATTTTGTTCCCGATCATCATCACGGCGGTTGTTTCGGCAATCATTCCGCAGGCTACCGCTCTTATCGGATTCCTTATGTTCGGTAACCTTATAAGAGAATGCGGAGTTCTGAATTCGCTTTCCGATACGGCACAGAATGTGCTTGCAAATCTTATTACGATTTTCCTTGGAATTTCTGTTGCTTTCAACATGACGGCGGACAAATTCCTTGAGGTTGACACACTCATCATCATGGGCCTCGGTCTTATTGCATTTATTGTTGATACGGCGGGCGGCGTGCTTTTTGCCAAATTCTTAAACCTTTTCTTAAAGAACAAGGTAAATCCGATGATCGGTGCGGCAGGAATTTCGGCATTTCCCATGTCAGGACGTATTGTTCACAAAATGGGACTCAAGGAAGATCCCGAAAATTTCCTTCTTATGCATTCGATCGGCGTTAACGTATCAGGTCAGATTGCATCGGTAATTGCGGGTGGTATCGTGCTCAGCATTGCATCAAAATTAATGGGAGGGATGTAATTATGTTTCTTACCGGAAGCTCAATGAATTTAGTATGGAATCCCGGCGCTTTTGTCGAAAATCTCAAATATATGGGACAGGGCATGCTTGCGATTTTTGTTGTTATCGGAGTTATTATCATTGCAACAAAGCTTGTAAACGGCATTTCGGCTAAAAAAGACAAATAAAAATAAAAGCGGTCTGCTTTACCGGCTATAGCCATGGCAGACTGCTTTTTTTATATAATTATCACGAATGGCAGCGGATATAATATGTTTGCGAAATTTTTTCGAAAAAGCCGTTTGCAAATCGCGTAATGTTTTCGTGAGATCTTTTGCAAATCACGTAATGTTTTCGGAATGTGTATTCTAACGTCAAATTTATTAGAAAAACTAATCGTAAAAAATATAACAATGCTTTTAAACACTTGAAAATAATACATTTTGATGTTAAACTAAAATTGATTTTGGCGAAGGGGAAACTTTGTATGGGTTTTAATAAAATATGCAAAGTGTTTGCCGGGATTTAATTCAAAATGACTTCATGGAGGAAGCATGAAATTAAAAATCAGTGAACGGCTTAAATTTCTTATAGGGTGGGTTGCTCTGATAATTCTTACGATTGCCGCTGCATTTACATGCAAGCATTTGCGCGACAAGGTCGAAAAAACCGGCTTTGGTGTTATTAAAGAATCTACTTCCGAATCCCTAAAAAAACTTGAAAACGAATTTGAATACGAGAAATCTTTCTTAAAGCTTTTGTATAACAGCTTTGATTCAAATGAAGTTTTTTCGGATGCGGACTTTAATGATGCGCAGTATTCACGCGCCGAACTTGTACTTTCAGAGTCGGGTGCAAGCGTGGTCGGAGTTGAGGCAAACGGCAATGTCAAAGGACTCACGGCTTCGGGCGTGCGTGATGTCAAAAATATTTATAACGGTTTTGTTACGGATTCAATCAGAAAAAGTGTTGTGAGCGACAACAAAACCATTCTTCTTAACGGAGAGGGAAACGGCCTTGACGGACTTTTTATCCTTGTTCCCTGGATTGAAAAAAATCAAACGGTAGGTACCGCGTTTGCGTTTTTTGATCTTGACAGATATTCCGGTATTTTTGCAAAAACGATATATAACGATGCGGGATATAGCATTCTTTGCGACAAGGATTACAACGTTATCATTCCGCATGACGGTATAAACAATTCAGACATTACGGATCTTATCGTTAGGTGCGAGTCGGGCGAAAAAAAGGTTGATGTGCTGTACAAAGACGCGGATACGGCATTTTATAAAACAGAAACAAGTGATAATCTTTATTTTGTATACCTCACAAGCCTTTCGGATGCGGATTATTATGTTGCGACAATTATTGACAGCGAGTCGGTATTCAAAAATATTTCGCCCCTTACAACATTTATTATATCGGTATGCAGTATTGTTGTTTTTCTGGCGCTTGTTTATTCGGTATACAGCTTTGTCACGCATACAAAAAGAAAACGCGCATACAATGACGCTTTAAATTATGATGAACTCACGGGACTTCCGAACAAGGCTCATCACAAGATTATTGTCCAAAGTATCCTTAAAAAAGGCAAAGGAAATTTTGCATATGCGACGTGCGATGTTTCCGATTTTAAATATTTTAACAGTCAATACGGATACGAATACGGCAATATCGCCCTAAAGCATATTGCAAATGTGATGAGTGATGCCATGATGAAGGACGAGACGGCAAGCCGTACAAGCGGCGACCACTTTGCGATGCTTCTTCATTATCGCGATGTAAACGAACTCACTCAGCGTGTTCAGGAAATACTTGACCGTGCGAGCCGCATACCCGCACCCAATGACATAAATAAGCCGAAGGCTATATTTACATGCGGAATTTATCTTATAACAAACGAAACGGACGTAAATCGTATAAGGGCGCGTGCAAATGTGGCAAGAAAAACCTTAAAGAAATTTATTTCAAACCAGATTGCATTTTATGACGAAGAGGATTTCAACAAGGACCTTCAAAGCCACGAGCTTCAGGAGGATTTGCGCTTTGCGATAGAGAAAAAAGAGCTTGTTGTTTATTTGCAGCCAAAATACGGTATCGAAAACGAAGCAGTAATCGGTGCCGAAGCACTTGTGAGATGGAATCACAAAACACGCGGACTTCTTTCACCCGGCATGTTTATTCCGATTGCGGAACAAACGGGCTTTGTTCGGGAAATAGATTTTTTTGTATTTGAGTCGGTATGCAAAAAGCTTGCCGAGTGGAAAAAACACGGCAAAAATCTTATTACGATATCGGTCAACTTTTCGAGAGATCATTTGTCTGACAATGATTTTGTGCCGAAGCTTATAAAAATTGCCGCCGATTACGGTGTTGAGCCAAAATATCTTGAAATCGAACTTACCGAGAGCGCTGTTTATGACGAAATGGGAAGACTTCTCGAAGTTATGTATCACATAAAGGAAGCGGGATTCGGACTTTCGATGGACGATTTTGGTTCGGGATATTCGTCACTTCATCTTCTTCGCGAAATGCCGGTTGACGTGCTCAAGCTTGACAAAGGCTTCCTTGACGACTGTCATGATGACAACGTTCGCGAAAAGAAAGTTATTTCGCATGTCATTTCGCTTGCAAAGGATCTTGAGATATCCGTTCTTGCGGAAGGTGTCGAAACCGAATCGCAAAAGAGCTTTTTGGCGGGCGCAAAGTGCGATATGATTCAGGGGTATTATTACGCAAAGCCGATGCCTATGGATGATTTTGAAAAATATATTACGTGACGGTAAATTCGAATTATTAAAAAACATACATAAACGGAGCATAAGCGGAAATGGCATATGCTCTGTTTTTTTTGAAATAAAGCTGTCTTAACCCAAAGTTTAAAATCGGTGGGATTATGGTGGCACTGTTTTACGCGTATTTATACTTGACAAAAAGAAAAAACTCGAGCAAAATAAAGTCAGATTTTGATTTGCTCGAGGAAACGATTATGTATATAAAAAGACATCTTGAAAATGAAGTACTGAAAGCTTCAAAAAATTATCCCGTAGTCATGGTTTGCGGACAGAGACAGGTTGGTAAATCCACAATGCTGAATCACATAAAGGAAACGGACCGCAGATATGTTACGCTTGACGACATTAATGCACGTCGCCTTGCGGAAACGGATCCGGGCTTATTTTTTGAAACCTACGGAACAAAACTTTTGATAGATGAATTTCAACGTGTTCCGTCAATTTTGACTGAGATAAAGCGCATTGTCGATGAAAAAGCATTGAATTCGGAAGAAAATTCCGGAATGTTTTGGCTTACCGGATCCCAAAAATTCAAGATGATGCAAAACGTTTCGGAGTCGCTTGCGGGACGGGTTGCCGTATTTGATATGTCGGGCCTTTCGACATCTGAAACGGAGGGACGTGCGGCACATGTTTTTTCGCCCGAAATAGGGGCTTTAAAGGAAGCCGGAAAGGATGCAAAAAAGAAGGATATTCATAAGATTTATGAGTGTATTTTCCGCGGAGGAATGCCAAAACTTATAACCACCGATATAGAACGCGATCGTTTTTATGCGGATTATGTGAATACTTATCTCGAAAGAGATATAAAAGATCTTTCACAGGTCGGAAAACTTGGCGAATTTTATGATTTTCTTGTGCTTATGGCCGCAAGAACGGCTCAGGAACTGAAATATGATGAGCTTGCGAGTGCTGTGGGAGTAAGTGCACCCACAATAAAAAATTGGGTTTCCATACTTGAACGTTCGGGAGTTATTGTTGTTTTGCGTCCGTATGCCGCAAATTTAACCAATCGTATTGTAAAAACTCCGAAGTTATATTTTATGGATACGGGACTTTGCGCATATCTTTGCCGCTGGCCCAATGCAGAGACAATAGAAAACGGAGCAATGGACGGTGCTTTTCTGGAAACGTATGTTGTGTCGGAAATTATAAAAAGTTATTATAATGCGGGAAAGACTCCTGATTTATATTATTATCGTGATGTTGACAAAAAAGAAATTGATTTGCTTACAGAAAAGGAAAATAAGCTGTATCCGATTGAGATAAAGAAGGCCAAGAATCCTGCTCATGCAGACAAAAATTTTGAGGTTTTGAAAAAATTTAAGAAACAGGTTGAACCGGGAATTGTTTTGTGTATGAGTGACGAATTGGTACCCTATAATAAGGAAGTTTGGCTATGTCCGATATCGGTTATATGATTAGCTTTTTTATCAACATAAATTATAAATGTTCAATTTATTTTATAACCTAACTATTGCTTTTTTTGTGAATTTTGTATTATTTTCCATTTGAAATTACCTCTTTTTTGGAAGGCGGGTAATGTAAAAATTCCCGCCCGACTATTCTACTATTTTTTTTTCACAAGTTCCACCCTTTATGTTTTGCTAAAATAAATTTTTGTCACTTATACCGGGTTATTTTTTTTGGTAATAATGTCGATAATCGATACAGAAATATGGTTATTATGTTGATTGCGCACGTAAACAATTTTTGATACAATGATAAAAATCAACATATGAGTTTTAAGTCAAAAATATATAACTTGGAATATTTAAGATTAAAATATTTGAGCCTAAAATATTTGA
>CAVJHK010000022.1:0-7601 GCA_963649295.1 Lachnospiraceae bacterium | reverse complement strand
TATTTGAACTTATACACAAGTACCCGAAATTTTTGGAGATATTATGGTAAGAGGACTTTATACGGCCTGGACCGGAATGTTAAATGAACAAAAGCGTCTTGACGTCATTTCCAACAACGTTGCAAATGCCCAGACAACGGGTTTTAAAACGGAAAATGTCACATCGCAGAGCTTTGATAATGTGTTAAAGGTTAAAATTCGTGATCGCTCTGACGGATACGATACGGATGAGATAATAGGCAAGGTTACGCTTGGTGTAAAAATCGGTGAGCAATATACGGATTACACTCAGGGCTCGCTTCGAGAAACCGGAAATACCTTTGATCTTGCGATAGACGGCAGCGGATTTTTTACCGTAAATGTTGTGGATACTGCGGGTAGCACGCATACACGATATACAAGAGCCGGTAATTTTACGATGAATGCGGACGGAATTATTATGGACGCGGACGGCAATCGTCTGCAGGGTGAGGGCGGCGACATAAGTGTGCCGACTGCGGCTTCCGAAATTGCGATAGACGGTAGCGGCGCCATATATGCCGACGGTGAATTTGTCGACAATATTCTTCTTACCGATTTTGAGGATTACAGCTATTTAAAAAAATATGCCGATACCATGTATGAGCCGGTAGAAGGCATTACAGAAACCGAAACCGTATCAGGCACAATTCGCCAGGGATATCTTGAACAGTCAAACGTAAATGTGGTAAAGCAGATGACCAATCTCATCACGATTACGAGAGCATATGAAGCAAACCAAAAGGTAATTCAGACAATGGATTCTTCGCTTGAGCAATCGATAAGTCTTGCAAATGTATAGTGCAAACATAAAATGAAAATACAAAACGGAAATACAAAACGAAAATACAAAACGAAAACACAAAACGGAAACACAAAACGGATATATAAATACGAGGTAATCCATTATGATGCGATCGCTCTGGACAGGCGCTTCGGGCATGATAGCCCAGCAAAATGCGGTTGATACAATTTCAAACAATCTTGCAAACGTAAATACTACAGGATATAAGAAAGAAACTGTGGAATTTAAATCGCTTCTCTATTCGAAGCTTCAGACAAAGACGGAAGACAACGAAGGCAATCCAAAGCCTGTTATCGCACAGGTGGGTGCGGGTGTCAGAACATCCGGAATCACATCAAGGTATACGCAAGGGACGCTCAACGAAACCGGAAATACTTTTGATTTTGCGATTTCGGGCGACGGCTTTTTTATGGTAAGCGCGGGCGAAGGCGAGACATATTATACTCGTGCGGGCAATTTTAATGTTTCGCTTGCGGCTGACGGGAATCTTACCCTTGCGACGCAGGACGGATATTCGGTCCTAAATACGGAGGGCGAGGCAATTTCGTTTGATGCGTCGCTCAATTCAGCCAATATTTATATAGACGATGTGGGACATTTTTATTATCGCAACACTGACGAGACGGTGACGGATCTCGGAATCAGCGTGGGGCTTGCTCAATTTTCAAATCCGGCCGGCCTTGAAAAAATGTCATCAAGCCTTTTGCTTGCAACGGACGCATCAGGAGAGGCAAGGCTTGAATCGGAAGATACGGAGCTTACTGCCTCAAAGGTAAAGTCGGGTTATTTGGAAGCGTCAAACGTCCAAACGGTTGACGAAATGGTAAATTTGATTGTCGCTCAGCGTGCTTACGAAATGAGTTCAAAGATTATCAACGCATCGGATGAAATGCTGCAGCAGGCAAACAATTTGCGAGGATAATGATTTTTTGGCAGTTTGATGAAGTGCGTTAAGACGTACGAAATAAATTATGTGAATTATGCATTATTATATATGTTATTAATTTACCGTTAATAATAATTTTTTGGAGTATTATATGAAAATTACGGGTTCCGATTCTTTATATTTAAACAGTGCCGTAAACAGTGCAAGTACGGCATCCGGCGAAAAGCTTTCGTCCCGGATTTCAAAGCTTTCTTCCGAATCCTCTTCGGAAGAGCTTATGGATGCCTGCAAAGGCTTTGAGGAATATCTTGTCGAACAGGTTGTAAAGTCGACAAAGAGTGCTTTGCTCGAAAATGAAGAGGAAGAGGAAAATGACTATTTAAGCACATTTTCCGATACGATAAATCAGGAATATGCCAAAATAATTTCCGAAAATGCAAACCTCGGTATTGCGCAAATGTTATACGATTCGATTAAAAATAACGGACAGTAATCAATGATAATTACCGGCTACGTATCCAAAATTATATACAGGCTTGAGGAAACGGGATATACAGTCATGACGATTGAAACAGAAAACGATGATGTTTGCTGTGTCGGTGTTATGGCTGTTTTTGATGTGGGCGAATTTGTGGAAGCGGAAGGAGAGATGATATTTCATCCGCAATACGGAGAACAAATGAAAGTGCACTCTGTAAGAGCAAAAGATCCCACACGTGCCGCAGATATGGAGCGTTACCTTGCGAGCGGAGCGATAAAGGGAATAGGCGCATCGCTTGCAAAGCGTATTGTAAAGATGTTCGGTGACGACACATTCAGGATTATGGACGAAGAGCCTGAACTCTTACAAAGGGTAAAGGGAATAAGCGAAGCGGGCGCAATGAGGATTGCGGAACAATTTGCCAAAAAAAGAGAACTCAGGGAAGCAATAGTTTTTCTTGAGCATTTTGGAGTTTCCGAGGCGCTTGCGATTAAAATATATTCTGCTTACGGCGAAAAAATGTATACTGTTTTGCGTGAAAATCCGTACAAGCTGTGCGAAGACGTAAAAGGTGTCGGATTTAAAACAGCGGACAATCTTGCGCTTACAATGGGAATTGCGGATATTTCGGAAACACGCGTAAGGGCGGGTATTCTCTATGTGCTTTCAAATGCTGCCGCAAACGGAAATGTTTATTTGCCGGAAGAGACACTTTTTGAAAACCTTGAGTCCGTTATCGAGACGGAGCATGAGACTGCCGCGCACGAATTAAACGAGCTTGCGGCTATGCGCAAAGTTATAATAAAGGACAGAGGCGTAAGACAGGTTTATCTTGCAAGGTTTTATTATCTTGAACTTGATGTGGCAAGGATGCTTGTTGATTTAAATTGTGAATTTGAAATTTCCGACAAAAAAATTGACGATCGTATCGCGGGCGTAACGAGAGACTTGGATATCGAGCTTGATGAGCTTCAAAAGCAGGCTGTAACCGAAGCGGTAAAAAACGGTGTCTTTGTGCTGACGGGCGGCCCGGGTACGGGAAAAACAACAACGATAAATGCGATAATCAGATTTTTTGAGCGCGAAGGAATGGACGTGCTTCTTGCGGCTCCCACCGGGCGTGCGGCAAAGAGAATGACGGAAACAGTCGGAAAAGAGGCAAAAACAATTCATCGTCTGCTTGAATTTCAAAAAAAGCCGTCCGATGACGGAACTGTTTCGTCGGTTGATTTTGCGAGAAATGCAGCGAACCCTCTTGAAACCGATGTCATGATAATAGACGAAGTGTCAATGGTTGACATTACGCTCATGCATGCGCTTTTAAAGGCGATAATCGTCGGAACGAGAGTTATATTTGTGGGAGACGTAAATCAGCTTCCGTCCGTCGGACCCGGAAACGTCTTAAAGGATATTATTGCGTCGGGGCGCTTTAATAAGGTTTGTCTAAAAAAAATATTCCGTCAGGCAGCGGAAAGCGCGATTATAACAAATGCTCACAAAATAAATAACGGCGAAGCGATTTCTCTTGATAATCAAAAAAATCGCGACTTCTTTTTTCTTGAAAACGGTGATGCAAGGGCAATATCGGAAGGTATTGTATATCTTGTAAAATCCAAAATTTCAAAGTTTGTGAATGTGCCGCCCACCGAAGTCCAGGTGCTTACTCCGATGAAATCGGGCGAGCTCGGATGCGAAAGGCTGAATGAGGTTCTGCAGGATGCTTTGAACCCGGAAGAAAAGGGAAAAGCGCAGAAAATCTTTGAAAACGGACAAATATTCAGAGTCGGCGACAAGGTTATGCAGATAAAAAACAATTATTCGCTTGAATGGGAAATAAGAAGCGTTCACGGAGTTATTCTTGAAAACGGAACCGGCATTTTTAACGGCGATACGGGAATTATCACCGACATAAATTTTATTACGGAAACGATTACGGTGCGCTTTGACGAAGGGAGAACGGTCGAATACAGGTTTTCCGATCATGACGAACTTATGCTTTCTTATGCGATTACGATTCACAAGTCGCAGGGAAGTGAGTATCCGGCGGTTATATTGCCTCTTTTGTCGGGGCCCAAAATGCTTTTTAACCGAAACGTGCTTTATACTGCGGTGACAAGAGCAAAGAAGTGTGTTACAATAATCGGAGCCGCAAATACGGTTAATTTTATGATAAACAATATCATGGAGCAAAAGCGTTTTTCGGGGCTCGAAAATGCAATAAGAGAGGTAGTAAAATGAACAAAACAGCACTTGTTATTATGGCTGCGGGTATGGGGAGCCGTTACGGCGGCGGAATCAAGCAGCTTGAGCATGTAGGTGTGTCGGGTGAAATCATAATGGAATATTCTATATATGATGCACTTGAGGCGGGTTTTGACAAAATTATATTTATCACGAGACGTGATTTGTATGATGAATTTCAAAAGATAATTAATCCTGAAATCGCAAAGCGCGCTGAAGTTGAATATGTTTTTCAGGAAATTGACAGTGTTCCCGCGGGCTTTACGGTTCCCTACGGCAGAACAAAGCCCTGGGGCACGGGTCAGGCGGTGCTTTCGTGTCTCGGGAAAGTGACATGCCCTTTTGCCGTTATCAATGCGGACGATTATTACGGGCGTGAGGCTTTCGTTGTTATGCACGATTTCCTTGCAAATGTCGATATAAACAAAAATCCTATGACACTTTCGATGGTCGGATTTGTGCTAAAAAATACTTTGAGCGAAAACGGCCGCGTTACGAGAGCGGAGTGCAGAGTAGCAGAAAACGGGTATCTTACGGATATTAACGAGCGCTTTGAAATATATAAGGAGGGAGATAAGGCAAAAGCGCTTGATTCAAACGGAAATCCCATTACAATTGATCTTGAAACGCCTGTTTCCATGAATATGTGGGGACTTGTTCCGGGATTTTTGGACGAGTTAAAGACGGGATTTGGGGAATTTTTGAATAATCTCGGTGGCAATCCTCTAAAGAAAGAATATTTGCTTCCGGATGTAATAAAGAAAATGCTTGCGGACAAAAAAGCGACGGTTACCGTATTAAAGAGCAACGACAAATGGTTCGGAGTTACCTATAAAGAAGATAAGCCTTTAGTTGTTAAATCGTTTAAGATATTATGTGATAAGGGCATATATCCCGCAAAATTGTTTGGATAATTTTTTTGTAAAAACTTTTACGGCGCATGACATATCATATTTTTTTAATTGATATGCATAAAAAAATATAGTAGAATGGATGAAAATCAGATTATACGATTTATTTGATTTTTTGTTTCCCATAAGCTGCCCGGTTTGTTTTATACCGGTTATGCCCAAAGGACAAAAGATCCATGAAAAATGCATAAAAAAGCTTGATATAATAAAAGAGCCTTATTGCTTAAAATGCGGACGAAATATTACGGATTCGCAAAAAGAAATGTGCCCCGACTGCATGCGTAAAACATTTGACTTTGATTCGGGAAGATGCACTTTTAATTACAGGTCGTCAGTAAACAGGGCAATAAAAAGCATTAAGGAAAACGGAACGGAAGAATTTGTCGAATTTATGGCGGACATGATGGTACGTTGTCATAAAATGTTTTTGGAAAATATACATCCCGAAATCCTGGTTCCGGTTCCGATATATTACAAAAAGGAAAACAGGCGAGGCTTTAACCAAAGTAAACTGCTTGCGGACGCAGTGTCAGGGCGTACCGGAATTCCCGTTCAAAATGCTCTTATCAAAATAAGAAATACAGCTGATCAAAAGGAGCTTGGCAAAAGGGAACGGGAAAACAATCTTTTGGGAGCGTTTAGGGCGGATTTTGGTGACAATATGATTCCGGAAAGCGTTCTTTTAATCGATGATATATTCACAACCGGAAGCACACTTTCCGTTTGTGCAAAGGAATTAAAAAAATCAGGTGTAAGATATGTTTATTTTCTGGCTCTTGCGGCCGGAGACATTAGTACATAAAAATCAATGCTTTTTTGAAAGGATGATGAATTATGGAAATGAAAAATTGTGCCCATTGCGGAAAGATGTTTACTTATATCGGCGGTCCGCCGCTTTGCCAGGCATGCCTCAAAAAAATGGATGAAAAATTTGAGGAAGTAAAAAAATACGTTTATGACAATCCCGGCTGCGGCATACAGCAGGTTTGCGACGCAATGGATGTCACAAGTGCCCAGATCCGCAAGTGGATAAGGGAAGAACGTCTTGCTTTTGCGGAATCTTCGGATGTTGCAATAAATTGCGAAAAGTGCGGCAAGCGTATTTTGACGGGTCGTTTTTGTGATGCATGCAAGCGAGAATTCCAAAACGATATGGCAAATGCAGGCAGAAAGCCCGAACCCAAGATGCCCGAAATCAAAAAGCAAAAGGTTGAAAACAGGATGAGATTTTTGGATTCATAAAGGAGGAAAAAAGTGAAAAAAAAGCTTTACAAGTCATATAAAGACAAAAAAGTATTCGGAGTATGTGCGGGACTTGCCAATTATCTTAATATCGATCCCACAATTGTAAGAATTATTTGGGCAGTTCTTATTCTTGCATGCGGTACGGGCCTTGTGGCATATATCATTGCCGCGCTCATCATGGATTACGATCCGAATGAAATTTAATTATAATTATGAAAAAAACCCCGAGTGAACAAAATTTCACCCGGGGCCTTTTTATAACAATGTGATTCCGTCATCGGAAATTTTGATGACTTTATTTTTTTGCAGGTGTCCGATTGCACGCTTAAAGGCATTTTTGCTGAGACCGAAGCGGGCAATGATTACATCCGGAGCGCTTTTGTCATGATAAGGCAAAAAGCCGCCGGCTTCTTTTAGGGCAGCAAGTATCTTTTCACCGTCTGATGTAAGCTCCATATATGCTTTTTCACGGAGCGTGAGTTCAAGCTTTCCGTCTGCGAGAACTTCCGCAACATGGGCGGTGATAGTCATTCCGGGAAGCACCTTTTCAAATAATCTGTGCTTTGGAATAAGTGCTGAATAACAGTTGTCCACCGCAATAAACGCACCAAAATTGTCAATCAGCTCATAACATAGTCCCGTAACGGTATCGTCCTTTTTGTACGGAGAATCGGTTTTTAACATCTTATAAATTTTCATTGTCGAGGAAAGTCTGCCTGATTTGTCTATATAAAGAGAAACAAGCACATTGTCGTTCTTTTTTACGCGGTATGTCTGCTCCCTGAAAGGCAAAAAGAGATCCTTAACAAGCCCCATGTCAAGAAAAGCACCGATTTCGGTAACATCGTTTACCTTGAGTATTTTTAATTCTCCCATATGAATAAGCGGATCGTGAATTGTCGCGATCGGTCGGTCGGAAGAGTCTTTGTAAACAAAAACGGAGACCGTATCACCGGTTTTGAGTCCTGTGGCTTCTTTCTTCGGGAGCAAAATATTTTTTGATTCTATTTTTGC
>CAVJHK010000021.1:11068-30520 GCA_963649295.1 Lachnospiraceae bacterium | reverse complement strand
ACCGGAATAAAAGGCATTTTCAAAGAGCTGTGCGTTATTCCTTCTGTCATCATCCGGAATATGCGAATACACATCCGTGACCATCTTGACCTGAGCGTGACCGGAGTCTCCCCGGACAGCCTTGATATCTCCACCACCAAACTTTAGCTTGTAGGTAATGCTGGTATGACGAAGACTGTGAAAAACCACGTCCGGCAGGCCTTCCTTATCAATCACTTCCTGCATCTTGGTGCGCAGATAGCCTTCCATAAGGTTGATTGCTCCCCAGATGCCAAGATCTGTTACAAGTGTCTGCACTGTATCTACTGCACTGTTAGAAAATCTCGGTTTCTGTTAGCAGATATTCCATAATCACAGCTATCTGTTAGCAAAAAAAGTGGTAATGACTGTCTAATCATTACCACTTGAATAACCGTTCCCTGCGGGAATCGAACCCACAACTGATCCTTAGGAGGGACCTGTTATATCCATTTAACTAAGAGAACATAACCTTGAAAATCGGCAAAAGAAAATACCGACAAACGGAATTATAGCCATATTTTTTTGATTTGACAAGGACAATTTAATTAAATTATGCTACAATGATTTTTGTATCGGATTTGCGGTACTTGGCGGATTTTTGGATTCGTAAAGGAGATTGTATGCGCAGGATAAATTATAAAGACAGAATTTACGGAAAAAAGGTGTCAAACAAGAAAAAAAGCGCACGAGATGCGGGTAAAAAGGTTATATCCGGAATGATGTTTGCGACCGTGTGTTTTATTGCGGTATTTGTACTTCTTGAGTTTCACAAGATATACTGGCTTGTGGGCGCGACATGCGCTTTGCTTATGGCAGCGGCATTTTTCTTCCTTGATTCTATGTATGGGGATAAGGACGATTTTTTTGACGAGCTCTTAAAAAACGAAGAGGAAGCCGAAAAACTGTCGAAGGAAGAACAGCAAAAAGCGGATAATGAATTTAAGAAGAAGGTGGAAGACCAAATCGCAAGCCTTGACCGCACGGGCAGGGCGTTGTTTGCAGCAATGAAAAGAAGCTCCGACGCGCAGGATGAGCATCTTAAAAAAATGCAGGACAAGATCGACAAGGTGATTACCGATCAAAATGCCGGACTTAAGACAATGATTAAGTTCAACAAGGAAAATGCCCGTCAGATGGCTCTTTCCGAAAAGGCGACGCTTGAAGAAATAGCAAACAAGATTCCGACGGCCGTGAATGCGGCGCAGGTGCATAATATTCCGGAAGAGCTGCCGGATATCCCTTTTGAGCCTTATATGGAAGTTATGCCTCCGGATGAAACAATAAATACGGATTCCGATATCAATATAGAAAAGCTGTTCGGAAGCGATGGGGGACAGGAAGAAATCGGAACGAATACGGAAGAGAATTTTTCGCTGTCTGAAACATCGGAGCAGGAAGAAAGTGCGGAACAGGAAGCCGCACATATTGATCCCGGCATTAATATCGATGAGCTTTTTGGTGCGAATTTTGAAGAAGAAGCAGCGGAGACTGAGGATGTTACGGATGCTACCGATATTGATACGGCGGATGTTATGGATACTGCCGGGGATATTGGTATGCAAGCAGGAGAACAGGATCAGCTTTCGGAGGAATCGATAGGACAAGATATAGCAGAGCCGGATATAGCGGAGCCGGATATAGCGGAGCCGGATATAGCGGAGCCGGATATAGCGGAGCAGGATATAGCGGAGCAAGCAGAAACGGCAGTTGCGGAACAGGTGGATTTTGGAAGCGAAGAGCCTATACAGCCCGATTTTGAAGAGGAAGTGTATGCAGGGGTTGTCGGCGATGAAATACAAATCAGTGATGCCGAAAGTATTGTGCTGAATCCGGCGGATGAATTTGAAGCGGGTACGGAAGAAACAGCGGAAGAAACAGTCGATGGAATTGCGGATGGAATTGCTGACGGAATTGCTGACGGAATGGCGGACGGAATGGCGGACGGAATGGCTGACGGAATGGCGGACGGAATTACGGAAGGTGCGGAAAGTGCAGAAGAAATCATTGCAGACAATACAGAAACGGATATGGGCGAGCTTTCCGATATCGATATAAATGCTTTGTTCGGAGAGACTGAAATAACGGAAAACACAGATGAGAATGACTTGCCGGAGCAGACGGCAGAACCTGCACCCACACCTGAGCCCGAGCATGACAAGATTACAGGTGAAGAGGACTTAATGAAGGCAACGGGTGTCGACCTTTCTAATCCCAATGCCAATCTCACTCCCGAGGATATCGCCAAACTTTTTGCGGCATCGGGAAACTGAAAAAACAACGAAATAAATGCGGCAAAAATGCGAATTCTGCGTTATAAAACATCATTTATTTGAGCCAAAACTTAAATACAAAAGAAAATAATGAAATTTATTTGAAAAGCATTGACTGAAATACAAATGTGGGATATAAAATTATCATAAAATTGTCTTTAGGAGGACAGGAAAATGAAGTTTTTTGTGGATACAGCAAATGTTGATGAAATCAGAAAAGCAAATGACATGGGTGTTATTTGCGGCGTTACTACAAACCCTTCTTTGATCGCAAAGGAAGGAAGAGATTTTAAAGAGGTTATCAAAGAGATAACAAGCATTGTTGACGGACCGATAAGCGGAGAGGTCAAGGCCACAACCGTTGATGCGGAAGGCATGATTAACGAAGGCAGGGAAATTGCAAAGATTCATCCGAACATGGTTGTAAAGATCCCGATGACAATCGAAGGCTTAAAGGCTGTCAAGGTTCTTTCCGCAGAAGGCATCAAGACAAACGTTACTCTTATTTTTACGGCAAATCAGGCTCTTCTTGCGGCTCGTGCGGGCGCAACCTATGTTTCTCCTTTCCTCGGAAGACTTGATGACATTTCGATGCCGGGTATCGACCTTGTGAGAACGATTTCCGAGATCTTTGACATTTATGATATCAAGACGGAAATTATTGCCGCATCAATCCGCAATCCTATTCACGTTACCGACTGCGCCCTTGCGGGAGCAGACATTGCAACCGTGCCTTACAAGGTAATCGAACAAATGACGAAGCATCCTCTCACAAACGAAGGCATTGTTAAATTCCAAAATGACTACAGAGCCGTTTTCGGAGACAAATAAAGGAGGAAAAACATGGCAAACAATATAGACAAAATGTCCGCAAACGCAATTCGCGTACTTTGTGCGGATGCGGTTCAAAAAGCAAAGTCGGGTCACCCCGGTCTTCCGCTCGGATGTGCGGACATAGCATACGAGCTTTGGGCAAAAAAGCTTAAACACAATCCTGCCGATCCCGATTGGCCGGACAGAGACAGATTTATTTTGTCGGGAGGACACGGCTCAACGCTTCTTTATTCGCTCCTTCATCTTTTTGGATACGGACTTAAAAAGGAAGATTTGATGCAATTCCGCCAGCTTGATTCACTTACTCCCGGACATCCGGAATACCGCCATACAAGAGGCGTTGAGGCAACAACGGGGCCTCTCGGCGCGGGGATGGGAATGGCAGTCGGCATGGCAATCGCCGAAGAATATCTTGCCGCAAAGTTCAACAAGCCCGGCTTTGAAATAGTAAATCACTATACATACGCTCTTGGCGGAGACGGATGCATGATGGAAGGAATTTCGCACGAAGCCTTTTCGCTTGCCGGCAACCTTAAGCTTTCAAAGCTCATTATTATCTATGATTCAAACAAGATTTCGATAGAAGGCAATACCGATATCGCATTCACCGACGATACGGCAAAGAGAATGGAAGCATACGGCTTCCAGGTAATTGATGTTCCGGACGGAAACGATCCTGATGCAATCGGCCGCGCAATCGACGAGGCAAAGGCTGACCACACCCGCCCCGCATGCATTATTGCGCATACCAAGATCGGCTACGGCTGCCCGGCAAAGCAGGGCAAAGCTTCGGCACACGGCGAGCCTCTCGGTGATGACAATGTAAAGGCATTAAAGGAAAATCTCAATTGGCCGAGCCTTGAGCCTTTTTATGTGCCGGATGAGGTTTATGAGAATTTTGCCGAAATTTCTGAGAGCCTTGCTCCCGCAGAAAGCAAGTGGCAGCAGATGTTTAACGATTATTCGGTAACATTCCCCGAAATGAAAACAGAATGGGATAAGGTATTTGATCCTGATATCGCAGCACCTTTGATTGATGATGCCGAATTCTGGTCGTATGAAGATAAGCCCGAAGCCACAAGAAATCTTTCGGGTCAGGTTATTAACAAGCTTAAAACCCGTGTACCCGGACTTATCGGCGGTGCAGCAGACCTTTCTCCTTCAACAAAGACATATATGAAGGATATGGGCGATTTTTCGGCATCCGACAGAACGGGCAGAAATATGCACTTCGGCGTAAGAGAAATCGCAATGACCGCAATCGGAAACGGAATCACGCTTCACGGACTTCGTGGATTTGTGTCAACATTCTTTGTATTTTCGGATTATACAAAGCCGATGGCAAGACTTTCTTCCATAATGAGAATACCTACAACATATGTATTTACGCATGACTCGATCGGTGTCGGCGAAGACGGACCGACGCACGAGCCCGTTGAACAGCTTGCAATGCTTCGTTCGCTTCCGAATTTCCATGTATTCCGTCCGGCAGACGCTACGGAAACGATAGCTGCGTGGTATGCCGCCGTCACATCAAAGGAAACGCCGACGGCTCTCGTGCTCACACGCCAGAATTTGCCTCAGCTTAAAGGCTCTTCAAAGGAAGCCTTAAAGGGTGCATATATTTTGGAGGATTCTATAAAGGAAATACCGGACGCAATCATCATTGCAACGGGTTCGGAGGTTCAGCTTGCGGTTAATGCGAAAGCTGAACTCATAAAGGAAAACATTGATGTAAGAGTTGTTTCGATGCCTTCTATGGATGTTTTTGAAGAGCAAACGGAAGAATATAAAGAGCATGTGCTTCCGAAGACGGTTCGCGCAAGAGTTGCCATTGAAGCTTTGTCCGATTTCGGATGGGGAAAATATACGGGACTTGACGGCGAAATCATCGCAATGCACGGCTTTGGCGCATCGGCACCTTATTCGGTACTGTTCCCGAAGTTTGGATTCACAACGGAAAATGTTGTTGAAAAGGTTAAGAAGACTCTTAACAACTAAAGAGAGTTGCGGGAGGTAGATTTTTACTTCCAATATGGGAATTTATCGATAGCGGAGTTTAATTCATGAGAAGAGTACTATTTCACATTGGCAGCTATACCGTTTACAGCTACGGAATGATGATTTTCCTCGGAATCGTATGTGCGTATCTGACGGCAGAATTTCGCGCAAAGAAGCGTGGCTTAAATACTGACAGCGTTTTTGACATGGCAATGCTTTCCGTAATCGGAGGCGTGGTCGGCGCAAAATTGTTGTTTTACATAGTTGAAATAAAAGCGGTGATTGCAAATCCGGGAATTCTTTTGGATATCAAGAACGGATTTGTGGTATATGGCGGAATAATAGGCGGAATAATAAGCTGTCTCATATATTGCAAAAAAAAGAAGCTTGATCCTGCCGAATGGTTTGACCTGATTATTCCCGAAATCGCAATTGCGCAGGGCTTTGGGCGAATCGGATGTTTGCTTGCGGGATGCTGCTACGGCGCTGAAACAACAAGTGCTTTTCATATTATGTTTACCGATTCTGCTTTTGCACCCAACAATGTTTGGCTTTATCCGACCCAGATAATGTCGGTGGTGCTCAACTTGCTAAATTTTGTGCTGCTGACGCAGGTTGTGGCAAGGCTTACAAAGAAAAAGGGCGTTGTGACCGCATGCTACCTTATCTTTTACAGTATCGGAAGATTTGTAATCGAGTTTTTCAGGGGTGACCTTGAAAGAGGAGCGGTGGGGATACTTTCGACGTCACAGTTTATATCGATTTTTATATTGATTGTGGGAATCGCATTATTAATAATATGTTTGAAACAAAATGTTATTTATGCCCAAGAAAGTGCGGTGCACACAGATTCGCAGGCGGCGGAAACAGTGCAGAATGCGGAAACAACCGGGAATGCAAAAATGACACAGGAACCGGAATCATTGCAGAATGCGGAAATGACGCAGGAGAAAAATACGAATCCGGAACAGGACGCATAGGCTTTTGCGGGGTATCCGATAAAATAATGATTGCAAGGGCGGCTCTTCATTTTTATGAAGAGCCGTGTTTGTCGGGAAAAGAAGGCTCCGGAACGGTATTTTTTTCGGGGTGTAATTTGAAATGTGTTTTTTGCCAAAACAAGGAAATCTCGCGTGGGGCGGCAGGGCATGCGGTAAGTGTACGGGAACTTGCCGATACTTTTTTAAAATTGCAGGACATGGGAGCAAACAATATAAATCTGGTGACGCCGTCTCATTATTATTTGCAGATTAAGGAAGCGCTTGTTTTGGTATGTGATGAACTTAAGATTCCCGTTATCGCAAACACTTCGTCATACGATTCGGTTTCTGTTTTAAAGCAGATGGAAGGGCTCATTGACATTTACCTTGCGGATTTTAAATATATTACGCCCGAAATTTCAAAAAAATATTCGGGGGCGGCGGATTATCCCGCTGTTGCAAAAGAAGCAATAGATGAAATGGTGCGGCAGGTGGGGACTCCGGTTTTTGATGAAAGAGGAATGATGAAAAGAGGAGTGATCGTGAGAAATCTCCTGCTTCCGGGGCATGTAAAAGAGTCAAAGGAATGCGTCAGGTATATTTATGAAAAGTATGGGGACAAGGTTTATATTTCTGTTATGAACCAATTTACGCCATATAAGATTCCGGAAAATTTTAGTGAACTTGACAGGAAAGTGACGCCACGTGAGTATGAAAGGCTGTTGAAATTTGTGACTGAGCTTGGTATAACAAATGCGTACATCCAGGAAGGGGATACGGCAAAAGAAAGCTTTATACCGGAATTTGAGAAAAATATAAAAGAGGGATAAAATCCCTCTTTTTTTGCTTTTTTGGAGCAAGCCGATTACACTGCCTGCGCAGAATAAAGATTATAATATTCGCCGTGCTTATTCATGAGTTCGTCGTGCGATCCCATTTCGACAATTTTCCCATGGTTTACGACAAAGATGCGGTCGGCATTTTTTATTGTTGAAAGTCTGTGTGCGATTACAAACGAGGTGCGACCCTTTAGGAGCCTTGCGATTCCCTTTTGCACAAGGATTTCGCTTTGAGTGTCGATCGAAGATGTGGCTTCGTCAAGGATCAATATCTTCGGCATTGAAATCATTGTTCTTGCAAAGGCAAGAAGCTGGCGCTGCCCGACGGAGAGCCCCGCGCCGCGCTCCTTTAGCATTGTGTTATATCCGTTTTCAAGATTCATGATGAAGTCGTGAGCGTTTACCGCTTTTGCGGCATTTTCGATTTCTTCCTGCGTGGCATCAAGTTTTCCGTAACGGATATTGTCGGCAATCGTGCCCGTAAAGAGGAAGTTATCCTGTGTCATTACTCCCATCTGTTTTCTGAGTGATTCGATTGTGACGCTTGTTAAATCTGTTCCGTCAATAAGGATTTCGCCTTTTTGAATATCATAAAAACGGCTTATCAAATTTGCAATCGTGGATTTTCCGGCTCCGGTGGGGCCCACAAGCGCGATTGTTTCGCCGGGTCGAACACAAAATGACACATTATCCAAAACAACCTTATCGTCGTCATAAGAAAACGAAACATTCTTAAATTCGACGCTTCCCTTGATTTCGGGAAGCTCTGCGGCGCCTTCTTTGTCACAAACTTCCGGCTCGGTATCAAGTACTTCAAAAATACGATTTGCTTTTGCAACATTTTTTACAAGATTCGTATAAAGATTTCCGAGGCTTGAAATGGGGCTCCAAACCATATTTGCATAAGTCGAAAATGCAATCAGTGTGCCGACGGGAATGGAGTTGTTGCCGATAAGCTTTACGGCCGTATAATAAAGGAGCACGGTCGAAATCATTGTCGTAAATTCGATTACCGAATTAAACATGTCACCGAGGCGCACCGCATTGCGGAAGGAATCAAGGTGCTCTGTGACCGCTGTTTTGAATGTGAAAGACGTCTCTTCTTCCGCAGCAAAGCCCTGGATAATACGCATTCCCGAAACATCCTCGTGAATAACACCCGAAAGGTTTGACGATTTTTTGCTGTGAATATGCCAAAGCGTTGAGCATTTTATCTTTATAAAGAGAAGTCCTGCGGTAAGGAGCGGCATTGAAGCAAGCGTTGCTGCGGCAAGAGCCGGATTTTTCAAAAACATTATCACAATTACCGCAATAAGCGTAACAAATTGGGGAAAGAGCGTAACAATCAAATCCTGAAGGATTCCCTTAAGTGAGTTTACGTCTTCGATTACGCGCGACAATATTTTCCCGGCAGGGAGGCTGTCATAAAATTTAAGCCCAAGCGTTTGCAAATGTGTATAAAGCTCCGTGCGGATTGTCACAAGCACACCGTTTGAAATCTTTGCTATAAGATACATACGAAGCTTTATCGCAATAAATAAGACAAAGTTTATAATGAGCGCAAAAATCACGAGTGTGTATAAGCCCCTATAATCGCGGCTCGCAATGTGGACATTGATTGCGCGTTCGATTATGAGCGGGTTGATAAGTGTTATTGCGGTTGAAACGGCGATAATTATAAGTACTGCCGCAATGGTTTTTTTGTAGGCAAAAAGGTATTTGATGAGACGCAAAATCGTCTGTGTTTTACTTTTAAGGACGGTATTTTCGTCTTTTTTTGTTGCGTTAACGGCCATTACTTCACCTCCCCGTATTGAGCACAATAGGTTTCGTAATAGAGCCCGTGTTGTGCGAGCAGTTCCGCATGTGTACCGCGTTCCGCTATCATGCCGTCTTTTAGGAAAATAATTTCGTCGGCGTTTCGGACTGCCGAAATGCGGTGGCCTATTATGATTTTTGTTGTATGTACACGGTTTAATATTTTTTGAATTTCAAGCTCGGTTTCTGTATCAAGGGCGGATGTGGAATCGTCAAGCACAAGCACGGGAGCGTTTTTTGCAAGAGCGCGCGCAATGCTTATCCGCTGCTTTTGACCGCCTGAAAGTCCGACGCCGCGTTCGCCGATTACGGTGTCTGAGCCTTCCGAAAGGTTATTTACAAAGCCGGACGCACATGCCATTTGGAGACACTTTTGGACATATTCGTCGGTAATCTGTTTGTGGTGCCCGAACTTTACGTTTTCCTTTATTGTGTCGGAAAACAGGAAAACGTCCTGCGAAACCTGGGCAATGCTTGAACGAAGCTCTGCAAGCGACAAATCCTTTATGTCAACATCGTCTAAGCAAATTGTTCCGCCTGTTGTATCATAAAATCTGAACAGGAGCGTGAGTATCGATGTTTTTCCCGCGCCTGTTGCGCCCATGATTCCGAGTGTTTTTCCGGCAGGCAGCGAAAACGAAATGTCTTTAAGTATTGTTTTGTCGTTAAGCGTAAACGTTACATTCTTAAAATCGATTTTTCCCTTGACTTTCGTTAAGACAACGGGATTTTTGGGGCTTGTGACAAGAGGCACTTCTGTGCCTACTTTTTTCAGCTTTTTGTAGGAAGCAAAGGCGGATGCAATTTCGTTGCTTACCCAGCCGATCGTGTCCATGGGCCAGACAAGGTAGTCGCAGTATGCAATAAATGCGGCAAGTGTTCCGAGCGTTATTTCACCGTCGATTACCATTTTTCCGCCGAGCAGAATCGTCACAATCGGAAGAAGCTTGGTGATGAACTGAAAAAGCGGCTCATACCTTGCAAGGACGCGTGAAAGGTCCATGTTCAAATCAAAGTATTTTTTGTTGTGGTTTAGGAATTTGTCAAGCTCATATTTTTCGCGTGAAAAGGCCTTAACCGTGCGGACACCCGCAATATTTTCCTGCGCAACCGTGTTCATTTCGGCATTTTCTTCGGACAGTTTGTCGTATACGGTATCAAGCTTTCTTTCGAGAATTATGGCAAGCCCCATTCCGATGGGAAGCACCATAAGAGGAAAGATTGAGAGCTTCGGCGAAAGCTTCAGCATGCAGACGATAACAATTGTCGTGTGGAGCACTATTTCTGCGCCCAGCATGATTACAAAGCCGACTCCGCCGAAAGCGATCGCATCGATGTCGTTTTTGAGCCTCGCAAGAATTTCGCCCGTGTTTGTTTTGTCAAAATAGTTGAGCGAAAGCTTTTGGATGTGGCAAAAAAGGTCATATCTGATTTCATTTCCCACCTTTACACCTGTGACGTCAAAGGTGTATTCCTTAAAATATTGCGTAAACGTGCGTGTAAGACCGATAAGCATTATTCCGAAAAGGAGATGCGGTAAAAGTTCGGTTTGGCTGTTGCCGATCACGTCATCCACAATCCTTTTTATGAGCTGTGGATTTAGGTTGTCTGCGATTACTCCGACAACAAGGCATGATATCGCAAACAGGTATCTGTACCAATATTTGAGTACATAAGCGGATAATTTTTTCATAAATCCCCCGGGTTTAAAGTTTAAATTTTAATTGTAAATCGTAATTTTAATTTTGGGCGTGTTTTGGCGTGCGTGTTAAAAAAGAAAAAAAGAAACCGCAGCCATATAATGCCGCGGTTTAAGAATCATTAAAAATGCAATTGCATAAATTTAAAATGAAAGATATACCGAGGCAAATTTTAGCTTATTCATGTTTGTAATATCATAAAGTTTTATTGACATTTTTTTACCTCTCTTTCTTTATAATTTTTGCAGCCCTGAATTTAGCTTGTTAACTGTGACGATTGGAGACTTTATCACATAAGGATGATAAAGTCAATATTTAAATTAAAATATTTACCAGTCCGAACTTTTATAAAAAACGTGGTCGCCGAGTATGCAAAACGAATCAAAATGCAAAAGCGGACAGTCATATTCGGGAGTGGTTTGAGTGGGCATAAGCGCACTTACTTCCGTTTGGTAGAATAAGAAATCACCGATATTGTTTATTCCGTTGCACGCATCACGAGCGGCTTTGTAATAAAGCGGATTGGTGTCCAAAATGCCGGACGACTGAAATTCGTTTATAAGCTCTTCATTTGCGCCTTCAAACTGATTTTTGGCAAATATGACATCCGAAAGCGTTGTTCCCCACCAGCCCGTTTCCATGCGGTTTATAATTACATTTGCAACGGCAAGCATTCCTTCGTAATCGCTTCCGTCTGCTTCCGTCGCAATTATTGTCGCAAAGAGATAAAATTCCTCGTCGTTCATAATGGTTACATGACCGCGTTCGGTTGTCCGGAGAGCGGTAATTTGCCTGTTTGCGTAAGCGGATTTCACCTTTATGTCAGTTTTCATTTTTTCTATGTCGTCGTTTGAATAGCCGGTATCAAGCGAATAGCAAAAATTGACATGCTTTCCGAGTACATAAAAGCTTTGGCCGTCGGAGGTTGTGGCATAGAGCCAGCCGGTTGTGCCCGAACCCGAACTCTTCATAAAATCAAACGTCACGACGGTACCTTTTTTTACACTGGAACCGTTTGTCTTTGCACTGTCGGCGGGCTCCGTTCGTGACTTTACCGCCGTGGTGATTTTGCCGTATGCAAGAGGCTTGCCCTCTTCGGCCGATTCATTCATAAGTATGTTTACGGCACCGAGCCCGGAAAGCGTGTTGTTCTTTGATATATACCCTTCTTCTATCGAGCCTGTCGATATTTTAAAAATGTCACCGAGATCCTCCAGGATAAAAGCATAGCTTCTGTCATACATTTTTCCTATGATATTTGTTTCGTCGTTAACATCGGATGTGGAATGTATGTCGATATGAGACGACGTATACAAATCTGTGATCACAATACCGGGATCATAAAAAATCGGTGTCGGAGACGGCGTCGGTGTAAAAGTCGGTGTCGGCGTGAAGGTGGGAGTTGGAGTAAAAGTAGGCGTCGGCGTAAAAGTCGGCGTCGGCGTGAATGTGGGGGTGGGTGTATAAGTCGGCGTCGGCGTAAACGTGGGGGTGGCAGTCGGCGGCAGGGTGCATGTGGGCGTAGGTGTAACCTGCTGCCCCGTAACCTTTCTGTAAACAACCGTCCCTTCCACATATTCCGTAATTCCGCCCAGCAGCATTACAACAAAAAAGATGCTGATCGCAGCTATATAATAAAGAATTTTTCTTTCACTTTTTTTCATTTTATTTTTTGTTCCTATGATTAAACCGTTCCGGAATGATATGTCGGGATTCGAAGATGCGGATAACCGTTTGAAGAAGCGGATGGCCGCAAGAACAGCTCCGAATTCTGAGCGCAGGATTAACAAAGAAAGTCGTGTGCGCAAGCGTACAAATTCCCGGAAACATGATGTATATGAGTTTTATGCGGCATCGGAATGTGTAAAAATATAAATTGAATTTGTATGCATAAACACGCAGGTTACACAATAACCTCTGCCGGGAGTTATTTTAACATACACATCAAAAAAAGTGAAGAGTGGTAAAAAAGTAATGTTTGTTATACGGTTTCTTTAATCGCTACCTTATAAGGAAGGAGCGTGACTTTTTCGGTTTCTTCGCCGTTTATCATATTAAGAAGCACTTTTGCGGCGGTTTCACCAAGCTCCTTAACATCAAATTCAAGTGTTGTGACGGCGGGGACGTGGCTCTCAAGAAGGCTTGAGTTGTAAAAAGAGGCAACCTTGATTTGATTGGGCACGGTAATGCCTTCCTTTGTAAGCTTTTGGAAAACACGCGAACAAATCATGTCGTCCATGCAGACGATGCACTCGGCGTTTTTTTTAAGAAGTTCTTCAGTAATCTCGTCTATTGTATCAAGGCTTTCGACGTTCAAAAAAACAAGCTCGGGATCGACGGGGATTTTTTCGGCATGAAAAGCGTCGATAAATCCGCGGTAGCGGATTCTTGTTACCATGTGAGTGTTGTCACCGCCGATAAGCGCGATTTTTGCAGGACCGTTTTGAAGTATAAAGGAGGTAAGCTGCATGCATGCGTTTCTGTGATCGTGGTCGACTCTTGTGACAGAGTCGTCTTCCGTCATACCGATTGCGACAAAGGGAATGTCGCGTTTTTTTAACTCTTTTACAAAGGGATCGGTTATTGTTGTACGGCTCAAAATTACACCATCGATTTTGTTGTTGTCAAGGACGCGCTCAAGGTTTTTGATGCTGTTTGACACTGTGTAAACCGCAAGCACGTCATAGTCCTTTTCGGCGGCTGCCGTGCAAACGCCGTACATGCAATTTTGGAAAAAGGGCAGCTCCGAAACGTTGCAGTCGGCGGGGATAATCATTGCAATATTGAAGGTTTTTGATTCGGCAAGTCCTTTTGCGATTACGTTGGGACGGTAGTCGTTTATTTCTATGTATTCAAGGACACGTTTTTTGGTGTCGTCCCCAATTCGGCCTTTTCCCGAAATGGCACGTGAAACGGTTGTTTTTGAAACACCGAGTGCGTCTGCAACGTCGGCAATTGTAAGCTTTGACATGATATATAAAATCCTTTGATAAAATGATATTGTTTTTTACTTATGCTTCAAAATCCTTAATTGTATTGAGCGCGGGAAGGGCATGTCCGTCGTAGTCAAAAAGAGCCTGATTTGCCCATTCGTTGCCGCCGGGACCCTTTTCGTTCATGTATTTGATTGCCGCATCCGTTGCCCAGCCGGATCCGGGAACGGGGAGCCAGCCTGCTTCCCACCAGAAAAAGCCGATGCTCTTGTGCTCGGGAACGGATTTTAACGTATTTAAAAAGTCTTCGGTAAATTTTACCTGGCCTTCCTTTGACATTTCATAGGGAAGGCGTGCTGCAAGCTCGGGTTTTGTGGCATAGCCCTTTCTGTTTTCGGGAGAAAGCTTTTCGTATGAGGCATAATCTTCCATTGTAAATCCCATGGAAACTTCGGCAACAACAAGCTCTTTATTGTAGCGCGCGGAGATGTCCGCCATATTGTTTTTAAGGTCATCAAGGCTTCCGTGCCAGAAAGGATAATAGGAAAGTCCGATAATGTCAAAATCGGGACCAAGCTTCATATAATTATCAAACCAGGTGCGGTAAAGCTCGTTTTTTCCGCCGTTATCAAGGTGGATCATTGTTCTTGCGGTTTTGTTTGCATGTGCTTCTGCGTCATGTACGGCTTTTAAGCCGCTGCCGACAAATGCCGCAATGTTGTTAAATTCGGGCCACTTTCCTTCCGGCCAGAGAAGACCCGCCGAAAGCTCGTTCCCCACCTGAATCATGTCCGGGAACACGTGGGCTTCATCCATCTTTAAGAGGGCGTCGTATGTAAAATCGTAAATATCCTTTATGAGCTCCGAAACTGTGTGACCGAACCAGGCACGAGGCTTTGTCTGCTTTCCGGGATCGGACCAAAAATCGGAATAATGGAAGCCGAGAAGGATTTTTAAGCCTTGTGCTTTTGCTCTTTTTGCGATTTTTATGACTGTTTCAAGGTCGCATGTGCCTGCTCCGAAGGAATTGCCGTTATCGTCGTAGGGATTGTTCCAGAGCCTTAAGCGGATATAATTAAAGCCGTGATTTTTGAGTATCGTGATTAAGTCATTTTGCCTGTTTTCTTCGTCATAATATTTGCCGCCGCATGCTTCAACCTCCAAAAGAGTGGATATGTCGGCGCCCTTTATAAATTCGGTCATATTGTCCTCCGTTATAATTAATGATATTTGTAAATTTTGCTGCACCCTGTTCATATAAAAGCGGCACTACGTGTCTTGCGAGGCACAGTGCTTGACCCCATACCTTGTTCAATAGTCTCCTTAAGACAGGATGGTTTTTTTGAACTTTTATAAAAAACACTTGAAGTCTGTTGACAAATATGGTGATATACTCATATAATTTCCATACCATATGCGCAATCGGTTGCAACATAGAGTTTAGCAAAAAAGGCGGGCACAGTCAATTAAAACAACATTATTGTTTTAAAACAACAATATTGACACAAACATCCCGATGTGCTAAAGTTTGTGAAAAATAAGAGAAATGTTGTTTAAACATAAGAAACGATGTTTAAACCAAGACAGCGTTTAAACATAAGAAACGATATTTAAACCAAGACGGCGTTTAAACATAAGAAACGATATTTAAACCAAAAAAGTCGTTTAAATATAGGAAGCGGTATTTAAACAAAAACAGGAGGTTAAAAAAATGCGTATACTTGTCACAGGCGGTGCGGGATATATCGGAAGTCATACATGTGTTGAGCTTTTAAACGAGGGTCACGATGTGGTTGTTGTCGACAATCTTTCAAATTCCAATGAAATTGCACTTGAAAGAGTAAAAAAGATTACCGGCAGGGATTTTAAGTTTTATAAAGAGGACCTCTTAAACAAAGACGCAATGACCAAAATATTCGATACGGAAACGATAGATGCCGTAATTCATTTTGCCGGTCTCAAGGCTGTGGGTGAATCGGTTGCAAAGCCTCTTGAATATTATCATAACAATATTACGGGAACGCTTAATCTTCTTGATGCAA
The DNA here is from genome assembly GCA_963649295.1 of Lachnospiraceae bacterium. GTDB lineage: Bacteria > Bacillota > Clostridia > Lachnospirales > Lachnospiraceae > RGIG3528. The sequence continues at coordinate 15,082 of CAVJHK010000021.1, read as the reverse complement.
TGAGAGCGCATAACGTAAAGAATATAATTTTCAGTTCGTCTTCGACCGTTTATGGTACCCCGGAGCATGTTCCGGTGACCGAAGAGACTAAAAAGGGCACTTGCACAAATCCCTATGGATGGACAAAAAGCATGCTTGAACAGATTTTGACGGATGTTCATACGTCCGACAACGAGTGGAAAATCGTGCTTCTCAGATATTTTAATCCGATCGGCGCTCACGAAAGCGGCTTGATCGGTGAAGATCCGAAGGGCATTCCGAATAATCTTGTGCCTTATGTTGCCCAGGTGGCTGTCGGAAGGCTTGACCATATCAATATTTGCGGCGACGATTATGACACACCCGACGGAACGGGAGTAAGAGACTATATTCATGTTGTTGACCTTGCAAAGGGACATGTTAAGGCATTAAAAAAGTTTAGTGACACGCCTGAGGTATCGATATATAATCTCGGAACGGGAAAAGGCTACAGCGTAAAGGAAGTTGTTGCGGCATTTTCGAAGGCTTGCGGAAAGGAATTGCCGTATAAAATCGTCGGACGCCGTCCGGGAGACATTGCCGAAAATTATTCGAACCCCGACAAGGCATTTAAGGAGCTCGGCTGGAAAGCCGAAAAGGGCATTAACGAAATGTGCGCCGACACCTGGAGATGGCAAAGCATGAATCCGAACGGATATAATGCGTGAGCAGGATTGCAATAATATGCGTATACAGGACTGCAATAATAATACGCGAGCAGGACTGCAAAAATAATACATAAGCAAGATAGCAAAATTTAGGCAGTTTTTGTATTGATTTTTAAAAAAATAGTAATATAATGCACTTGCATGATGACCCCTTCTAATATAAAGAGGGGGTTTTTGATTGGAATTCGGAGGCAAAAAATGGAAACATATAATATTTTTTTGAGTCTTGCGATAATAGTACTTTTCAGCAAAGTGTTCGGACTTCTTGCAAAACAAATAAAGGCGCCCGAGGTCGTTGGTGAAATAATTGCAGGAATTATAATCGGACCGAGCGTGCTTGGACTTGTGTCACTTAATGACTTTATAACGGAACTTGCGGAAATCGGAGTTGTGCTTCTTATGTTTTCTGCCGGGCTCGGAACAAATTTAAAGGAACTTATGAAAACCGGCGTAAAGGCACTCATTATCGCCACTTGCGGTGTGGCTGTACCGCTTGTGGGCGGAACGCTTCTCTATATGGGAATGTATGGCACTGCCCCCTTCGGATCGACCAAGTTTTATGAGGCTGTGTTTATCGGTGTAATTATGACCGCAACATCGGTTTCGATAACGGTGCAAACCTTGCGGGAACTCGGGAAACTCAAAACAACCGTCGGCGTGACGGTGCTTTCCGCAGCAATAATTGACGATGTTATCGGAATTATCGTTCTTACATTTGTAATCGGACTTCAAAGCGGAGAATCAAATGCGGGACAGGTTGTATTTTCAACACTGCTCTTTTTTGTCTTTGCGATTGTTGTCGGATTTATTGTTTATCATATATTTAAGTGGATAGACAGACGCTGGCCTCATACAAGAAGACTTTCGATATGGTCGCTTGCACTTTGCTTTTTCCTTGCGTATGCCGCAGAAAAGTTTTTCGGAATTGCGGATATTACGGGCGCCTATGTTGCGGGAATAATCCTGTGTTCGATAAATGACCACGATTATATAGCCGAAAAGATGGATATAAATTCATATATGCTTTTTGGGCCGGTATTCTTTGCAAGTATCGGACTTCGTACAGACGTGAGCACATTTAATATAAATATTCTTTTGTTCAGTATATTGTTTGTGCTTGTCGCACTTGTGACAAAAATAATAGGCTGCGGCGGTGTGTCAAGATTGCTCGGATTTAATTTTGGGGATTCGGTCAAAATCGGCGTCGGTATGATGACAAGAGGCGAGGTTGCGCTTATTGTGTCGCAAAAGGGACTTTCGGTGGGACTTGTGTCTTCGGAATATTTTACTGCCGTTATCCTTCTTATTGTTACGTCATCGATTCTTACGCCCATACTTTTGAAGCTCCTCTATTCGCAGGGAAGCCACAAGGTACATGATGTGGGATGAGATAAGCTATACCACAGTCAGCATTCCGTTATTTTTGTCAAGGTCGCGGGAGTGGAGCACAAAAGAAATGTCTTCTTTTCTGATTTTGGTTGCGCCCGCAAGGTCGGCTGATGTGCGTGCCATGCGCAGAAGCTTGTGGATAACTCTTGCCGAATAAGAAAATCTGTCGCAGGCTTTTCTTAAAAGGGAGGAGGATTCTTGTGTCAGCTCACAAAAGGTGTCTATGAGAGCAGAGGTCATTTGGGCATTTGTGGTGATGTTCGGAATATTCTTAAATCTTAATTCCTGAATTTTGCGTGCGGCGGAAACACGGGCGCGGAGTTCATTCGTCGTGGGTGCGGAAGAGCTTTTTTCGATATCGAACAAATCTACGGGGGCAACCTGTTTTTGAATATCTATCCGGTCCAAAATGGGACCGGATATTTTATTTCTGTATTTTATGATTTCAAAATCGGTGCAGCGGCATTTGGGACCGGGATAATAGCCACACGGACAAGGATTTGCCGCTGCCACAAACATAAAATTTGCGGGATAGGTATTTGTAAAATTTACGCGTGAAATGACAACCTTTTTGTCTTCGAGAGGCTGACGAAGAGCATCAAGTGAGACTCTCGAAAATTCCAAAAGCTCGTCAAAAAACAGCACACCGTTGTGCGCAAGCGAGATCTCGCCGGGCATTGCATTTGGGCCACCGCCGATTAAAGCATTTATTGAGGCATTGTGGTGTGGGGCACGGAATGGGCGTTCGGTGAGAAGACTTAAATTTCCCGACAATAATCCCGATATACTGTGGATTTTGGTGGTTTCAAGTGCTTCTTCCTCGGTCATTTCGGGCAAAATTCCCGGAATTCTTTTTTCAATCATGGTTTTTCCGCAGCCCGGATTTCCTATCATAAGAAGATTGTGTCCGCCGGCAGCTGCAAGCACGATTGACTCGATAAGCGCATTTTGTCCTTTTACGTCGGAAAAATCGGGAATGTTATTATGAACCGGAGGAGGTGCGATATTTTCGCTTTTGTAAGCAGTCACTTCTTTTCCTTCCAGGAAGCGTGTGACTTCCGTGAGTGTTTTAAAAGGGTAAATCTTTACATCCTTTACAAGGCGGGCTTCGGGAGCATTTGAAAGGGGCACAATGACATCGTGAATTCCCGATGCACGGGCGGCAAGAATCATGGGCAGAATTCCGCTTACGGGACGGAGATTTCCGCCGAGCGACAATTCGCCGAGAAAGCCGTATCTCAGGATATTGATTGGTTTGATTTGGTTTGTCTGAGTGAGAAGAGCAACGGCAAGTGCAAGGTCATAGTGTGAACCGTGCTTTTTTTTGTCGCTTGGCGCAAGACTTAATACAACCTTGTTTTCGGGAATGCTAAAGCCGCAGTCGGTGAGAGCCGCCTGGATGCGTTCAACGGATTCTTTTATTGCCGTGTCTCCCATTCCGATTATAGATACGGAAAAAGAGCCGGTATTTAAGACGCTTGCTTCTATGTCAACGGGATAACCGTCTATCCCGGATATCGAAAAGCATTTTACTATGGCAGCCATATTGTTTCTCCCTGTATTTGAATTGTGTCGTCAAGCTCAAGCGGCAGGAGCCTGTCGTAAAGCTCTGCCATGGGCAATTTAAAGATTTCCGTAAGCGCATCAAAAGACATGGCATTATCGTGAGATTTAAGAAGACTTAGGACTTTGTTTCGGAAAGCATATTCCGAATCGCTTTGGAATGCATGTCCCGAAACAAAATCGGAATTGCAGTCGGAATCGCAGTCGGAATTATAATTATAATTGTAGTCGCAATGGTGTATTTTTGAATTAATTTTTTTATTTTGATTGTCCGGCGGATTTTCTTTGCAAGCCCGGCTTGTTTTGTCAAATTCCGGATCGATATCGGAAAGAGAAAGTTGATTTTCGTTTTTTAAAATATCATAAGTGAACATTT
>CAVJHK010000021.1:0-11058 GCA_963649295.1 Lachnospiraceae bacterium | reverse complement strand
TTTTTGCACGGCCGGACGCAATTAAAAAATTACAGCCGTTGCTTTCGGGAGACGTGATATTTCCGGGGACCGAAAAAACGGGAACATTGTAATTTAAAGCTTTTTCGGCCGTAATCATTGCGCCGCCCCTAATTCCTGACTCGGTGACAACAATGAAGTCCGATAATGCGGCAATTATCCTGTTTCTCATGGGAAATGTGTAAGCGGTGGCGCGCGCACCGGGCGGATATTCGGATATGACGAGCCCTGTCCGTACGATTTCTTCCATGAGGCGCGCGTGCTCCGCGGGAAAACAGATGTCGGGGCCGTTTCCGAGAACCGCAATCGTAAATCCGTTTGCTTTTATCGCGGCGGTGTGGGCATAGGAGTCGACGCCTTTTGCCATTCCGCTGATTATGGTGTGGTGGAACTGGGCATATTTTTCCGCAATTTCCGCGGATATTTTTTTGCCGTACGGGGTACACCGCCTTGTTCCGACAATTCCGACAGCGGTATTCTCGGGCGGCATATTTCCTTTGCAATACAGAAGGATGGGAAGCGAATAATCGGAGCGCGTACATATTTTATTGAAGGGCAAAAGAAAGATGCCCTTTTTTTGACATTCAAACATGATACTTTCCGCTTTATTTTGACAGGATTTGTCCGCATCGAGGGAAGAGGAAAGCGCATCAAAAACATTTTTTGCCGAAAAGTGAATTTTTAATAATTCGTGTTTTTTTGTAAGCCCCATATGCGGAAGGAGGCTGAGCCACAGCAGTTCAAACATGGATTTTACCTTAAATTAAAAAAAATACAGGACAGATGGCATAAAACAAAAGGTATAAATGCAGGTGCAAACGAGGTAAAAAATAAGCCGTTAAATAATTGCCCGATAATCGTTTGCAAAACAATATCATCGAAATCATGTTCTTACAATTGACCGAATGTACAAAAACAAGGGGGTAAAATGTACAGATTTCACAAAGCGGACTATTTTCTTGTTTTTTATAAAGCGTGATGATATAATTCACTTTGATTACGCAAAATGTGAATAACAATCATAAGGATTTTTGAAAAATGTGGACAGCAAACGATTGGAAAGATTATGAAGTGATAGATGCGGGTGACGGCGAAAAGCTTGAACGCTGGGGAAAATATATTTTGCTCAGACCCGATCCGCAGGTGATTTGGAAAAGCGAAAAAAAGGCAAAGGAGTATGCTCATCTTAACGGCCATTATCACCGTTCGACGAAGGGCGGCGGAGAATGGGAGGTTTTTGATTTACCCGAAAAATGGACAATCGGATACAAAAATTTGAAATTCAATCTGCAGCCTTTCGCATTTAAGCATACAGGGCTTTTTCCCGAACAGGCGGTGAATTGGGACTGGTTTTCGGGACTTATAAGGGAGCAAAAAAAGAAAAATCCGGATGCTCCCGTAAAGGTTTTAAATCTCTTTGCTTATACTGGCGGAGCAACGCTTGCGGCGGCGGCAGCGGGAGCGCAGGTGACGCATGTTGACGCATCACGGGGGATGGTCACATGGGCAAAGGAAAATGCGGAGCTTTCGGGACTTAAATGTGCACCGATTCGTTATATAGTCGATGATTGCACAAAATTTGTCGAGCGTGAAATAAGACGCGGGAATTTGTACGATGCGGTCATAATGGATCCGCCGTCTTATGGGCGCGGGCCAAAAGGTGAAATCTGGAAAATAGAGGATTCAATATACGATTTTGTGAAGCTTTGTGCGGGGGTACTGACGCAGGAACCATTGTTTTTCCTCATAAATTCGTATACAACGGGGCTTCAGCCGGCGGTTTTAAATTATCTCATCGGAAGCGAAATAAAGCCAAAATTCGGCGGAAACGCAGATTCGTCCGAAATCGGACTAAGGGTAAGAGAAACGGGACTTATACTTCCGTGCGGAGCAAGCGGCAGATGGCAGCGGACATAAAAGCCGAAGGCAAAAAATTTTGAAAAGCACCCCAAAAGAACATAGAGGTAAATCGTACAAAAAATTCAATAAGGGTGAAAGAGGGCAAATATGATCAAATTTATTTTGGATATTTTGAGAGGCATTGTAATAGGAATCGCAAATGTTATTCCGGGAGTTTCGGGCGGAACGATGATGGTTTCGATGGGAATCTACGATGACATTATCGGAAGCATCAACAATCTTTTTAAGTCGTTAAAGAAAAGCATAAGGACGCTTCTCCCCTACGCAATCGGCATGGCAATAGGAATTGTGGGATTTGCCTTTGCGATAGAATTTTTGTTTGATAAGTTCCCCATCCCCACGGCACTTCTTTTTATAGGACTTATATTCGGCAGCGTTCCGATTATATTTAAAAAAGTAAAGGTAAAAATCGACTGGGTGTCGGTGATGCTGTTTATCGCTTTTTTTGCACTTGTAATTTTGCTTGACGTGTTTGGGAAGCGTTCGGGGCTCACAAAAGAGCTTACGTTTACGCCCGGCGGTGTGATTGTTTCGGTTCTTGTCGGAATTGTTGCGGCCGCAACGATGATAATTCCGGGAGTTTCCGGTTCAATGGTAATGATGATCCTCGGATATTACAATTCCATAATCGGTCATATCACAAGCTTCATAACGGCACTTAAAAACCTTGATTTTAAGACAATGCTCGGAGATGTGGGAGTGCTTTTCCCGTTTGGCGTGGGTGTTCTCTTTGGAATTTTCTTTGCGGCAAAGCTTATCGAATTTCTCTTAGAAAAATATGAGAGCAAGACTTATGCCGGAATTCTCGGACTTATTCTTGCATCACCCTATCCCGTCATCACGGGCTCGGGCGTGGAAAGCGTGAGTGCGGGGGCGGTTGTTTGCGGTATTTTGACGTTTGCTGTGGGTTTTATCGTCGCATTTAAGCTCGGAAAGGAAGAATAATGCGAAAGTCGTATAATAAAAAGACTATATATTTTATATGTATTTTGGCATTGCTTGTGCTTATTGCCGCAGTCATTATACTTTTTTCAAAAAAAGATGCGGGCAAGCTTAAGAAAAATGTTGTATGCTCCTTTTATCCCGTGTATATAATGACCGAAAATCTGCTTAAAAATACTGATGTTTCGGTTACGAATATGACTGTAACCTTAACCGGCTGCATTCATGATTATCAAATTACGACGGCGGACATGAAGAGCCTTGAAAATGCCGACGTGCTTATAGTGAACGGCGGCGGGATGGAAAGCTTTACGGATAATGTGAGGGCAAATTATGCGGACCTTCAAATCATAGAAGCATCGTCCGTAATCGATACGGAAAATCCTCATTTTTGGATGAGCGTAGACTCGGAATTTGATGCGATTGACTATGTGGCGGGGAATTTAAAGAAAATTTTTCCGGAATATTCGGATCAAATTGCAAAAAATACCGATGCTTATGCGGACAGGCTGCAGATTGTGTACGAAAGAAAGCTTGAAATTGCGGATAAAATCGGAAATTCATCCGAAGACATATGCGTAATTTGTTTTAACGAGGCTTTTGAAGTTTTTGCGGATTCGCTTTCTTTATATACTATTGCCGTATTTTCGACGGATGCGGACGAAGTGCCGTCGGCGGGCGAAATAAGGGACGCAATCGAAAATGCAAAAATGCATGAAAAAACAATAATAATGGTTGAAGAAGAGAATATTCAAAGTGCCGAGAAAATCGTAAGTGAAACGGGAGCCATGGTGGTGCTCTTAAATGCGCTTACGGGCGGAGACGGGGATATGGATTCCTATATAAACGGAATGAACGAAAATTTTAAAAAAATTGCGGAAGTACTTGAATAATACAATACCGGGAATATATCCCGGGAATTTCGTGAGTAAGCAGGGAACTTAAGTAAGTAAGAAGCTTAAGCAAATAAGGAAACATTAAGTAAGCAGGAACATTAAGTAAGCAGGAAGTTTAAGTAAGAAAACTTAAAGCAAGTTAGGAAACTTAAATTCCGCATGAATAATTTTGGGTAAGCTTAAAAATTTCATACGTGCGTGGAATTTTAAGAAAAAATATATCCCAAATGAGGTAATTTAAATAAGCGTGAAGAAAAAGTATTTACAGGAGAATAAAGAGCTAAAAGAAATCATCGACGATGAACGTGCGGCGCTTTATAAAAGCAAGCGTGAATATAAGAACAAAAATGCGGCATGCGGATTTCACAGGATAGATATCGAAAATCTTACCGTAAAGCACGGCAGCACAAAGATTTTAGATAATCTTAATCTGTCCATTTTTTGCGGAAAGCTGACTGTTATAATAGGAAAAAACGGTGCCGGAAAGTCGACGCTTATCAAAAGTATTCTCGGGGAAATCCATTATGACGGATCGATTATTTTTAAGGATATAAAAAACAATACCGTTTCAAAGCTTAAAACTGGCTATGTGCCGCAAAAGCTGGACATTGAGCCGAATACGCCGATTTCTGTTTATGATATGGTTGCGGGATATATGAGCCGTGTGCCGGTCTTTCTTTGCAAAAGCAAAAAGCTTTATGACAGGATAAAGGCACGCCTTGATATATTTGAGGCGGGTGATCTGATTGACAAGCGTGTTTGTGATTTGTCGGGCGGCGAGCTCCAAAGAGTGCTGCTTACGATTGCATGTACGCCTGTGCCGAACCTTTTGCTGCTCGATGAGCCGGTGTCCGGAATAGACAAAAACGGGCGTGAGCTGTTTTATGATATCCTCGCAAATCTAAAAAAAAGCTATGACCTTTCGATAATACTTGTGTCGCATGATTTGGAGCTTGTGGCTCGCTTTGCCGATAATGTCCTGCTTATTGACAACGGGCGCGCAATAACGGGAACACCCGCTGAAATAATGAAGAGCGAAGAATTTAAGGAAAGCTTCGGTTACAAGGTCGATGTAAACGAGTGAATTTAAGGAAAGCTTCGGTTACAAGGTCGATGTAAACGAGTGAATTTAAGGAAAGCTTCGGCTGCAACGTCAATGTAACCGAGTGAACATAGGAAAGCTTCGGACATAACGTCACTATAGGCGAATGAATTTAAGGAACTTTCGGTAACAAATATGGGATTTTTGCAATATGATTTCATGAAAAACGCACTTGTTGCCATACTTCTGATTACCCCGATGTTTGGGCTCATGGGGACAATGGTTGTGACAAACCGTATGTCCTATTTTTCGGATGCGCTCGGACATTCGGCATTTACCGGGATCGCAATCGGAACGCTTCTCGGAATATCCGATCTTGATATTTCGATGATATTGTTTGCGATTTTGTTTGCGTTACTCTTAAATTTTATCCGCTACAAGCGTGTGGCGTCGGCAGATACGATAATTGCCGTGTTTTCTTCGATGTCTGTGGCTGTGGGTCTTGCTCTTTTGTCAAAAAACGGAAGCTTTTCGAGATATTCGTCGATGCTTGTGGGAGATATTTTGTGCGTAACCGCGCGCGACAACATAAAGCTTGCCGCAGCACTTTTTGTTACGATTTTGATATGGATGTTTTGTTACAATCAAATTTCAGGTATAGGAATAAATAAGAGTATCGCAAAAAGCAAGGGAATTCCTGTGATGCTATACGAAAATATATTTGCGTGTCTGGTTGCCGTTGTTGTAATGCTGGCTGTCAGGATTGTGGGAATTCTCATAATAAACGCACTTATAATTCTTCCGGCTGCGGCATCAAAAAACATTTCGAAAAACGCACGCGAATATCATCTTTTTTCTTTAATCGGTGCGATGTTTTCGGGGGTTCTCGGACTTGTTCTTTCATATTATCTTGATGTGGCAGCGGGACCGGTGATAGCTATAACGGGATCGGTTTTGTTCTTTTTGACATTTGCGGCGAGAGACGCTTTTAAGGAATAGAGGTGTAAAATGAGCGACGATAATTTTAAAGACAGACTTGACTCTGATTTTAAGGATTCGGGAGAAAATAAAAAAATCACGGAAACAGCGGATAACGGAACAGTGAAAATTCCCGTCGAAACAAAGGATGCGGCGGATTTTGTTGTGCCTGCGGATAATATAAAGCCAAAATCGGATTTGGATAATTCGGCGTTGGCGAGTTTGTGTGAAAAAGACAATGATTCCGATAATTTTTATAATTCAGTAATGGCAGATAAGCAGGACAAGGCAGTTAAATCCGCAAAGGCAGAAAAACTCGCAAAGCCCGAGAAGGCGGATAAGGCCGAAAAGGCAGAAAGACAGGCAAATTCCGCAAAAGCCGAAAAGCCGAAGAAACCGGCAAAAAAGGTAAAGGAAAAGAAAACGGGTGAAAAGTCTGACAAAATTGATATGAAAACAAGACTTGCAGACGGTGCCGAATATGTCAAAAAGACTGTCCGCATGATTCGTGAGGCTACGGAGCAGTTTCGTTTGGATGCGGAATATGAAATTCCGAACAGACCCGAAGACGTGCGTTATGACGATATTGTGACGCCTCTTGCGATAAAAACGGATGATGCTGAAGCCGAGGATTTATTCACGGGCAGTGGTGACGGAGAAAACGAAGAATTTGGCGCACAGGAGAACGAAAAATCCGGAAAACAAGAAAAATTCGACAGTGATGCATCGAAAGACAGCGCATATTCAAAAAAAGTATCCGGAAACAAAACATCGGGAAATGCGTCCGGAAAATCGGCAGCGGGAAAATCACAATCAGCCTCCGAAAAATCCAAAACTGCGGAAGTGGTCGACAAGTACATCATTTGGCGTATCATTGTGAATCTTATAGTCTCGATTGCAGGAATTGTACTTGTAATTATTTTTGTACCGAAGATAATTAAGTTCTTTTTGCCCTTTATTGTTGCGGCGCTCCTTGCCGCAATCGCAACACCGCTCGTAAAGCTTATCAGAAAAAAGTTTAAGATAACGCAGAAACTCGGCTCCGCAATCGTAATTATCTTAGTTATTGCGGCGGTAATCGCAATGATTTACGGAATAATCGTTTTTCTCATTTCGCAGATAACAAAGCTTGTGGAAGAAAGACAGGTAATCGTCGAAGCGCTCCGCAATATGATGGTGAGAATCGGGGAAAGCTTATCGGGTGTTTATGAAGTTTTGCCCACAAATGTGCAAAAATTCGTATCCGGTACGAGTGAAGATTTCATTGAGGTAATTCAGGAATTTGCAAATACGCTTAAGCTTCCGTCGTTTGCGGATGCGTCAAGCTTCCTTACGGCAAGCGTCGATGTTGTTCTCGGAATTGTTGTATGTTTTATTGCGGCTTACTTTTTTACGGCTCAGCAGGCGGAAATTATAGGATGGTTAAAAGCCCACACACCGGAGTCGACATTGTCATATTTCAGCTTAATACGCGATAATTTTAAAAAGGCAATCGGCGGATATTTTAAGGCGCAGTTTAAGATCATGCTTGTGCTTTTTGCAATCATGTTTATCTGGTTTGAGATAATGGATATCAGCTTTTCGGCGCTTTGCGCATTCGGTGTCGCATTTTTGGACTTTTTGCCCGTATTCGGAATGGGCGCGGTATTCTGGCCGTGGATTGTTATTGACATAATCGGACAAAAATATTCTCAAGCCGTATTGCTTGCGATTCTTTATGTTATATGCCAGCTTATAAGACAGCTTTTGCAGCCCAAGCTTGTGGGAGACGCAGTCGAAATGAATCCGCTTGAGACACTTGTATTTATGTTTATCGGCTATAAGATTGCGGGAATGTGGGGCTTGATTCTCGGAATTCCCGTCGGAATGATTTTAATAAGCCTTTACAAAATAGGCACCTTTGACCGGCTTACAAAAGGCATAAAGATAATAGCAAAGGGAATAAATGATTTCAGGAAATATTGATGGATGATGTTGTTGCTTCTCTTAACGAAATATTAAAAAAATACAATATCGGAAAAAAGCCGCTTTCAAAGATACTCGGCTGGGGCGAAACAACCGTTATGAACCAGTTAAACGGCGCAAGCCCCAACAGGGAATTTGCAAAGACGATAAAAAGGCTTCAGGCGGATCCGTATTATTTTTTGGAGCTTCTCGAAAAAAATCATACAAAAGTGACGGATGTTGCCTACAGAAAGGCCAAAACGGCAGTTCAAAGGCTGTTGGAGTGCGATAAGGCCGCTTTGATTTCGTTTTATATTATAAAAAGCTTAAATTCCGATGTTGCGCCGTATCAGATTATGGCAAGCCTGTTTTATGGTCAGGCGGTATGTCTCATAAAAAACGGATATCCTTTAATAAATGACGATGTGATTTATCGTCCGGGCAAAATAGAGCCGTACCCCGATATATACGAAAAGCTCAAAAATCGGGAATTTTGGCAAATGTGCGATTTTGACGAAAGCATTTATAAGTCCGAAAGGGAGATCGCGCTCGGGATATGCAAAATCTTAAACGGTTACAGCCCGAATGCCGTGATGTCGGTATTAAAATCCGACAGAACCTCGCTTGTAAACCGCCATCGTGCGGCCGGGCTTACAACCGAAGAGGAAACAAGAACCGGTATCAGAATTTCACTTTCCGAAATGGAACAGTTTTTTAAAAATGAAAATAAGAAAAACCGGCTTACGGAGACGGATGGCTTTAAGACATATATCGATGAAAAATTGATACGGCGTCAAAAGAGAAAGAAAAATGCATAAGAGGAGTGACGTTTTTTAAATGGAAATCGAAAGAAAATTTTTGGTGACAAAATTACCGGAAAATCTTGAAGCATACGAAAAAAGGGAAATCGAGCAGTCTTATCTTCCCGGTGAGCCGAGGCTCAGGATCAGGAAGGCAAACGCCGAGTACATAATGACATATAAGTCACGCAAAGGTCTTGCGGATGTGCTTTCGCATACAAAAGCGACGGTAAACAACGAAACGGAGCTGCCTCTTTCGAAAGAGGTATACGAAGCACTGCTTAAAATAAAGGACGGAAATACGATTTTAAAGACACGATATCTGATTCCTTTCGGACAATATACGATAGAGCTTGATGTGTTTAAGGGATACCTTGAGGGACTTATATTTGCGGAGGTGGAATTTCCGTCGACAAAAGAGGCGGATTTGTTTGAGGCACCCGAGTGGTTTGGGAAAGACGTAACGCCCGATAAAAGATATACTAACGGATCGCTGTCGAAGATCGGGTCCTTAAAGGAATTGCCTGATTTTTACAGAGAAAATCAGGGATAACGGTAATCAAATTCGTAAAAATCAAAAACGGAAAAATCAAAATTGCAAAAAATCGAAATTGCAAAAATCGAAATTGGGAAATCGAAAGATAATAAGAACATAGATAATAAGAATATAGACGATAAGAACATAAAAAAGGATTGACATTATATAATGTCAATCCTTTTTTGATGTACAGAAAATTTGGTTTCCATACGTTATATTCCACGCGCTGTATGCTTATTTTCTTCCTGCTCTCTTTCTCATAAGAGGATCAAGAATTTTCTTTCTGATTCTGAGTGACTGAGGCGTTACTTCAAGGAGCTCGTCCTTTTCGATAAAGTCAAGTGCCTGCTCAAGCGAAAGAACCTTGGGCGGCGTAAGACGGAGAGCTTCGTCGGAAGCGGATGAACGTGTGTTTGTGAGCTGCTTGCGCTTGCATACGTTTACTTCGATGTCTTCAGCCTTCGGGCTTTGACCGATTACCATGCCCGAGTAAACGGGTACGCCGGGTCCGATAAAGAGAATACCGCGCTCCTGTGCGTTAAAGAGTCCGTAGGTAACGCTTTCGCCGGCTTCAAAGGCAATGAGCGAGCCTGTCTTTCTGTATGCGATGTCGCCCTTAAAGGGTGCATATCCGTCAAAGAGCGTGTTGATGATTCCGTTGCCCTTTGTGTCCGTCATGAATTCACCGCGGTAACCGATGAGACCGCGGGACGGAATCAAAAATTCAAGTCTTGTATATCCGCCGCTGATTCCGGACATTGAGATGAGTTCGCCCTTACGCTGTGAAAGCTTTTCTATTACAACTCCCGAAAATTCGTCGGGAACGTCAACATATGCTTTTTCGACGGGCTCAAGCTTTTCGCCCTTCTCGCCTGTTTTATAAAGCACTTCAGCCTTGCTTACCGCAAATTCGTAGCCTTCACGGCGCATGTTTTCGATGAGGACGGAAAGGTGAAGCTCCCCGCGTCCTGACACCTTGAAGGCTTCCGTTGTATCGGTTTCTTCCACACGGAGAGACACGTCAGTGTTGAGCTCACGGAAAAGTCTTTCCCTTAAGTGCCTTGATGTGACATATTTTCCTTCCTTGCCCGCAAGCGGCGAATCGTTTACGGAAAACGTCATTGCGATTGTGGGCTCGGATATCTTTTGGAAAGGAATTGGGGATATTACATCAGGGCTGCAGAGAGTGTCACCGATGTGAAGGTCGGCAATTCCCGATATTGCAACGATTTGGCCTACACCCGCCTCTTCAACTTCAACTTTCTTTAATCCTTCATATACATAAAGCTTTGAAACCTTGACCTTGCGGACTTTGTCGGGTTCGTGGTGGTTTACGATGACAACATCCTGATTTACGCGGATTGTGCCGTTTGAAACCTTGCCCACACCGATTCTTCCGACATATTCGTTATAATCGATTGTGCTGATGAGAACCTGTGTGCCGGCGTCCGGATCGCCCTGGGGAGCGGGAATATAATCAACGATTGTCTCAAAAAGAGGAACCATGTTTTGCGGCTTGTCCGTAAGTTCAAGTATTGCAACACCGGTCTTTGCGGATGCAAATACAAAGGGGCAATCAAGCTGTGCATCGGATGCGTCAAGATCCATGAGAAGCTCGAGCACTTCGTCGATAACTTCTTTTGGACGTGCTTCGGGCCGGTCTATTTTGTTTATGCAGCAAATAACGGGAAGCTGCAGTTCGAGAGCTTTTTTAAGTACAAATTTTGTCTGCGGCATAACGCCTTCGAATGCGTCAACAACAAGTATTACACCGTCAACCATTTTGAGCACGCGCTCAACCTCTCCGCCGAAGTCGGCATGACCGGGTGTGTCAACAATGTTTATTTTTATTCCCTTATAATTAATTGCGGTATTTTTTGCAAGAATCGTGATTCCGCGCTCACGCTCGATGTCGTTTGAGTCCATGACGCGCTCTTGAACATCCTGATTTGCGCGAAATGTTCCGCTTTGCTTTAAGAG
>CAVJHK010000020.1:0-32924 GCA_963649295.1 Lachnospiraceae bacterium | reverse complement strand
AAGACGTGTTAAAAAAGAACTGTTTTACAAAAAATGTTTCCGGTACGGACAAAAACGTGATTACGATCGCAATTTCGGGCGGGATCGAAAACGAGGCGGATTCTGTGAGAATTTGCGAGTTTTTGTATACAATGAAAAAATTGAACCATGAAACAGGTATTGGTGAAATTACGGCGGAAAGGGCACTCAATTCAGAAGGATGATGAGATGAATATGTCCGGCGGACCAATTCGCATAGATGGCGTTCCGATTAAATTATAACAGCATAACATATATTTTTAAATACAATATTCGGCAAAAAATGACAAAAAACGCGATTTCAAGATTGACTTAGAACGACAAGCATGGTATAAAATTGATACAGATTTATTTTGAAATATGGCAGGTGAAGTGACATGCTGTTACAATTTTCTGTTGAAAACTTTAAATCCATAAAAGACAGAGCTGTGCTTTCTATGGAAGCTTCTTCGGATAAAGAACACCGGAATAATTTGGTTGAAATAGGTAAAGAAAGAATTTTGAAGGCGGCTTCTGTATTTGGAGCAAATGCGGCGGGGAAGAGCAATTTGTTTTTAGCGTTAACGGCAGCGATAGTTACGGTACGTTGGTCGGATAAACGCCAAATCGGTGAACCGCTTTTTTGTATTGTTCCTTTTATGTTTGATGAAGAATCAAGGAATAAGCCGACTGCGTTTGAATTTGTATTTGTTGCCGAGGGGAAAAAATATGTATATGGGTATTCCGCAACTATAAAAAAAATTTATACGGAATATTTATATGTATATAACAGTCAAAGACCGACCGTTATTTTTGAACGTGATGAGAACGAAAAGGAAGTTTACAGATTTACCAATGCAGGGATAAAGGCAAAATTAAAACCTCTTATCGAAAGAAATACGGAAAACAAACTTTTTCTCGCGACCGCGACAACATGGAATTGTGAGGAAACAAGAATACCGATGCTGTGGCTTTCAAATCAAATAAATACATATGATACGCAATATGAAAATTTGCTCAATTTGACAGGCGATATGTATGAAAGTGATGATGACAGCTCATTAAGAAGGTTTACGAATAATATTTTAAAAGAAGCAGATATTAATATTACGGATTATATTTTTGAAAGTAAGGATATTCCTTTGGGACAGCTTAGCCCGCTAACGGCTGTTTCAAAAGGAATCGGAATAACTCGTGAAATTAAAGGAAAAGCATACAAAATTGAAACCTTGCATAATGTAAAACAGGAAGACGGAAAGATATTGAGCTTTTCGCTGGAATTGAAGAATGAGTCAAAGGGAACACAGAATATCTTCTTTATGAGTCCATTAATAAAGAGAGCTTTTGAAACCGGTGAAACTCTTTGTATTGACGAGTTTGATACAAGTCTTCATCCTATGCTTGTTACCTATTTGGTTGGATTGTTCAATAATCCTGAGGTTAACAAAGCCGGCGCGCAATTAATTATTTCGACGCATACAATGACATTGCTTAACTTGAAGGAATTAAGACGAGATCAGATTTATTTTGTGGAAAAGAACCGGGATACGGGGGCTTCCGAATTATATTCATTGGATGAATTTTCTCCAAGGACAAGAGAGGATGTCAGAAAGGCATATTTGTTGGGAAGATACGGTTCAGTCCCGAGTGTTGGTGAAGGAGAAAGTTTGTGGGGGTAAGAAAACAGGGATACACGCCAAAAAAGAGAAATAATTTCAGCAGAAAAAGAGCGAGTATTGTTGTGATTGAGGCGGAAGGCAACAATAAAACGGAGACTTTATATTTTAAAAAGTTTGGCAGTAATAAAGTGAAGATTATTTTTGCCGGGGGAAATGCCACAGATCCGGTTAATATGATTAATGAGTTGATTACGGAATGCAGGGAACGGGATTTTGCTCCGGAACTTGGAGATAAGGCATATTGTCTGATAGATTCCGACGTTAATTCGGATAAAGACGAAAAAATAGCACAGGCAGATATAAAAGCACAGAATCACGATATTGAGATAATTGTATCGAATCCGTGTTTTGAACAATGGTTTATGTGTCATTTCGGATTTTCTGCAAGGAAATACGTGTCAAGCAGTGAACTTGTCAAGGTTTTGGCAACAAAGATACCGAATTATTCCAAAACAAGAGATGATTTGTATGAACTGTTATTACCGAATATTGATAAAGCAATAGACGCTGCCAAAAGGCTTGAGGAATATAATTTGAAAGACAACCGTAAGCCTCATACGGCATTGTTTCAACCGAGTACGGAAGTGTATAAGGTGATTGAAACTGTGAGAAGTATTGAAAAACAATAGTAACAGGTACCGCATTTTTAACATGAAAACAATAGTGAAAGGTATCGTAATTTTAACTTTTAACACTTTATAAGGAGAAAATTATGCGAGAACAAAACAGAAAGATTTATGTGGCAGACGAAAACAGATACGAAAAAATGCTTTATAACAGATGCGGTGCGTCGGGGTTAAAGCTTCCGGCGGTGTCGCTCGGATTATGGCACAATTTTGGTTCGAACGGAAATTATGACAACATGGTAAATATGTGCTGCACGGCCTTTGATAACGGCATCACACACTTTGACCTTGCAAACAATTACGGACCTGTGCCGGGAGCGGCTGAGGAAAATTTCGGAAAGATACTTAAGAATGAATTTGCGCCCTACCGCGATGAACTTGTAATTTCCACAAAGGCCGGCTATGAAATGTGGCCGGGGCCTTACGGAGACAGGGGAAGCCGTAAATATCTGATTGCGAGCATCGACCAAAGCTTAAAGCGCATGGGCCTTGAATATGTGGATATTTTTTATCATCACAGACCCGATCCCGAAACGCCGCTTTTTGAGACATGCGAAGCGCTTGACCATATCGTGAGAACAGGAAAAGCGCTTTATATAGGCATTTCAAATTACAACAAAGAGGATACGATTAAGGCAGCTCAGATTTTTAAGAAGCTCGGAACGCCTTTTGTTATCAATCAGCGTAAATATTCAATGCTTGTGCGTGATATCGAGAAAGACGGCTTAAAGGATTATGCCGCAGCAAACGGAATCGGAATCATTACCTTCTGTCCGCTTGCGCAGGGACTTTTGACGGACAAATATTTAAAAGGGATTCCGGAAGATTCGAGAATCAGGACCGACGGAAGATTTTTAAACGAAAAGGCACTGAGTCCCGAGACACTTAAGAAAATTGCGGCATTAAACGATATTGCGCATGAGAGAAATCAGACTTTGTCCGAGATGGCTCTTGCGTGGATTATGAGAGACAAGGATATCACAAGCGTATTAATCGGCGCTTCAAAGCCTTCTCAAATCGTTGAAAATGTAAAAATGTTAAATAATACGGAATTTTCGGAAAAAGAGCGACAAGAAATTGACACGATTTTGAGATAAGATGTCCGTGCCGCGAAAAACAGTAAAGACGAACGCAGCCGGAAGGCGAACGGAAGAGACGACCCGGGCAGCAATCGAATGCGAAACGTTAATTTTTATGGCGGACATTTTTGAAACAAAGGAATTAAGCAACAAATGAAAAACAAACCGAAATTCAAAAAAGGAAGGGGAGCACTTTATTATGTTTCCCTTTTCATATTTATTGCCTCAGTAGGCGCATTTGTGGGATACGGAGGGTGGTATCTCGCAAATATGTACATAAACGAAAAAAATGCCGAGGATCTTCGCGATATCAGAAACAAATATTCGCGTGACGATCGCGGAAATATTAATTCGGGTGACGGTTGGAGCGTTACTCCCACGGAAACGGCCAAAATAATACCGACACCCGGTATTACCGGGACACAGGAAGGAAGCGAAACCATTACACCCACGCCCGGCGATGTTATACCGGATGTTACCGGGACTCCTGACGGAAACAGTGATGTGACACCCGGCATTACATCCGAGCCCACGCCTACGCCGGGCCCCGATATTACATCAGATCCCCATATTACACAGAGCCCCGACATTCCGGATCCGACGGATATGCCTTATGTGACTCTTATTCCGACACCGACCGAAGATCCCAATCCTCTTCCGAACGGAGATCCGACGCCGATTCCGACTGCCACACCGACTGCGACATCTACACCCACGCCCACACCTCTTCCGCCCGAACCCGACGAATACGGCAAAGAGATGACAGCGATCAATCCCGAATGGGTGGGGCATCTTGAAATAATCAATACCAATCCCGCAATCGATTATGAAGTCGTTACGGAACGTGTCTGGGACGAAAGCTTTTATTTGAGACATGACTTCTACGGAAGCTACAATATAAACGGAACGCTGTTTACGGTTAAGGAATGCAATGTCGGAGTGGGAAAAAAATCCGATAATTATGCGGGCGGCTCCAAGCCTTCCACAAACATAATCATTTTCGGACACAATATGATAAACGACACAATGTTTGGAAACCTTGACCAATATTTGAAACAAAGCTATTACGAAAAGCACAAATACATTTATTTTGATACCGCGTACGAAAACCGCACCTATGAGGTGATTGCCGTATTCCGTTCACACGAATTTGAAGATCCGCTTGATGACAATTTCAAATATTATTTCTTTTATAATGCGAATACGGAGCTTGATTTTGATTATTGGTATTCGAATATAATGTCCGCAAGCGTTATTGACGCAACTGCAACAGCCAAATACGGAGACGAATTTTTGACTCTTTCGACTTGCTCAAAGACGGACGAAACGGGAGCCCGAAACGAAAACGGAAGACTTGCCGTGATTGCGGTGAGAGTGGAATAAAATTGTTGACAAACAATATTTATGTGAATAAAATACTGCTTTAAAAGTGATGCACACTGATTCAAAGATGTAAATGCCGGTTAACCGGAGACAGAATCAGGTGTCTGTTTCTTGCGAGCAAGCTCTGAGTATCGGCGGACTGCAGTGACTTTGCGGAACGGAGGATTGGTATGACTTTGCGGAACGGGGGATTGCGGCGACTTGAAAATCAGTAAATTGTTGTGACTTGCAAATCGGCGGATTGGTGTGACTTACAAAAAAAAGGAGGAATATGCAATATGGCTATCAAAGTTGGACTTTTGGGTTACGGTAACATAGGACGCGGCATCGAATGGGCTGTAAATGCGGCTCCCGATATGGAGCTTGTCGCTGTATTTACAAGGAGAGATCCCGAGACCGTAAAAACAGTATCAGGTCTTAAGACGGAAAGTGTAAATAAAATCGAGGCATACAAGGATAAAATAGACGTTCTTGTGCTTTGCGGAGGTTCGGCAACGGATTTGCCCGTTCAGACGCCTTTATATACAAAGATGTTCAATACGGTTGACACGTTTGATACGCATGCGCGTATTCCGGAACATTTTGAAAATGTAAACAAGGCCGCAATCGATACAAATCATATCAGCATTATATCGGTCGGCTGGGATCCGGGAATGTTTTCGCTTAATCGTCTGTATGCAAATTGCATTTTGCAAAACGGCCATGATTATACATTCTGGGGCAAGGGCGTAAGCCAGGGCCATTCCGACGCAATCAGAAGAATCAAGGGCGTTAAGGACGCAAGACAATACACGTGCCCCGTTGAAAGCGCCGTTGAAAAGGTGAGGGCAGGACTTAATCCGGAGCTCACAACACGTGAAAAGCATACAAGAGAGTGCTTTGTTGTACTTGAAGACAATGCTGATCCCGCAGAAGTAGAAAAAGAAATCAAAACAATGCCGAATTATTTTGCCGATTACGATACAACGGTCCATTTTGTGACAGAAGAAGAACTGAACCGCGATCACAAGGGACTTCCTCACGGCGGTATGGTTATAAGAACGGGAGTGTCCGGCTGGAATTCGGAAAACAAGCATGTGATCGAATATAATTTAAAGCTTGATTCAAATCCGGAATTTACGTCGATGGTTGTTGCGGCATATGTAAGAGCGGCTTACAGACTTTATACTGAAGGCGCACGCGGATGCAAGACTGTATTTGACATTGCGCCCACATATCTTTCGGAAAAATCGGGAGACGAGCTTCGCCACATGATGCTGTAAAAAAATGCGGACGAGTTTCGTCATATTGTTGCAGAAATTTGCGGACGAGTTTTATTATATGAAACGGAAGAAATCTGCGGACGAGTTTTGTTATATGAAACGGAAGAAATCTGCGGAAGAATTTTGCCATATGAGGTGGCATAAATCAAAATTATGACATCCCGTAAAGGAATTTTTGGCTGAATCATGGAAAAAATCAAAAAAAACGAATCAGTACGTGACAAAATGTTTGAAAGCGTCATATTCAAATATATCCTGATTGTATTCGGAAGCATTGTTTATTCGGCGGGAATCAATATTTTTGTGAGACCGCTCGGTATTTACAACGGCGGAGGGTCGGGTCTTGCGCAGTTAATCGCTTATTTTTTGAATATGTTCGGGCTTACTTTCGCAAACCTTTATGCAATCGTATATGCAATCATAAATATTCCACTGCTTGTGCTTGCATACAAGGGTGTAAACAGGAGATTTTTTATAAGAACTCTTGTGAGCGTTTTGATAATATCACTTTTTGGAAGCATTATTCCGATACTTTCTGAGCCGATTATTGATGACGAGCTTACGGGAGCGCTTGTGGGCGGTATGACAACGGGCGCCGGAACGGGGCTTATTCTCTTTGCAGGCGGATGCGGCGGCGGACTTGACATTGTGGGCGTATATATGTCCAAAAAACGTCCCGACGCGTCTGTCGGAAAGGTTTCGAGACTGTTCAACGCGTTTTTGTATATAATTTTGCTTTTCCTTTTTGATGTGGAAACGGTTGTATATTCTGTTATCGTAATGGTTGCTTTTTCGATAACACTCGATAAGATTCATTATCAAAACATTACAATGAGCTGCATGATTTTTACCAAAAAGGATGGCGTGGACAAGCGCATTATGGAAGAAACCGGGCGCGGCGTCACTATGTGGAACGGATACGGCGCCTATACGCACGAGGACATGCATATATTTGTTTCGTGCATAAATAAATATGAGGCACACGAATTTCTTGAAATAGTGACATCAATCGATCCGCATGCTTTTGTGATAATTGACGAAAGCGTGAAGGTAAGAGGAAATTTTATTAAGAAGCTGTAAGGAACTCCGGCAGAAATTTTAGGTAACAGTTGCCGAGTAGCTTAATAAAATGTTATGAAGTGCAGAAAAGTGTAAGCATGGGAAATTTCGGAGAAACTGCCGATGACGGAAAAAAGCATAAAAGAAATACTTGATATTTTGGACCGTGAGTACGGTACGGAAATGTATTGCTTTTTGGAATACAAAAATGCGTATGAGCTTCTTATCGCAACGATTTTGTCTGCGCAATGTACGGACAGGCGTGTAAATCTTGTTACACGTGAGCTCTTTGAAAAATATCCGGATGCACAGGCTCTGTCTTATGCCAATCAAAGTGATGTCGAAGAAATAATAAAGCCTGTCGGATTTTTTAGAACAAAGGCCGAGCATATAATTTTGACCGCAAAGGAGATTACAAATAAGCACGGCGGCGTTGTTCCGTCCGATATCGAAAGCCTTATTTCGCTTCCGGGTGTGGGACGCAAAACCGCAAATGTGATCCGCGGAAATGTTTATCATATTCCGTCGGTTGTTGTTGATACGCATGTAAAAAGAATTTCAAAAAGGCTCGGGGTGACTCATGAAACCGATTCCACAAAAATTGAGCGGGATTTGATGCGTAAGCTTCCCGAAGATCACCAAATACTTTGGAATTTGCAGCTTATTACATTCGGGCGTGAAATATGCAGGGCTAAAAATCCGAAGTGCAAGGAATGTTTTTTAAAAGAATATTGCACGATACAAGGGGCAAAAGCTTAAAGAATTTGAAGTAAAGCCGATTGTAATAGAAATCTTTGTATTTTGTACCATTGTATAGAAAAAAGACCGTAGCAAATGCTCCGGTCTTTTTTGGTTTCGTGCTTTAAATGAATTTTCCGTTCTTTGCGATTCATGCTTTAAACGAATTTACTTCGGGTGCGACCACTCGCGCAAATTCCAAAATTTCGTTTGCTTTTTCGTCATAGCCTTCCTGCTTTAGGAGACGTATATATTTTTGCATAAGCTGAACAAGCTTGATGTAATTAGAGTCATACTCCGAGAGTAATTGAAAATTGGCTGTTCCGTATTCCATTTTTAAGTCCGTATTGGTTTTACCCGCAAAGTTTACGATTTTTTTGTCGGTAAGTCCCATTATCCTTTTTTCGGTATCTTTAATTTCTTCCGAAACAGAGCCTGCCGGACTTGATAAACAGGGCGGTATTGTGATAAAATCTAAATTTGAGATATCTTTTTTTGGGACGAAGTTTGCTTTGCGCTCGCGCTCCCAAAATTCGGCACTTCGCTTTTTGTTTTCACGTTCGCCGCGTTTTGGGACTATGGCAATGAGAGCGGCAAGGATTAAGGCTGTTGCAAGAAATACAGGTATCATACGGTTAACCTCTTTTTTTGAAAGGAATTTACAAAAATGAACAGAAAAACAAAAAAAATGTTTGCAGGTATAATTGCGGGACTTTTGGTACTCGGAATGCTTGTTCCGATGCTCGCATATCTGATATAGTAATTCAAATCTTAACATGAGTCTAATTTTTATATTTGAGTTTGTCAAGAGTAAACAAAAACATGAATATCGGAAAAATGTCCGAAAGCGGCTTAAAGCAGGCTGTTTTTGGAACTTTAAAAAAATTTGATATGGGACGTAATATGAGCATCGGTGCGGACGCGGGAGAGTTTAATATAGTTGCCGAGACCACGGGAAAGCTTAATATATTGCCGGCGGATACGGGAAAACAAAATTCAGCCGGTATGAATGAGGAAAAGCTTAATATAGCCACGACGGACGGACAAAAAATCCTTGTAAGCTCCGCAGAAACCTTCGGAGATGACGAAGGAATCGGCGCCTTAGCGGTTATAAGGGCATGCAATTCGCTTGCGGCAGCGGGCGGACGGGCGGAAGCCATAGTACTTAATATTTCCGTAAAAAAAGATGACGCTGTCACGGAAGCACGGCGACTTATGGGAGAAGCTGCAAGTATATGCAAGGCGCTCGGGATCCGGGTAATTCACGGCAATACCATAATAACGCATGAAAATCACGTGTCTGTAACTGTGCTCGGAGCGTGTCTTTTTGACAATTTGCCTGATAAAGGCAAAAATATTATCATAAACGGCAACGAAAACAACGACAGTAATAATAACAATAGCAACAATAGCAACAATAGCAATAGCAACTGCAATAACGATAGCAATAACAATAATAATAACGACAGCAATAGCAATAACCATAATACGGGTGATAAAAATGTATCATACACCCTCACCTCCGCAAATTACGACAATAACGATAAAATCATTATAATGATCGGAAGCGCGGGACTTGCGGGTGCAAAAATACTTTCGCATAAATATAAGGATGTGCTCACCAAACGCCTTACTCAAAAATATATCGATAAGGCGAATGTTGATTTTGAGAATTTGTGCATTATAACGGATGCGCAAAAAATATATGAGACGGTGGGTGAGGCGGCGCTTCATGACGTATCGTCAGGCGGAGTGTTCGGCGCACTTTGGGAATTATGCGAAAGAGAAAATGTCGGATGCCGCATAAATGTACGTGATATTCCGATAAATCAGGTCACGATCGAAATTTGCGAGATTCTCGATATTTCGCCCTATGAACTTATGGGAGACGGAGCGCTCGTTGCAATTGTGCCGGATACCAAAGAAAACAGGATGCTTGGGACGGTAATCGGTGTGACGCAGGCTTCAAAAGACAGAATTATTGTAAATAATTCGGAAAAACGCTTTCTGGAGCCAAACAGGCGTGATTCGTTTTATGAGGTAAAAGTTTAAAAAAAGGAGAAAAATTATGAGAGACAAAATTTTACATGCAATCGCAAAAAATTCAAAAATAAGCACAAAAGATTTGAGCATGATGCTTGGCACATCGGAAGAAGAGGTCACTTCCGAAATCAAAAAAATGGAAGAAGAAAATATAATTTGCGGATATCCCACACTTATCAACTGGGACATGACAGGCAACGAAAAGGTGACCGCCATAATCGAGGTCAAGGTTACGCCCCAGCGCGGACGCGGTTTTGACAAGATTGCCGAAAGAATTTACAAATTTGACGAGGTAACGGCGCTTTATTTGGTTTCGGGGAATTTTGACCTTGCGATAATTATCGAAGGAAAATCAATGCGCGAAATAGCAAGCTTTGTATCGGATAAGCTTGCGCCGCTTGAAGCTGTCTTAAGCACTTCCACAAATTTTGTACTCAAAAAATATAAGGAAAATTCAATGCCGCTTGTCGGAGCGGCGGCGGATGACGAACGTATGCTTATAACACCGTAAACATAGAAAAAATTTGGAGGAAAAACATATGCGGGATCCGTTAAATAATAAAGTAAAAGACATAAAGCCGTCCGGAATCAGAAAATTTTTTGATGTGGTAAGCGAAATTCCGGATGTCATTTCACTCGGTGTCGGCGAGCCCGATTTTGAGACACCCTGGCATATACGGGAAGAGGGCATTTATGCGCTTGAGAGGGGCAAAACCTTTTATACGTCAAATGCGGGGCTCATGGAGCTCAGAGAAGAAATCACAAAATATTTAAAACGCCGTTACAATTTAAGCTACAATCCCAAAAAGGAAGTGCTTGTGACAATCGGCGGCAGCGAGGCAATTGACGGGGCACTTCGTGCAATGATTGACGAGGGAGACGAAGTTTTGATCCCTGAGCCCTGTTATGTTTCGTATTTGCCTTGCGTAAAGCTTTGTGATGGTATTCCTGTTATAATCGACCTAAAGGAAGAAAACAAATTTAAATTGACCGCCGAGGACTTAAAAAAGCATATTACAAAAAAGACAAAGATTCTTATTATGCCTTTTCCGAACAATCCGACGGGCGGAATAATGACAAGGGAAGATCTCATGGCAATCCGTGACGTGATAATCGAAAACGATTTGTTTGTCATATCCGACGAAATTTATTCGGAGCTTACATATACGGGCAATCACGTTTCGATTGCGGAGCTTCCGGGGATGAAAGAGCGCACGATTGTCATAAACGGATTTTCAAAGTCCTATGCAATGACGGGATGGCGGCTGGGCTATGCCTGCGGACCCGAAGAAATAATTAAGCAAATGACAAAGATTCACCAGTTTGCAATCATGTGCGCACCGACCACAAGCCAGTGCGCCGCCGTTGAGGCACTCAAAAACGGCGATGAGGACGTGGCACGCATGCGTGAGTCGTATGACGAAAGAAGACGTTATCTTGTTACACGCTTAAATCAGATGGGAATGAAAACATTTGAGCCTGAGGGTGCATTTTATGTATTTCCGAGCATCAAGCGCTTCAATATGACTGCGGATGAATTTGCGACAAGGCTTTTATATGAGCAAAAGGTTGCCGTTGTGCCGGGGACGGCATTTGGTGATTCGGGCGAGGGCTTCGTTCGTATTTCGTATGCTTATTCGATAGAAAGCTTAAAGCGTGCGCTTGACAGAATAGAAATCTTTATAAACGGACTTGAAAAATAAATGAATATTGTCTTACTTGAGCCGGAAATTCCGGCAAACACAGGAAACATAGGCAGAACATGCGTCGCAACAGGGACAACCCTTCATCTTATCCGTCCGCTCGGCTTTGATATTTCTGACAAAGCCGTAAGAAGAGCGGGGATGGATTATTGGAAATTGCTCGACCTGCATGTTTATGACAATTTTGAGGATTTTAATATAAAAAACAATTTTCCGAAGCTTTATATGGCAACGACAAAGGGACGTCACAAATATACGGAGCCGCATTACGACGATAATTCGTATATTATGTTTGGCAAGGAAAGTGCGGGGATACCGGAGGAAATACTTATGTCCTCACCCGACACCTGCATCCGTATTCCGATGGGAAAAGACATAAGAAGCCTTAATCTCGGAAATTCCGTTGCGATTGTATTGTATGAGGCACTTCGTCAAAATGATTTTTTTGATATGGAAACGTGTGGCGAGCTTCACAGACATCACTGGAGTGAGGTTATCGGAATATGAATGAACGTTCTTTAAAAATACTTGAATATGACAAAATAATAAATACACTCGAATCGCTTTGCGGTTCCGCACTCGGAAAAAAATATGCCGCATCGCTCCTCCCCATGACGGATATCGATGACATTCGTGCGGCACAGGCAGAAACGAGAGACGCATTTAACCGTATAATAAAGAAGGGAAGCCTTTATTTTAATGGACTTCCGGATATAGGAGATTCTGTTAACCGCCTGCGTGTGGGTTCTGCGCTCGGATGTGCGGAATTACTTCATATAAGCTCTGTTTTAACATGCACCTTACGTGTCAAATCCTATGGAGATTCGGAAGAATATAATGACGTTTTGAGCGAAAAGTTTTCTTTTCTTACGCCTCTTACAAATCTCAACAACGAAATAAAAAGGTGTATTGCGGGGGAAGATGAGCTTTTTGACGACGCAAGTCCCGCGTTGCAAAAAATAAGACGGGATATAGTGTCCACAAATGCAAAAATTCGTGAACAGGCGGGAAAAATCGCAAACAGTGCCGAAATGCGCGACAAGCTACGCGACAATATTGTCACAATGCGGAACGGCAGATATTGTATTTCGGTAAGGTCGGAATATATCAATCAGTTTGACGGAATGATACACGACCGCTCTTCGACCGGTTCGACCGTTTTTATTGAGCCTCAGGTCATAGTAAAGCTCAACAACGATCTTGCAGAGCTTTATTTAAAAGAAAAAAAGGAAATCGAGAGGATTTTGAAGGAGCTTTCCGATTATGCGGCGGGATATGTCGAGGAAATCAAAAATAATGTAGATATACTCGGGAAGCTTGATTTTATATTTGCAAAAGCCTGCCTTGCGGACAAAATGAACGGGACGGAGCCCGAATACAATCAAAATTACTACATAAGCATAAGACGCGGGCGTCATCCCCTTATAGACAAAAAGAAGGTTGTGCCGATTGATGTTTATGTGGGCGGAAATTTTACGATGCTTATCGTGACGGGTCCCAACACCGGCGGCAAAACGGTTACTCTTAAAACAGTGGGACTTTTTACGCTTATGGGACAGGCGGGACTTCATATTCCGGCGGGATCGGGAAGCAAACTCTCTGTTTTTGACGATGTGTTTGCGGATATAGGCGATGAGCAATCGATTGAGCAGTCGCTTTCGACTTTTTCCGCTCATATGACAAATATCGTAAAGATTTTGAAGCTTGCGACCAAAAAGTCGCTTTGCCTTTTTGATGAACTGGGGGCAGGTACGGATCCGACCGAGGGCGCTGCACTCGCACAGGCGGTTCTTACCGCACTTCACAACAAAAATATCCGTACGGTTGCCACAACTCACTATGCCGAGCTTAAGATTTATGCTCTTACGACACCCGGTATTTCGAATGCCTCATGCGAATTTGATGTCGAAACGCTCAGCCCCACATACAGGCTCTTAATAGGAATTCCCGGCAAATCGAACGCGTTTGAAATATCAAAAAAGCTCGGAATTTCGGACGATATCATAGAAATGGCAAAAAGCTTTATCGGAACACGCGACCAAAGCTTTGAGGATGTTATAACGGATCTTGACACAAAGCGTCAGAAGCAGGAAAAGGATTCGATAAAAATTCAAAAATCGCTTGAAGAGGCGGAAAGCTTAAGGCAAAAATACGAAGAAAAAAACGAAAAGCTTGAAAGCACGCGTGACAGGATAATACGTGAAGCAAACGAAACCGCACGTGACATAATTGCGGAAGCAAAGGAATATGCAGACGAAACAATAAAGAAAATCAATAAGATGACGGCGGACTTAAACGTATCGGAGCTTGAAAGAGAACGCACGGCTATTCGCGAACGAATGCATGAAAACGAATCGAAGGCGGGTTTAAAAAGAGAAAAGCAGAAAACAAACGGGGACTCAAAGAATGTTTCATTTAATGTGGGCGACAAGGTGCATATTTTGTCACTCGGAATCGATGCAACCGTTGTTGTCGCACCCGACTCAAAAGACGTTATGACCGTGCAATCGGGTGCGATGCAGATGAAGGTTAAAAAGACGGAAGTCAACCGGATTTCGGGTCCCGAAAAGGAAAGTACAAAAAAGAATACGTCACGCACTTCCGTTTCAAAGGCAATGACGATTCATCCCGAAATCAATCTCATAGGAATGAGAGTGGACGAGGCAATTCCTGTTCTCGAAAAGTATCTTGACGACGCATATCTTGCTCATCTCGAAAAATGCACGATTGTGCACGGACGCGGGACGGGAGCGTTAAAGGATGCGGTTCACAATTATTTAAGGAAATATAAATATGCCGCCGAATACCGTCTCGGACAATTCGGCGAAGGCGACAACGGAGTAACAATTGTAAAATTCAAATAAAGTGCGAGCTGTAAATTTTGGCATAAAGTATAAGTACGAAATGTGAATACGAAGCGTGGTTTTTGGCAGCGGGATTTTTAAGAATATACATAAATAAGGGAGGTTTTTATGGCGGACAAACAGCGAATTTTGATTGTTGACGATGACGAAAGCATTGCGGATGTTATTAATCTGTTTCTTTCAAAAGAGAGCTATGCTACGGAAATTGCATATGACGGTGAAGAAGCGCTTTTGAAATTCGGTGAATTTAAGCCTGACCTCATTCTCCTTGATATAATGCTTCCGGGAATAGGCGGACATGATGTTTTGCGTGAAATCAGAAAAACGTCTCATGTGCCTGTTATCCTGGTTTCGGCAAAGGGCGAGGTGTTTGACAGGGTGCTGGGGCTTGAGCTTGGTGCCGACGATTATATAATGAAGCCCTTTGACCCAAAGGAAATGGTTGCGAGAGTAAGGGCGGTACTGAGACGTTTTGCTTACGGAATGCAGGAAACAGGTGACACAGGTGCAAAAACAACGGAAAATACCATATCCGGTTCACCGAATGCCGATACGGGCGAATTTATTTCCTATGAAGGACTTTTGATAAATAAGTCAAATTATACCGTTATTTATAACAACAAAAAGCTTGACGTTGCACCGAAGGAGCTTGAGCTTCTTTATTATCTTGCGTCAAATCCGAATCGTGTTTTTACGCGCGAGCAATTGCTCAAAAACATTTGGAATTATGACTATGTCTATGAAGTAGACTCGCGTACCGTTGACGTTCACGTAAAAAGGCTCAGGGAAAAAATCAAAAATCAGGCTAATTGGAAGATTTCCACCGTTTGGGGCGTGGGATATAAATTTGAGGTTGATTGATGAAACGTTCTTCCGTATTAATAAAATACAGTATTGTGTGGATATTGCTTGTGGTGCTTATGTTTACACTGTTAAATACGGTCGGGCTTAAGCTTGTCGAAAAGAAAATTGTTTCGGAAAGCGGGTCAGAGCTTTATACCATGGCAAACAAAATCGCAAATGAATATCTTTCCGAATATTATACGGCGCCTTCCACGCAGGAAGAGATAAATGAAAATCTCACGATTGCGGCGGATATGACCGACACAAGAATTTTGGTTGTGAATAAGTCGGGGCTTGTGCTTGCGGATACATGCACGGATTCCAAGCAAAACATGCTTTATGTTTCGATAGATTCGCTGGTTCCGGGGGTTTTGGACGGTGATGCCCGCGCAGATGTTACGGCGCCTAAATATATTCCGGATTCGATGCTCATTTGCTCCGTTCCGATTTTTTATAATTATTCGGTATCGGGATACGTCTGCATAATGACCGAGATGTCGGCAATTTATTCAAAAGGCGTATATTATTCCGATTATGTAAATATTTGCTATTTTATATTTGTGCCTTTCCTTTTTGCGGCTTTTGCGCTTCTCTATTTTTATTCGGTGCATCCCGTCGGAAAGCTTGCAAAGAGCACAAAGGAATATACCAAAAACAATTTCAGGGGTGAATTTAAGGTGTCTTATCCCGCAGAGCTTGAGGAACTCGGCGGAAGCATAAAATATATGGCGGACAAGCTCAAAAATGCGGATGAGATTCAGCGTAAATTTTTGTCGAACGTGTCTCACGATTTCAGGTCGCCGCTTACATCCATACGCGGTTATCTTGAGGCAATGAAAGACGGGACGATTGAGACTTGTGATCAGGAAAAGTATTTTGATATTCTTCTTTATGAAACAGACAGACTTAACAAGCTTACGTCAAATCTGTTGCAGCTCAACAATATCGACGATAACGGACTTATGTTAAATACGGGGGCATTTGACATAAACCGCATGATAAAGCAGATTGCGCTTACTTTTGAAGGAACATTCAAGAAAAAGAAAATAGTTTTAAATCTCATTTTTTCGCAAAAAGAGACGTTTGTGCTTGCGGATGAGGGACTGATACAGCAGGTAATTTATAATATCCTTGATAATGCCGTCAAGTTTTCACCGTCCGACTCGAGCATAAAGATAACGACAGAAGAACGCGGAAATAAGGTATACATAAGTATCAAGGACCACGGAGCGGGAATTCCGAAGGAATCAATAGGCAAAATCTGGGACCGCTTTTATAAGGGAGACGCTTCGAGAGGCCGTGACAAAAAGGGCTCGGGGCTTGGGCTTTCGATAGTAAAAGAGATAATCGATGCGCACAAGCAGACGATTTCGGTTGTGAGCACCGAAGGCGTGGGAACGGAATTTATATTTACACTTAAGCTTGCGGAGTAGTGAATCCGAAGGGTATTTTATGGCAGACAAGGACACTTTTGACAAGGACAATTTAAAACAAAACGGCAATGAAGATTTTGTCATTACCGAAAAAATAGTGAATAAGCGGAAAGAAAGGTGGATACGGCGCGGATTTACTTTTCTTTTTGTTGTTTTGTGCGCTGCCGCATTCGGAATTGTATTCAGGATTTCGTTTGCGCTTACCGGCAAAAAAATCCCGGGAAGCCTGCAAAACAATACGGAATACAGAGAAGAAGTATATTTGAACAAAAGAACGACACCGACGCCGGGAAATTCGAGCGGCAATTTGAACGATAATTCGAGTGAAAATTCCGGTATTACCGGCATTCCCACAGAAAACGCAAAAACAACAAAAAAGCCTGAATATAATGAGCAAAATACGATGCCTACGGTTGCCGTAACCCCAAAGGCAAGCGGGGAAGCTGTAACACCTGTGGTTCCCACTTATTTTGCGACACCGGGAATAATTCCGACTGCGACACCTGAAACAGAGATAAAGGTAACACTGGGGATCACGGGAAAGGCAACACCGACACCTACCGAAACAGTCAGAATTACCCCGCATATTACAATGATTGTTGTGCCGACACCTGCGATAACACAGGGAATCAGGGCTACGGCAACGCCGGAAGCTCTTGTTACTGCGACTCCCAAAATTAAAGTTACGATGAGTCCGGAAGTTACAATTACCGTAATGCCGAGTGAGTCACCGGATGTGACAAAAAAGGTAACGCCGGGCGTAACGCCTGATGTGACGAAAGAGGTGCTGCCCGAGGTGACGAAAGCAGTATCGCCGGAAGTTACAAAATCGGTGTCGCCTGAAGTCACAAAAGCTGCATCACAGATTGCGCCCGGGGAAGACAATACCGGAACAGGTGATTCAGGTAATACAGGAAATACAGGTGATTCGGGTGATGCAGGAAACATAAGCGGAACAGTTGATATGGGAAATTTAGGCGATAATGAAAGTTCTGACGATTCGGAAGGGAGCATGGAACAGGAAAAGCCCGAATATTCTTATGTCAAATTCATGAATGAAGTGATGAGTGTTGCGGAAAGCGTTCAAAATACGATTGCTTCCGTAGACGGAATCAATACCGGCATAAGCTTTCTCGGTGAATCCTATGAAATCCGCACAAACACAACGGGACTTGTGATTGCGCAGGACAATGTCGACGTGCTGATACTCACGGATTATTCTTCCGTCAAGGACGCAAAAAGGGTTGAAGTCACGTTTACGGGAAGCGATGAAGTTTTAAGTGCGTCCGTTTATACGTATGATACGGATTTGGAGCTTGCGATAATAGGTGTGCATATTTCGGCAATTCCGGAAACGGTAATTTCAAATATTCAATATGCCGCATTTTGTTCTGAAGAAACGGTGACAACGGGAATCCCGGTATTTGAGCTCGGACGCGCAAACGGATATCCGGATTCATTGTCGTTCGGAATCATAAGCGCGGCAAACAATTCATATAATGCAAAGGATGCGGAAATAAAATATTTTACGACCGACTGGAACATGTATTCGGCGGCAAGCGGATTTGTTTTTAATATGGACGGATTTGTTATCGGGATGTTAAATCATACGATAGAAAAGAGTTCTTCATATACCGCTCCGTGCTTTACTGTGCTTTCGGCGCTTGATGACGAAATAAATCTGCTTCTTAACGGCAAAAAGCTTGTGAGCTTCGGCATATACGGAATAGAGGTGCCGGAGGCGGTCAAAGAAATGAGCGCGGTTACGGAAGGAATTTATCTGACGCTTGTAAATGCAGGAACGCCCGCATATATGGCAGGGCTCAGATCCGGTGACATAATTACCGAAATTAACGGCAAAAGCATAAATACAATGGCGGAATTTATGGATATATTGTCGGCATCAAAGGTGTCGGAAGCGCTGAACGTTGTATATATGAGAAATTATACGGACGGAATCAAGAGTCAGTCGGCGTATGTAATGCTTGTGAGTAAGTGATTTTATGAATATGCAAGTAATATACGTGGATAAGTGATTTTACAGATGTGCTGCAATAAATGTGTGTAAGTGATTTTACGTGAAAGGATAAAAAAATGTACATTAAGGACTTAAGAGAAGGCGACAAGGTAACGTCGGAAATTTTTCTTTGCAGAAAAAAGGAAGTGGGTCAAAACAGCAAATCGCATGACGATTATTTTGCGCTTGATTTGGTTGACAAAACAGGCTCGATAGACGGCAAGGTATGGAATACAAAAAATCCCGGAATACAGGAATTTGAAGCGGGAGACTATATAGAGACAAACGGATTTGTAAAATCTTTTAACCAGCGTCTTCAGATTCATATAGACAAAATACGTGTCTGCCGTGAGGGTGAATATGACCCGGGTGATTTTCTTATGTCTTCGTCAAAGGAAATTCCGGCAATGTACAGGGAACTGATGGGGATAATAAAGTCAATAAAGACAAAGTGGCTTTCGGAACTTTTGAACAATGTTTTTATTCTCGACAAAACTGTTGCAAAAGCGTTCAGCGAGCATTCCGCCGCAAAACAGATTCACCATGCTTTCAGGGGCGGGCTGCTTGAGCATACGCTTTCCGTCACAAAAAACTGCATCGGATTTGCCGAAAATTATAAATTTTTGAACAAGGATCTGCTGCTTACGGCGGCAATGCTTCACGACATAGGAAAAATTTCGGAACTTTCCGATTTGCCGGAAAATGATTATACGGACGAGGGACAATTGCTCGGACATATTTATATGGGAGCGGAATATGTCGGAAAAAAGATTGACGAAATCGACGGTTTCCCAAAGAAACTCAGGAATGAGCTCCTTCACTGCATTCTTTCGCATCACGGAAAACTGGAATTCGGCTCTCCCAAAAAACCTGCGCTTGCGGAAGCTCTTGCACTCAGCATGGCAGACGATCTTGACGCAAAAATGGAAACGATGTCGGAACTGTTTGACAATGCTGCGGGTGATCCTACGGGATGGCTCGGCTTCCAAAAGAATTTTGAATCAAATGTAAGAAAAACGGGAAATTATGAATAAAAACGACACGATAAAACTTTATATAGAAGATATCGGAACGGACGGCGAAGGAATAGGGCATGTAAACGGCTTTACCGTTTTTGTGAAGGATGCGGCGGTTGGCGATGAAATCAGCGCAAAAATTATGAAGGTGAAAAAGAATTATGCTTATGCACGTCTTGAAAGCGTGATTAAGCCTTCCGTTTACCGTGTGACACCGATTTGCCCTGTTGCCGCAAAATGCGGCGGATGTCAAATTCAGCATATAGCATATGCGGAACAATTAAATATCAAATCAAAAAAGGTGCTTGACTGCCTCATCAGAATCGGCGGAATCGATAAGGAACTTCTAAAAAACGTATATGAAGGAATTATTGGGATGGAGGAGCCACAGAAATTCCGCAACAAGGCTCAGTATCCCGTCCAGGCGGGTAAAGACGGGGCAGTTAAATTAGGATTTTATGCATATCACTCGCACAATATCATCGAAAATGACGAATGTATGATAGAGCAGCCTGTGTGTGCGGAAGTTTTGAAAGAAGTAAGACAACTTATATCACGATTTAATATTGCACCGTATAATGAGGAAACAAGCAACGGAGTGCTTCGCCACGTTCTTATAAGAACAGGCTTTGTCACAAAGGAAATAATGCTTTGCTTTGTTGTTAATGCAAACGAAAAGGAAACAAAGAAAATTTTAAATTCGGAATATTTAAGAGAGAAATTTCCTAAACGCCTTCAAGATGCGGCGGTTAAATTCGGATTTAATTTTTCGAGCCTTTGCATAAACATAAATACAAAGAAAACCAATGTCATTATGGGGGACAAAACATATACATTATACGGAAATCCGTATATATGTGATTATATAGGCAATATCAAATTTCAAATTCATGCAAAATCCTTTTTCCAGGTAAACCCCATACAGACAAAAAAACTTTATGAAAAGGTGCTTGCCTTTGCGGCACCCGAAGGAAATGAAACGGTATGGGATCTTTATTCCGGAATCGGGACGATTTCGTTATTTTTGGCACAAAAAGCAAAGCATGTTATAAGTGTCGAAATTGTGCCTGAAGCTATAAAAAACGCGATTGAAAATGCAAAAATAAACGGAATTACGAATGTGACTTTTAAGTGCGGAGCCGCAGAAATAATTGTTCCACAATTAAATCAGGAATTAACGAACGCAGAAAATATAGCTTTTCCGTGTGATACCGCCGTTGTGGATCCGCCTCGCGCGGGATGCGATATAAAGCTTCTTGAAACTCTCATCAAAATGAATCCCCAAAAAATCGTATATGTTTCATGTGATCCCGCAACACTTGCGAGGGACCTAAAATACCTCTTGGGGAACGGATATGAACTAAAAAAGGTATGCGCAGTGGATCAGTTCGGACACAGTATGCACGTGGAGACGGTGTGCCTCTTGAGCAACACCTATAAGAAGAAAGAATCCTACGTAACTCTTGATGTTGAGATGGATGATTATTATCGCATCAAGAACGGGGAGAACTCCACCAAATAATAGGCATCACAATTAAATAGGAATTTGAATAGATGAGCTGCAGATGCGGAACCAACCGTAATCCGCAGCTTATTTTGTTTCTATGAAAAGCCTATTGAAAAAGGAGGAAAACGCATGGCAAAGAAGAATGTAAGAGAACTGAAGGTTTGTGCACAGAGCGGATATCACTACAAGGATGTGCCGCAGATTCAGCTCAAGGGAGCCTGGCTGAGAGAATTTGGCTTTAATGAAAACACGCTGATTTCGGTTCAGTGTGAAGAGGGTCAATTGGTGATTGTACCGAGAAGTGGTGAGCAGGAAGAGATTGCGCCGCTTATGGTGGCGGAGGGAAAGACTAAGTACGGGAAGAAGGACCGCGCTTGACGGGAAAGCTTTGGCTGTTGGATAGGCAATGCAAATGATGGATAATAATTAAAAGAGCGGCGGTATCTTCATAATGAGGATACCGCCGCTTTGGTAGTTACGGGTTAGCTTAGAGCTTATTCACCGTAATAGAGCTTCTTGGCAAGCTCCTGGGCTGCTTTAATGTCTACATAGCCCTGAGATTTGCCGAGATGTAATTCTTCAAGAATCTGGCCTTTGGTGTAATCTTCACAGATGAGATCCAGGATACGACCGTACTTTGGATTGATGATGTGAATCTGCTTTAACAGATCATCAATGATCATACGAAGCATAACGGTTTCTTCAAGATTCTCCGGTGATGCAGGCTCGAAACCTTTGCCATCTTCCGATTCTGATTCT
Source organism: Lachnospiraceae bacterium (assembly GCA_963649295.1). Classification (GTDB taxonomy): domain Bacteria; phylum Bacillota; class Clostridia; order Lachnospirales; family Lachnospiraceae; genus RGIG3528. Next base: position 10,916 of record CAVJHK010000020.1, on the reverse strand, counting down.
TCCAGGAACTGATCCAGGGAAAGAGTATCGTCTGTCTGGAAGGATGCAAAGTATTCGCGCACATCCCGATAAAAGCTTTTAATGGCAGCAGCTTTGTTCTCAGCCGCTACCGGTGCAAAGGCGACCAGAACCTTATTTGGTCCGATATGCCAGGTTTCAAGGTTGTCACGACACATATTGAAATGCTTGACCATTTCCCAGTCTACACGGATCGGGACGAGGCATTCGCCCTGGTGCAACGGGAGATTGTTGTAGCTGCGACGGTTGTCGTAGTTGTGGTTGTCATTGGTTGACTGCTGATTTTCAGTACTTGTCTGTACATTTACGTTGATTTCCATATCGTGCGGCCTCCTGTGTCCGCTGAATGCGGAACGAAGGCTTCGATATGAAATTCAGATAAGCATCGATTGACTTATTCATGGTACGTCTCCGTTCCGAAAAATAAGCAATCAGGCTTCTTAGCCCCTGATGCGGTTAATATTGTTCATCACGCTGCAACTCTAAGAAGATGCCGCGTCCGGCAGTTGCTTTGTGATGGAGCAGTTTTACGTCATGCTCGGGACAAGCTGTTTAATTGTCGCTTGCAATGAGATACAGATCAGAGAAGACTGCTTCATATTCGGCTTGAGACAGATCTTCAAGGCAGGTGGCGTTGTGCAAAATAAGAATGCTCTGGACAACGTCCGAACCATATTCTGATGAAACTTCTGCGGCTACATTTTCCAGGTTAATAATCCAATTCTCTTTTTCGTTTTTTGTCATTGCTTAGCCTTTCCGTTACTTTGGTTAAGCTGATACCAATAGAATCAGCAGAACTGCCTTTAAAACAATGATATTGGTATGGGTCATGACTCCCTCATTTGTTCTAAAGGATGTTCTTAACTGCTTTTTCGATACCTTGAGATTGTCCCTTTCGCGAACTTTAGATTTGAAAAATGGACACATCCGTGGTATGATTGAAACGGCAGTTTTTGCCCTTTTTTGGAAATTGCTTCTGTTTTCCTAAGGACGAATTCATTATATAAAAGGGCATATTTAATTTTGGGGATGGTTTGGTGCATGGTGGTGCATCATGGTGCAAATGGAAAAGAGGGTTGACTTTCTGTGGAATTCAAGACATTGTTTTCAATTTTGAAGAATCGAATGGGGGACGGGGATGATGTGCCTTATTTCTTTCGCGAAATTATGGCAATGATCACGACTGTTACCGAGGAAGAATGGGGAACCAATAGAGATCCTTCCGCAAAAAAGGTTGGAGATGAAACCATTAGAAGTTATACCAAGAGAGGTCTCCCCAAGAAGCTGGCGCAAGCAATTGTTTATAGGCTTACTCCTGAAATATTAGAGAAAAGAATAAATAAAAGACCAATTGAAACACGAAAGCTCCTTGCACAAGATTTATTAGCCTACGACCAAACGATAGATGCAGATAATGTAGGGGAAAAAGTTGCAACATTCATGGTTGAGATTATCCAGAATTCTGCAGGGATGGTTCCATTGGATGATCTAAGAAAACAGCAGCAGGAGCAAAAAGCAGCAAGTCTTAAAAACCAATATGGAGATTACTTGCTTCAGGAGGCAAATGGCTTTTGCCCATTTCCGGGCTGTGGAAGACAACTGCATGTTTTTAATGGTGCAAAAACAACACCACTTTATGAAATAAGTTTGATTGATAAGACTAAGGCAGATATTCCGGAAAATCTGTTAGCAATGTGTCCGAGATGCTATGCGACTTATTTGATGGATAATGATAAAAAGCTTTGTAAAGAATTAAAAGCTGTAAAGGAAACATTAGCTATTCACCACCAGAGCGTGCAAATGCTTGATGATATGGCGCTTGAAAAGGGAATTATTGGTGTCATAGGAAAAATTAAAGATTTGAAACAGCAGGATTTAGCAGATGCATCGTTAGATCCGAAGGAAATAAAACAAAAATTAGATCCGAATAAAGATATGGCTATATACGGTGTAGTTAATTATTACGTAAGCACATACTTTATCAAGGTTAAGGAAATTATGATTAATCTGGATAAAAGGGGCGTTATAGATTACGAAGAAACGCAGGACCAGATGAAGGCCATGTATAGAAAACTTAAGAAAAGTAAAAAGACCAAGATAGAAATTTACAATGAAATTGTGGGTAAGATTCACAGACTAAGTCTGCAAGAGGATATTTATTGTCAGATCGTGGTTGCATATTTTATCCAAAGCTGTGAGGTGTTTGATGCAATTACCTAATAAATTATATTCATATGAAAGAAGTACGCTTGCATTGATGTCAAAGGTATTAAGAAGGATACAGGGGCAGCCGGTTCAGGTTGTTGATTTATTCAAGCAGATGCAGGAAGAAATAGAAGATGCATCAGATTTTGTGGCTGTAATGGACTGCCTTTATGCATTAAGAGCAGTTGATATTAATGAGAATGGGGAGGTGTTCATGTGCTTGTAGAAATGAAATCTCCGGTTTTTATCGAGAAAGGACAAGAGCGTCCACCAATTGTATTCAAGGATGGACTAAACGTTGTGCTCGGAAAAGAGAATGGTGAAAATTCTATTGGAAAGTCATCAGCACTCTTGGCAATAGATTTTGTTTTTGGAGGTAAAACTTATCTGGATAGTGATGGTGTAAAGCATATGGGGGATCATACGATATTCTTTACATTTAAGTTTGATGGCCAAGAACATAGTTTTGCAAGAAACACAGGCGATGCTGAAAAAGTATATTGCTGCACACGAGATTATGATCTGACAGGGGATATTTGGACACGTGGTAAATTCGTGGACTGGCTGAAGGAAAAGTATAAGATCGATTTTATGGGGCTATCCTTCAGAACGACAATGACAGGTTTCTTTAGAATTTACGGGAAAGATAACTTGGATGAGAGGCATCCGCTTAAAGCATTTCAAGCACAGAATATGCAGAAGTCGATTGATATGCTTGTAAAACTGTTTGACCGATATAAGGATATAGATGGTCTTACAAAGAATTTGAGCGAAGCGGATGAAAAATTGGCAGCTTATCGACAAGCCCGCAAATTTAGATTTGTATCTGACCTGGTAGGCGGTACACCAAAATATGAAGAAAATCTTGCATTAATAAAAAGCCTTCAAATGGAACTGGACAATCTGACTGAGGATCAAGTGCAAGAGTATAGTGAGACTGATATAGAAAAGAATCAAAAGAAGTCTCAATTACAGGCAGATGTTCTTCAATTACAGACAGAGATACAAACATATCAGAGAAGACTAAAACTTCTTGATATGAGCATAGAGTATGGATTAAGTCCAACAGAAGCCGATTTACAAGAACTGCAAGAGTTCTTCCCACAGGTAAATCTTAGAAAAATATATGAGATTGAGCGATATCATAAAAAACTTGCAAAGATTCTTCAAGGACAATTTGCTGAAGAAAAAGCTGCAATAGAGTCAGAGATTGAATCGCTTAATTTAAAGATTCAGGAGATACAAAAGCAGATTACTGAACTTGGCTTTGTCGGAAGCTTCTCAAAAGAGTTTCTTGATAAGCATTCCGAAATCAAAGGGAAAATAGATGCACTTAAAACTCAAAACGAAGCATACCTAATTCTTACTGATCTACAGGATGCAAAGAAGCGTGCTGATGAAATACTTAAGTCATCAATGGAAGTAATACTCCGTGACATTGAGCAGGAAATTAATGATCACATGGAGGAATTCAATGCATCTCTGTTTGCAGAATCGAGAAAAGCTCCGCATTTAACAATTAACGGTTATAACAGTTATAAATTTGAAACACCTGATGATACCGGAACTGGATCAAACTACAAGGGATTAGTTATATATGATTTAGCGGTGCTGTATAGTACAGCGCTTCCGGCGATAGTGCATGATTCGTTGATTTTGAAGAATATTAGCGACGTAGCCATTGCCGGAATTATGAGACTGTATGCCCAAAGTAAGAAACAGGTGTTTATTGCATTTGATAAGCAGGATGCATATGGAGCAGAAACTCAAAAGATATTACTGGACAATAAAGTGTTGAAACTCTCAGACGGTGGATGTGAGCTGTATGGAGAGTCGTGGAATATAGAGAGGTCTAAAGATGAAGATGAGTTACAAGAAACTGTGGAAACTATTGATTGATCGAGATATGAAAAAATCCGATTTAAGAACACAGGCAAAAATTAGTTCATCATCATTAGCTAAGCTTGGAAAAGATGAAAACGTTACAACAGACGTGCTTTTAAGAATATGCGAAGCGCTTAATTGTAATTTAAATGATATTGTTGAATCTGTTCCTGAGGATAGCGAACAAAAAAATGTATAGGAGGGCGCATGGGTACGATTATTGAAATAGAGCATCTGTCGCCCGATCAAGAAGCGATGATTTCGAGACTGATGATCTATTATAAAAAGCTAAAAAAAGCACAAGAACCGAGATCAGTGAGTAAGCCTCTGGCGGAAGCAATCTTGGCCTGTAAACCGAACAGAAGAAGCATGAAGCTCGGGCAAATTTTTAGTACAGTGCTGGCTCAATATCCGGACGGAGTAATCATCAAAGATATTGATGTGATGTTTAATCCGGAATACAAGGTGGATGTGCTGAAGGTTTTGCAGGAAACGAGAAAACAGAAGCCATACAGTGTGGTATGGCCCGGAAGATTTGAAGATGGAAAATTGATTTATAGTGAGGAAGGTTATCCTGATTATAAGGTTTTCAATATAGACAATTATGACATCACTTGTGTGATTTAGAAGGAGAGGGACAAATGAAGTATTCAGAGTTAATTAGCTTTAAGCCAATTGAGTCCACCATTCAGCTGTTAGAGACGGCTGATAAGAAGGTGGCTCAGGACATGGTGCAGACCTATGTTATGTCCGATTCAATGGCAGAGAATCTGAAGGCAACTGTCATTGACCAATTGCAGATGGAAGAGGTTATCGACAACAAGGCAGTCATGATTGTCGGTAACTATGGAACCGGTAAATCTCACCTGATGTCTGTTATTGCTGCCATTGCTACTGATGCAGAGAATCTGGAGTATGTGCAGAATAAGAACTTCGGCAAGGAGATGGAGATTGTTGCCGGCAAGTTTGAAGTACTAAGACTGAAGGTGGATGGCCTGACTATGCCATTGCGTGAGGTTATCCTGGCAGAAATCGAGGATGACTTTGCCAAGAGAGGCATCGATTATACCGTACCGGAGCTAAATAATGTCAGAGACAATGCCCGCCTGATCAAGGAAGTAATGCAGGCCTTTCAGGAAAAGTATCCGGATAAGGGATATCTGATTGTTATCGACGAGTTGCTGTCTTACTTGACATCCAGAGATGAGAGACAGATCGTGCTGGATTTGGCCTTCCTGCAGTCAATGGCAGAGATGTGCTCTAAGTCTAAGATTCGTTTGATCTGCGGTGTGCAGGAGAAGGTTTTTGATAATCCAAAGTTCAGCTTTGTAAGCGATACCTTGAAGAAGGTAGGAGATCGTTTTACCCAGATTATCATTACCAAGGAAGCAACAGCCTATGTTGTGTCTGAGAGAATTCTGAAGAAGACACCGGAGCAGAAGGCCCTAATCCGCAATCATCTGGAGAAGTTTAGTGGATTGTATGCGGGCATGTCTTCTAAGATGGATGAGTTCGTGGATTTGTTTCCAATCCATCCATCCTATATCGAGGTGTTTAACAAGATTTATCTGATTGAGAACCGTCATATTCTGAAAAATATCTCTCTAACCATCAAGGGGATTTTTGATAAGGAAGTACCAGAGGATAGACCGGGAGTAATTTCCTTTGATGATTACTGGCCGGCGATTAAGTCCAACGGTCTGCTGAAGAGTGATGTGACCATCAGTCGTGTGGTAAGTGCCAGTGGTCAGCTGGAGGAGATTATCAATCGTGCATTCCCAAAGCCAGCCTATAAGCCGATGGCGCTGCAGATTATCTATGCCCTCAGTGTACACAGACTGACAACAAATGGTCTTGACGTACAGTTTGGTCTTACTGCAGAGAACCTTAAAGATGATCTGTGCCTGTATCTGCCGATGCCGGAGCAGGATGCAGATTTCCTGTTGGGCGCGGTTAATGCAACGCTGAAAGAAATCATGAAGACGGTTTCCGGTCAGTTTATCATCCACAATGATGCAAATAACCAGTATTACATCGACGTGGATAAGGTGGTTGATTACGATGAGCGTATCAAGCAGAAGGCTTCCATGATGGCAGAAGGAGAACTTAATCGTTACTTCTATACGGTGGTTTATGGATGCCTGGAGTGGGAGGCACGACAGTATGTCAATGGTTTTAATATCTACCAGTATGACCTGAACTGGGCTTCTCACAATATCTTCCGCGAAGGTTATCTCTTTATGGGCCTGCCGGGAGAGAGAAGCACTGCGCAGCCGGAGCGAGATTTCTATATCCATATCATGCCGCCTTTCGGGGATGTGAGTGCAGATACTCATAATCTTGATGATGAAGTGTACTTCTATTTCCGAGGAAACGATGATTTCAAGGAGACACTGAGAAATTATGCTGCTGCTAATGCACAGGCTGAGATCAGTGAGGGCAAGGATAAGGATGCATACCTAGGTAAGGCGCAGATGCTGAAGAAGGGCTTGGTGAAATATCTGAGCGAGAATAAGAATACCTGCTTTAATGTCACCTATAAGAGCCAGATGCATCAGCTGATCGAGGTGCTGAAGGGCAAGTATAACCGTGATATGACCTTTAAGGATACCATTGATCTGGCAGCTTCTATTTGTCTGGATGAGTACTTTGGAACCATCTATCCGGGATATCCGGTGATGAAGACCAAGATTACCAGAAAGAATCAGGCGGAAATGGTAAGAGCAGCCTTTGATCATTTTGCAGGTCGTACCAATCAGCAGTCAAGCCAGATGCTGCAGAGTTTTGGCATCCTGGAAGGGGATAAGATTCGACCGGAGGGTAGCAAGTATGCGGCCTACTATATTGATTTGATCAAGAAGCTTCCAACACAGGGAGTGTTGAATTATTCGGATATCTTTGAACCGGCCAATGATGACATGTTTGAGGATAAGAAGTTCAGAATCAATTATCTGTTTACACCGATTATCTTCCTGTCACTGGTATATGCAGGTTATGCCGTCATTACATTGAGAGACGGCAGTACTTTAACTGCTTCTACCTTGGATAAGGTGCCAAAGATGAGTGTGTTGGATCTGTATGAGTTCAAATACATCTCCAGACCTGCACAGATGTCAATGGCTGAGATCAAGAAGCTGTTTGAGGTGATGGATCTTAATCCGGCACTGATCGACAATCCGAATGACCGTGCCAAGGGCGTGGAGGATTTGTTAGAGAAGGCAAGGGATCTTTGCAACAGTGCAGTGCTTATGAACCGTAAGTTGACAGAGGGCTTTGAACTCTGGGGAGAGCCATTGGCAAATACCGCTCAGGTGAGCCAGATGAAGGCGGCCTGCGATGCCGTAAAGGAAGAGTTCAGCAATTACTCTGCAAAATATAATACACCAGCAAAGCTCAACAATTTCAGCCATTCCTATGAGGAAGTAGAGGAATTGGGTAAGAAAATTGCAATGATGAAGGTGATTCCGGAGTATGTGGATTTCAAGAATGGATGCGCAGATCTGGTAAGTTATATTTCTTCAATCGAGTATGTGGAGCTGGGAGAAAGTCTGAAGGCGGAGATAGAAGAAGGGAAAGCCATCTTCCGTGAAGTGCGAGACAGCATTCTGACAGGAGTATCCGGAGAAGCAGCTGCACAGAAGGTCAACAGCAAGCTGGAGAAAATCAGAGATAAATACATCGACATCTATTTCGATGAGCATAAGAAAAAGAGACTTGGCATTGATGAGGCTAAGAAAAGAGGAAAGCTCCAGGAGTCTACAACGCTTAGCAACCTGAAGAAGCTGCGCAGTATCGAAATTCTATCCTCTGCAAAGCTGGCAGAACTGGAGCAGGATATGGCGGGGCTGAAGGTCTGCTATGAGCTGACACCAACCGAATTGAAGACTAGTCCGGTGTGCCCACACTGCCGTTTCAATCTGGGCGATAAAGAGAAGAATGTTAACGGACAGCTGGATAACCTTGAGGAACGTATCGAAAAGCTGGAAGCCGAATGGTCTAAGATGTTACAGGATACCATCTCTGATCCAATTGTGCTGGATCAGAAAACGTTTTTGAAGGGACAGGAAGCAGCCGCTGTGGATGAATTCGTTTCCTCAGGAAGCCTGCCAAAGAGAGTAGATGATTTCTTCGTCAACAGCATCAATGCACTGCTGAAGGGCTTTGAGCCGGTAGTGATCAATACCGAGGAACTGGTAAAAAAACTGGAAGAGCTACCGCCAATGGATGAAGCTACCTTCAAGGCAAAAATCGGTGAGATTGTTTCTGTCTATACCAAGGGCAAGGATACAGGAAAGCTTCGCATCGTAGTGAAGCGTAAGGAAGGTGATGAGTAGAATGACGGAGTGGTTAATGTCGGCTAATTCTAAAAAATATAATCACCAACTTGCATTTCAGGAAAGAGGGTATGTGTACTGGAGGCAAATTAGAAAATTTGCAGTAGGAGACTTAATTTATTTTTATTGTACTAAACCAATTGGCCAAATTCAGTATCTTGCAATAGTGGATAAGGTGGAAATTCCATATGAGAATATTGAGGACGATAAAAAATATTATGAAAATCCTTTGCAGATGAGTCCCGGAATGTATATAAAACTAAGACTTTTGAAAAAATACGAAGGAACTGAAATGACAATGAGCGATTTAACCAAGTTTCATTTCATACCTCCTCAGGGACCGCAAAGGTTTAAGAACCTTCAATTGTTGGATTATGTAAAACTTAGATTTGGAGAAAAAAACAATGAATGATAATAAAGAGATACTTTTGGGCATTAGAGATAAAGAAGGGTGTCCATTAGCTGAATATGAGGATATTTTGTCGCTTTCAGATATGCCACAGTATGCCGCTTGTCCTAATCCGTTCCTGAAGGATTTCGTCAAAGAAAATGCTATTTCATATGATGAAATTACAGATAATTATCACAGAGATCCATTCACTTCTGATGTTACAGAGGGAAAGACAGGAGATCCAATTTATAATGCTCATAGTTATCATACAAAAGTACCGCACAAGGCAATAATGAGATATATTCTGCATTATACAAATCCGGGAGATATAGTCCTTGACGGATTTTGTGGAAGTGGAATGACGGGTGTAGCAGCACAAATGTGTGGAACACCCGAGCATAAGCATAAGGTTCAGATTGAATCTGAGATGAAAGGTGTAACTTGGGGAGCTAGAAAGGCTATATTGTCAGATTTGTCACCTATAGCTACTTTTTTGGCTTCCAATTATACAGCGCCATTATCGCAAAAGGAATATGAAGATGCAGCAAATCAGATTATTGAGGTTTGCGAAAAAGAATGTGCATGGATGGAAGAAACGAACCACGTAGAAAATCAGGAAAATCTATTTATAGTACCAAAAGGTAGAATAAACTATACGATATGGTCAGATGTTTATATTTGCCCTCACTGTGGACAAGAAGTTACGCAATGGCAAGTTACTCTTAATAAGAGATTAGACAATAAGCCAGAACATTGTTACTGCTGCGGAGCTGAATTGTCGGGACGAATTGAAAAAGCAATGACAACATATTTTGATGAATATCTTAATGAACCATGTGTGATTGCGAAAGAGGTGCCCGTTAGAATCAATTACACATATGGCAGAAAGAAATATGAAAAGGATTTAGACAATGACGATTTAAAAGTTATTCAAAAAATAAATGATATAAAAATCCCGTACTGGTTTCCGACAAATAGGATGTGTGAAGGTGGAGAAGCTCGTAGAAACGATGATATTGGCTTGAGGTATGTTCATCAATTTTATACGAAGAGAAATCTTTATATTTTATCTAAGTGGTACGATGAATGCATGAAAATTGAGAATGTGACACTTCGTAATCGTCTACTAATGGCGTTTACAGGTGTGGCATTAGGTGAATCGAAATTAAATAGATTTCTTTTTAAGGAGACCAGTTTCCCATTTTACCTTTTATCAGGGACATTATATGTAGGAGGATTAAGACAGGAAAATAATCCTTTAAAAGATTTAAGAAACAAAGCGTTGTTACGAATATCTAAGATCATTCATGAGGATTGGAAAGATGATGTGATTGTTACAACGGGAAGTTCTACGGAATTAGATATACCAAATAATTCTATAGATTATATTTTTGTGGATCCTCCGTTTGGGGGGAATCTTAATTATTCGGAATTAAGTTTTATCTGGGAGGCTTGGCTTAAGGTTATAACCAACAACAAAAATGAAGCCATCATGAATAAGGCGCAAGATAAAGGATTATCAGAATATCAAAATCTTATGATGGGATGTTTTGATGAATTTTTCAGAGTATTAAAGCCAGGACGTTGGATGACGGTAGAGTTTCATAATTCAAAAAATGCTGTATGGAATGCTATTCAGGAGGCGTTATCACGTACCGGATTTGTGGTTGCGGATGTTAGAACATTAGACAAAAAACAGCAGAGTTTTAAACAAATAAATTCAAATGGAGCAGTAAAACAAGACTTGGTAATTTCTGCATATAAACCAAGAGATGAATTTAAAGAAAAAATTAAGATGCAGGCTGGAACAGCAGAGACAGCATGGTCATTCGTAAGGCAACATTTAGAGCAATTATCAACAGTTATTATTAGCAATGGTAAAATAGAAGTTTCAGCTGAAAGACAAGCTTACTTATTATTCGACCGCATGGTTGCTTATCACATCATGCAAGGCCTTCCTGTGCCTCTTGACGCGACCGAATTCTATAAGGGCCTAGATGAGAAATTCTTGAAGCGCGACGGCATGTACTTCCTGCCGGATCAGGTCAATGAGTACGACACTGCCCGTATTACCACTGAAGTGG
>CAVJHK010000019.1:0-33849 GCA_963649295.1 Lachnospiraceae bacterium | reverse complement strand
CTCCCGCATTCACACCCCCCCCTTCTTTCTTTAAAATTGCAAGAATCTTTCTCCGTTGTTCATCCGATAACGCTTTGAAAATAATATTTGCCTTCATTATGTCTCCTATTTAAAATTTTCTTTAAATAGATGTTAGCAATTTTTCAAGCATATTGCAATAGCTATTTAAAATTATTTTTAAATTTCTTTAAGACAACGATTTAGTATTATTGCTGCAATTATTTTTTACACAAAAAAAGAACCCATTAACCGGGTTCTTTTTCTTTTTATACTCTTTCAACCGTTCCTTCCCATGTATCGATATCGACGGGTTTGATTGTTTTTTCGTCATACCAGTGCTTTGTAACCGTTTTTGCTCTTGTATAAAAACGAACGCCGTCTTTGCCGAGAACATGAAGATCGCCGAAGAACGACTCCTTGTTGCCGGAGAACGGGAAATATGCGGTCGGAACGGGAATTCCCACATTTATGCCGACCATTCCGCCGTCGGTACGCATTTCGAATTCTCTTGCATAATATCCGCTTTGTGTAAATATTACGGATCCGTTTGCAAATGGATTGGTATTCATGATTGCAAGTCCCTCTTCAAAATCCTTTACGCGCTTAACGCATGTAACCGGTCCGAAGATTTCGCTGTCGCCGATTGTCATGCCGGGTTTTACATTATCAAAAATCGTAGGTCCGACAAAAAATCCGTTTTCAAATCCCGGAACAACTATATTTCTTCCGTCAAGAACAAGGTCAGCACCTTCTTCAACACCTTTTTTAATCCACGCGCATACCTTTTCCTTATGAGCCGCAGAAACCACGGGACCGAGCTTTGTTTCGGGGTCGTAGGCGCATCCCACCTTCATTGCCATGGCTTTTTTCTTTAGCAATGCCACAAATTTGTCGGCAATGCTTTCTTCAACGCATACAACAGGAAGCGCCATACATCTCATTCCGGCACAGCCGTAGGTTGAATTTATGATAGCTGTTGTTGCATTTTCAAGATCGGCATCATGCATGACAAGAGCATGGTTCTTTGCCTCACACTGAGCCTGAACACGTTTTCCGTGCGATGCGGCAACGGAATATATGTGCTTTCCGACGCCTGTCGTTCCGACAAACGTAACCGCCCTTATTCTTGAATCCGTGAGAAGAATATCCGCTTCGTTTCTGCTGCATGTAACAAGGTTTACAACGCCTTTCGGAAAACCGCCTTCGGTATAAAAAAGTTCAAGAATTCTCATCGATGTGAGAGGTGTTGCACTTGATGCTTTTAATACAACCGTATTTCCCGTTGCGATTGCAAGCGGAACCATCCAGCCCCACGGAATCATTGCCGGAAAATTAAAGGGAACTATTCCCGCAACAACACCGAGCGGAACTCTGTAGGTCGCCGTATCAAAGCCCGTCGTAACCTGAAGCGAAGCGTCACCCTGCACAAGAGTGGGAAGTGAACATGCATGCTCGGTGGGCTCGATTGCCTTCAAAATATCACCCTTTGCTTCCGCAAGGTTTTTTCCGAGTTCCTTTGCGCAAAGAAGCGTGAGTTCATCAAGATGGGAAATCAAAACATTTCTCCAATTAAACATCATCTGAGTTCTTTTGCTGAGTGACATTTGAGACCACATAGGAAACGCATCCGCTGCGGCAGTGATTGCCTCTTTAACTTCATCCGCCGTACAGCACGGAACCTCAGCAATTATTTCACCCGTGCTTGAATCCGTAACGGGCATGTATTTTTCGGTTTTGGACATTTTCCATTCGCCGTTCACCGAATAACCTTTTCTTTCTGCCATTTTTATATACTCCTTTCAAAAACGATTAGATTTTTGGTAACTTTTTAGTGTTTTTTAAACTACTTAATGGAGTATAACCCAGAATATACCAAAAGTAAAGCACAAGTTTGTGTGATTTTTGGTAAAAGGCGCAAAAAAAGATCCCATGCAATATGCACGGGATCCTTCACCAATAAAAATTTTAAAAGAAGGTTTTTAGCAAATTCAGTTTTAAAATTACTTAAGAGTAACCTTTGCGCCGACTTCTTCGAGCTTCTTCTTGATTTCTTCGGCTTCTGCCTTGGAAGCGCCTTCCTTGAGTACCTTCGGAGCTGCTTCAACGGCTGCCTTAGCTTCGCCGAGGCCGAGACCTGTGATTTCACGAACAACCTTGATAACCTTGATCTTCTCAGCGCCGATTTCTGTGAGCTCAACGTCGAATTCTGTCTTCTCTTCAACTTCTGCTGCCGGGCCTGCTGCCGCAACTACTACGCCTGCTGCCGCAGAAACACCAAATTCTTCCTCGCAAGCCTTTACGAGATCATTTAATTCCAATACTGTCATGCCCTTGATGGCATCGATAAATTCCTGTGTCGTCATTTTTTTATCCTCCTGTGGATTAATTTTAAATTCACGCGGCTCTATGCCGCAACAATTGCCGAAACCGCATTATGCCGCTTCGTTTCCGTTTTTCTCCGCAATCTGCTTGAGAACTCTTGCAAGATTTGCAATGGGTGACTGCATGCTTCCGAGAAGTCTGGAGATGAGTTCGCTCTTTGCCGGAATCTTCGAAAGAGCTTCGACGCCCTTTACGTCATAATATTTTCCGTCAACAACCGAAGCCTTAAAAGAAAGAGCTTCAATCTTTTCTGCGTGCTTTGCGATGATTCTTGCGGGAGCCGTTGCATCCTCAAATGCGAATGCGATAGCCGTAGGCCCTTCAAGATCGTTGTCAAGCTGTGCAAAATCCGTACCCTCAAATGCGCGCTTAAGATATGTATTCTTAAATACCTTGTATGTTACGCCTGCTTCACGAAGCTCTTTACGAAGAGCCGTATCTTCGGCAACCGTAAGTCCGCGATAGTCAACAAGATAAGCAGCCGAAGCCTTTGCAACGATTTCCTTGATCTCATCAACGATGGGTGCTTTGATTTCAACCTTTGCCATTAGATTTTACCTCCTGTTTAGATTTTTTGCAGCTTTTCATTAAAAAGAAAAGACTGCGGGACCGAAATCAGGTCAAGCAGTCTGAAATATCAAACATCTTTTCCCTCGGCAGGCGATATGCTTACGGGTTTCCCCACCTGCTGTCTTCGGTAAATATAAGTCCGTGTGTTTTGAACACCGGTGCATTATATATCAACATAAATTTATTGTCAACCACTATTTTAGGCTTACTGGAGCTTAGCAGCGCTTACCTTAACGCCCGGGCCCATTGTGGATGTAAGAGTGATGCTCTTATAATACTGACCCTTGGCTGTTGCGGGCTTAGCCTTTGTGATTGCATTTAAAAGTGCCTGGAAGTTTTCTGCGAGTTGTTCTTCGGTAAAGGATGCCTTGCCGACTGTGCAATGGATGATATTTGCCTTGTCAAGTCTGTATTCAACCTTACCTGCTTTAATATCTGCAATAGCGCCTGCAACGTTCATCGTAACCGTTCCTGCCTTGGGGTTGGGCATAAGTCCCTTGGGACCGAGAACCTTACCGAGACGTCCCACAACGCCCATCATGTCGGGTGTTGCGACAACAACGTCAAAATCAAGCCAGCCGTCATTCTGAATCTTGGGAATTAGCTCATCGCCGCCAACATAATCGGCGCCTGCCTGAGTTGCCTCATTTACTTTGTCTCCCTTGGCAAAAACAAGCACTCTTACCTTCTTGCCCGTTCCGTGAGGAAGCACAACTGCGCCTCTTACCTGCTGATCTGCGTGACGTCCGTCTACGCCGAGTCTGATATGTGTCTCGATTGTTTCGTCAAACTTTGCAACCGCATTCTTTTTAACAATACTTACAGCTTCAGCAATTTCATATTGCTGGGACTTTGTGTAAGTTTTAACTGCGTCCTGGTATTTCTTTCCTCTTTTCATTTTATAACCTCCTATGTGGTATTTAACGGAATAAGACCTTTTAGTCTGTCCTCCCACGTTTTCAAACGTAAGACTTAGCCTTCAACAACTTCAATGCCCATGCTTCTTGCGGTACCTGCGATCATGCTTGTTGCCGCTTCAAGGCTTCCCGCATTGAGATCGGGCATCTTGAGAGCCGCAATCTTCTCAACTTCGCTTCTCTTAATCTTTGCAACTTTGTTCTTGTTGGGAACACCCGATGCCGACTTAAGATTGCAAGCTTTTTTAAGAAGAACTGCTGCCGGAGGAGTCTTTGTGATGAATGTAAAGCTCCTGTCCGAATAAACCGTAATAACTACGGGAATGATCATGCCTTCCTGATCTGCCGTTCTTGCGTTGAATTCCTTTGTAAACTGAGGAATGTTTACACCGTGCTGGCCGAGTGCGGGTCCTACCGGAGGTGCCGGAGTTGCCTTAGCCGCAGGGATTTGTAATTTGATATAGCCTTCAATTTTCTTTGCCATTGTAGATTTACCTCCTAAATGTGGTATTATCGGAGTATGACATAAAATACATGTCCTTCCTCCCACCTGTCACCGAAAATCCGGTAACATTTTACTTTTCTGCCTTTACCGCCGTAAATGCAAGCTCAGCGGGCGTTTCACCGCCGAACATTTCGATTGAAATGATAACTGTCTGTTTGTGCTCGTTGATCTGTCTGACGATACCTCTCTTGCCGTCCCATACGCCTTCGAGAACCGTTACGGTGTCACCAACCTTAAAATCGAGCTCAATTTGTGCGGTTTTGCTGCCGGGTACCTTATCAAGTCCGAGATTCTTAACCTCTGCCTCCGAAAGCGGAACAGGTTTGCCCCCCGGTCCGACAAATCCGGTCACACCACGCGTGTTTCTTACCACATACCACGATTCGTCGTCCATAATCATACGGACAAGAACATAGCCGGGAAGGACTTTGCGTTCCACTGTCTTTTTGGTTCCGTTCTTAATTTCAACCGCTTTTTCGGTCGGAACCTGAATATCAAATATCATTTCCTCAAGATTACGGTTTTTGACGGTCTGCTCAAGACTTGTTTTTACTTTGTTTTCGTAACCGGAATAGGTATGCGCAACATACCACTTAGCTTCTGCCATAATTTCCTCCACACCTTTGATCAGACATTCATAATCAAATCAACAAGGTTCTTTACGCCAAGATCAAGTAATGCAATGATCAGGCTCAAAATAATGGTGATGACGATAACAGCAACTGTCTGCTTAACAACCGAATCGCGATCCGGCCAGACAATTTTTTTAAATTCTGCCTTAAGACCTTTGAACCATTTCTTAACACGGCCTTTTTCCTTGGTTGTAGCTTCTGCCATAGTTTTACCTTTCTGCCGAAAGACGGCCATTATTTTGTTTCCTTGTGCAATGTGTGGCGCTTACAAAATCTGCAGTATTTGTTTGTTTCCATCCTGTCGGGATGCTCTTTTTTGTCTATTGTCACGTTGTAGTTGCGCTGCTTGCACTCCGTACATGCCAATGTGATTTTAACTCGCACGACTTCCACCTCCGTATTTTCTTTTTTGCTTTTTTATGCGGAATTTCCCACATAAAAAAAAATCGCTTGCTTCCATAAGCCGGATAATTGTATCACGGGTTATTTTTGAAGTCAAGCAATTTTTTTCTTACATCATTTTTTCAGTACAAGCAAATTCACCGATTTGCCCTTAAAAATCATCGTAAATCCGTCTTTTGTTGTCATAAAGCTCTTTTCTGCAGGCGTTACATTAAACGGATCGTCAAGCGTATTTTCTGCATTGTCTGGGGCTGAGAGCGTAAAAATCTTATGTTCTGCACTTATATCTCCCGAAATATTTACATGGGTTTCCGCATCCGTATCACGCACATTTACAACCTTCAGATAAATATAATCGTCATCCTCGGTCGCCGAAACATAAAGATCCTCTATAACGGTATTTTTGTGAATCGTATTGTTCGAAAGCGCACCGTTTATATATGTTTTTATTTCCCGTTCGTTTACAATAAGCTCCAGATCATATTCCGTATCTTTATTTACCGAAAATATGTTTTGATCAAGCGTTGTCGCGCGTCCGTTTACGCGTGCGCTGATTTCGGTATCGCGATTGTCCCATCCGCCTATATTCCAGCAAATAAGATTTGCTAAATCCGTTTTTCCGAATTCAAGACGAAAGCCGTTGTGACCGATGCTTTTTTTTGCCTTAAAAGTAATCTTATAATTGTTTGACGAAATATTTCCGATTGTTTTTCCTTCCCTGTACCCAAGCTTCATCGGATCGATTTTTTTAAGTATACCGTGTTCAAGATCGTGAAGCTCGATATCCCAAATTTCGCCCCTGCAATTTTCCGTAAAAAGTGCGATTTCACCTTTGATATTATTTTCTCCGCAAACAATCGGCGGGTTCATACCGCTAAGCCGTGTACAAAGAAGATTTTTTCCGCGTCCCGTCATAAAGAATTTTTGTACATAATAATTTACGGATGCCGCTACTCTATGATTATCAAACCAAATAAGGTCGGGTGCCCAGTTTTTGTAATCAACGTTGCAAAGAAGCGGTGCATAGCACGCAAGCCCCACACGGCAGGCATTGTTTTCGAGAGCCGTCATGTAGGCTGCTTCCGCAAGCGCATTGTAAAATAAATTTCCCCACGTTGCATATTCACCCAGAAAAACCTTCGGAGCAGCGGTCACCGCATCATTCAATGTACCTGCTCCCGCATTATTCGGAATGCCTGCTCCCGTATCGTTCAGAGTGCCTGTTTCCGTATCATTTGGAGTACTCGCCACCGCATCATACCTGTGAATATTTGCGAGCATCCACTCGGGGCTGGTATAATAATGCTCATCCACAAAATCGGAGCAGTTTTTCTTTGCATTATTCCAGCCGCGCTCAAACTCACCTCCCGCGGGAAAAGGCCCTGCGGAATTTATAAGCATGATATCGGGATATTTTTCTCTTACTGCCTTGTGAATAATATCATAACGGTCAAAAAATTCCTGTCCGACTTCTTCATTTCCGATTGCGAGATATTTAAGATTAAACGGCAGTGGATGTCCGAGCTTTGCTCTTATGCTCCCCCACTTTGTATTTTTGTCTCCGTTTGCAAATTCAATCAAATCAAGTGCATCATCCACCCACTCATCCATTTCGTCAAGCGGCGCGGCAATCCCCATATGCGGATTGTAGCCTGCGGGGAGCACGGGAAGCGGTGCGGCACCTATATCCTCACAAAAAAGAAAATATTCATAAAACCCGAGCCCGAGCGTTTGATTGTAGCCCCAATTGTTGCGCCTTGCGGGTCTTTCTTCAATAGGGCCTATTGTATTTTTCCAGCGGTAGCAGGAATTTCTGTCGTCCGAATTAAGCGACCCGTCATGAACCAAGCACCCGCCCGGAAAACGCACAAATGCCGGCTTAAGTTCCTTTAAAAGTGCTGCGAGATCTGCTCTCAATCCGTTTTTTCGTCCCAAAAAAGTGTCCATGGGGAAAAGCGACACAAAATCAAACATTGCCTTGCATTTTTCGTGTGTCGCAAGCACAAGCACCGCAGAAGAATCCTCCGCATCGGAAGTCAGCGTGAATTCGTATTTTGTCCATTCATTTCCCGAAATCGTAAATTCGGATGCGGCATAAATTTTTCCTTCCGCGCTTTCAAGAGATACAGTAAAGCGGCATTTATGCGCACTTTTGGCATAGCACGAAAAGATATAATTTTTCCCCTTTTCAAGGCTTATCCCTGTATTAAAGCCCGTATTTTTGACGCCTGCACGTACCCCGGGATTTTCGACACTCATCACAAGATAATGCGGATTTTTTGATGAATAGGGATTTTTATCGGATACAAAAAGCGAAATACGTGCCCCGCCCTCTTCAACCTTCTCCCATGCTGTAAGCGGTCTGTAGCCGCTGCCGTCGACCGGTGAAAATTCAAAAGCGCGATTTTGCACCTTTTCCGCATAAAGTCCGCCGTCCGCAGAATGATTTATATCTTCAAAAAATATACCGAAAAGGTCTTGTGTGCCCGCTCCCTTTTCGCCCGTAAAAACTATTTCACGCATTGTTTTCCCTCATTCATTATTTATATGCATTGTATAACTTATCGGAAATTACTTTTTAACTTCCGATAAAAGAGATATACATATTGCGGCACGATCACACAGGTATTCAAAATCCGCATAATTTTCTTTTGAAAGCCGCTTATTTATGTTTAAATCCCATATAATTATTTGATGATTTCGTCAAGATATGACGTGCCTGCGATTCCGCCCTTTATTCCAAAATAATCAAGTATCGTTGCGCCTGTATCCGCAAAAGTTTCGCGAATGCCGAGATTTATACCGTTCTTTAATTTGTCCCCTATCGCAACCACACCCACATACTCTCTCGAATGATCGGTTGACGGGGTTCCCGGATCGCAGCCGTGATCGGCCGTTATAAAAAGGATGTCATCCGGACGAAGCTTATTTACTATCGAAGGCAAATACGAATCAAAATACGAAAGTGCTGCGGCATATCCCGGAACATCGTTTCTGTGTCCGTAAACCATATCGGTATCGACAAGATTTACAAAGCAAAGTCCGTCAAAATCCACATCCATCCGTTCAAGTGTTTTTTTGATTCCGTCGGGATTATCGACCGTGCGTACCGTATCAGTCACGCCGCTTCCCGCAAATATATCATTGATTTTGCCGACAGCAAGCACGTCAAGTCCCGCATCCTTCATTATATTAAGCATTGTTTTTTTGGGCGGCACAACGCTGAAATCATGACGGCGGGATGTTCTTTTGTATGGCCACTCGCCTTCAAACGGTCTTGCGATCACACGTCCTACGCCATATTCTCCCACACAAAGTTCGCGCGCAATTTCACAATATTTATAAAGCATATCGACGGGAATAACCGCCTCATGCGCCGCAATCTGAAATACGGAATCCGCAGACGTATATACGATGAGAGCGCCATTTTCAACCGCCTCACGCCCATAATCCTTTATTACCTCCGTACCGGAATAAGGCTTATTGCAAAGCACCTTTCTTCCCGTGCGGCGTGAAAATTCCGAAATAAGTGCGTCAGGAAATCCGTTCGGAAACGTCGGAAGAGGATTTTCGGAAACTATTCCCGCAATTTCCCAGTGTCCTATAGTTGTATCCTTTCCGCGCGACGCTTCTTTCATCTTTGCGACAATTGACGGCTTCACGGCATATTTTTTTGGATCGTAATCTGCCGGCAAATTTATTCCTTTTAAATCCTCAAGTCCTTCGATATCAAAAAGACCGTATGCTTCCGCATAGGGAAGCGAAAATTTAGAATCCGCCGAACAGCTTCTTATTGTATTGCTGCCTGCGTCGCCGTAATCCGCAGCATCAGGCATTTCGCCGATTCCCACGCTGTCAAGTACAATCAAAAAAACTCTCTTTGCCATACCAAATTCCTCTCTTTCTTTTTATAACCGGTTTTATTTTTTCCGAAATCGTTTTTATTTTCTTTGCAAAAAACATAAGTTATTTTTTGCCTCTTATGATATTGAAATTGTTTAATTTAGGTGTTAAAATCCCGATTATCAAATCAGGCTTTCCTTTTTGGTTTCAAGCCTATCCCTGTCGATTTGCGGAGACAAAATAAATGAAAACAACAAAAAAGTCTAAATTAAATTTCCTTAAGAAATTTTCCCATATTTGGGTTTTGATATATGTTCCCTTTTATATGTATTGCTTTATGCGTCTTGAGGAAACAACCTCCCCGTCGGACATGACTCTCATTCACCTTTCGCTTGATGACGTCATTCCTTTTTGCGAATATTTTATTATACCTTATCTGTTTTGGTTTATTTATATATTTGCCGTGGGCGTCTTTCAATTCTTTTACGGCAAGCCCGGCTTTTACAGGTACTGCGTATTTTTGTTTTCGGGAATGACAATAAGCCTCATAATTTATGCGCTTTGGCCAAACGGAATACATTTGCGCCCCGACCTTGCATCCATCCCCCGCGACAATATTTTTATTCATGCCGTCGCAAAGCTCTATGAAATCGACACTCCCACAAACGTCTGTCCTTCGATACACGTTTTGAACTCAATCGGAGCCACGGTGTCACTCTTAAAAAACGAAGCTTTTTCAAAAAAAATTTCAAGACGAATCGCATGCATTGTCACATGTGTTCTCATATGTCTGTCGACGGTATTTTTGAAGCAGCACTCATGCTTTGACGTGATATGTGCTCTCATAATGAGCGTCGGGCTTTATGTCCTTGCCTACAATCCCAAGCTTTTAAAAATAGAAGCTACGGTAAAGGAACACGAAAAAGCATACATTTAACCGCAGTATTTTTTAATTAAACTTAAAAATCTTATTTGCAACCACATATCCCGCTTTTATAATTTCCTGTCCGAACGACGAACGTATCTTCATCGAAGCCCCCAGGAACGTTGCGCTTATATGATTATAAAGATGTCTGTTTTTCTTTTTTAAGAAAGACCAAAGCTCATCCTTCTTTTGCTCGCTTTCGGCATCGCCGATTTTCATGAGAAATACGGACGAAACCGTCATCATAATTCCGAGATACTTGGTCATATAAATTCTTAAGCGCCTGTTTTTGATTTTTGTAAGATCATACATATCGATCATCAGCCTGTTTACCGTAAGCTGTTGGTCGATTCTTGCCATCATATTCTTTTCGCTCACCGACTGATCGGCGCGCCCGATAAAATAACGATATAGATTTTCGTCAAGGTAATACATTGTTTTTACGTGCGGAAGCGGATAATAAACATAAATATTGTCCACATAGAAGCAATGCTCGGGCAGCTTTAAGCCGCAGTCGCGAAGCATCTTTGTTCTGTAAATAACCGAATGCATGAGAATATACTGACCGATCCTAAAGTGTCCCACTTCGTCCCATGTGAATATGCGGTCGGTCGGAAAAGCGCTCCTGTAATTTATTACCTTCTTTTTGTCTTCGCCTACCTTTTCGTAAACGTAGTTGCATATAAGCATGTCAAGATTTGTGCCGTCGATTATGTTTTTTTTCAAAACATCAAGCGCCTTCTTAAACGAATCCTCTTTTACCCAGTCGTCGGAATCGACAACCTTAAAATAAATTCCGTTTGCAAGCTCGATTCCTTTATTTACGGCACTTCCGTGGCCGCCGTTTTCCTTGTGAACGGCACGCACGATTCCCGGATATTTTGCTTCGTAATCGCATGCGATTTTATATGTGTCATCCTTTGAGCCGTCGTCAACAACGATGATTTCAACGTCTTCACCGCCCACAAGCAGCGACTCTATGGCATGCGACATATATTCCGCAGAATTATAACAAGGTATTGCTATCGATAAAACTTTCATGTGATTTTCTCCCGATTTCCTGTCGCATAATACGGCAGATACTTTTACTTACCCATTTTACCACCTTGCGGTTCTTGCCGCAAGGATAAGAATATCAAGGAGTTTTATTTCCCATGATATCCCGTTGCGAAAGGATTTTTTATCGATAACGAAAAGATTTTTTATCGATACGTAAAACTACGTAAGTAGCAATTTAAAGCCGAAAGCATCAAAAAAAACCGATGAATTCTTCATCGGTTTTTTGATTTTTTTATTATAATTATTTTTTTTTGCCGAATTATCGGTCTGTTTCCGCCATTACTGCACTGCTCATTTGCTTCCGCAGTTATAGCGTCATCGGCTTGTTTCTGCCATTGCCCGAATTATTTATTTGCTTCCGCCGCTTCAATACGCATAAGCGCTTTTCTGAGCGCAAGCTCGGCTCTTTTGATATTGATTTCGGGATCACCGCTTGAAAGACGCTTTTCGGCGCGTTCCGCAGCCCTGTGGGCACGCTCTAAATCAATTTCTCCCGGCCATTCACACGCTTCCGCAAGTATCACTATGTGATCCGGCCGGATTTCGATAAATCCGTTGTGGATAACGGCCGTCTTGATATCCGTCCCTTTGTGGATTTTTAAAAATCCGGGAGAAAGCATATAAGTCATCGGAATATGATCCTTATAAATACCGATTTCGCCTTCCGTTGTGCGCAATTCCACAAAATCGGAGTCACCCGTAAAAAAGGTGCGGTCGGGGCTTATCACTTCTAACTTAAGGAGTCTGCTGTCATCAGCCATTATTACGCCTCCTTATCTGTTATTGTATTTTTCGATAACATCGTCTATTGTTCCGGCATTTAAGAAATAGCTTTCCGGAATGTCGTCATGTTCACCCGCAAGAATTTCCGAGAAGCCTCTGATCGTTTCGGAAATCGGAACATATTTACCCGTAATTCCCGTAAACTGTTCGGCAACCCGGAAAGGCTGCGACAAAAATCTTTGCACTCTTCTTGCGCGTGCGACAAGTAGCTTATCTTCTTCCGAAAGCTCATCCATACCGAGAATTGCAATAATATCCTGAAGTTCCTTGTAGCGCTGCAATATTTCCTGAACGCCGCGTGCAACGCGGTAATGCTCTTCACCCACGATTCTGGGGTCAAGAATTCTTGACGTTGACTCAAGCGGATCTACGGCCGGATAAATACCAAGCTCAACAATCGAACGCGAAAGTGCCGTTGTTGCGTCAAGGTGAGCAAAGGTTGTTGCGGGAGCGGGATCCGTATAGTCGTCGGCAGGTACATAAACCGCCTGAACCGATGTGATTGAGCCGTTCTTTGTTGATGTGATGCGCTCCTGCAAAGCACCCATCTCTGTTTGCAAGGTCGGCTGATAGCCTACTGCGGACGGCATACGTCCGAGCAATGCCGAAACCTCGGAACCGGCCTGCGTAAAACGAAAAATATTGTCGATAAAGAGAAGCACATCCTTACCTGTACGGTCACGGAAATATTCCGCCATCGTAAGCCCCGTAAGTCCGACACGCATTCTTGCCCCCGGGGGCTCATTCATCTGACCGAAGACCATCGTCGTCTTCTCGAGAACGCCCGATTCCTTCATTTCATAATAAAGGTCATTTCCTTCTCTTGTACGCTCGCCTACTCCCGTAAAAACGGAATAGCCGTTATGCTCCGTTGCGATATTGGTGATAAGTTCCTGGATAAGAACCGTTTTACCTACGCCCGCACCGCCAAAAAGACCGATTTTTCCGCCCTTTTGATAAGGACACAAAAGGTCAACTACCTTGATTCCCGTTTCAAGCATTTCTGCCTTTGTCGATTGCTCGTCAAAAGCGGGTGCTTTTCTGTGTATGGGAAGATATTCCACATCCTTCGGCGGTTCCTTCTCATCTATGGGCTCACCGAGTACGTTGAACATTCTTCCGAGAGTCTTTTCACCGACCGGAACCGTAATCGGAGCGCCGGTCGCAATTGCTTCCATGCCTCTTACAAGTCCGTCCGTCGGTCCCATGGCAATACATCTTACCGTATCGTCACCGAGATGCTGAGCGACTTCAACCGTAAGTATTTTTTCCTTAAAAGGAATCTTTACGGCTTCATTTATTTCGGGCAGCTCGTTTTTGTTGAACTTTATGTCAAGTACCGCGCCTATAATCTGAGTGATCTTACCTTTATGTGCTGTTTCTGTAGCCACTTTCTTCACTCCTTTACTGTTAACTTATTGCATTTGCACCGCCTACGATTTCTGTGATCTCCTGAGTTATCGCGCCCTGTCTTGCGCGGTTAAATTTAAGTGTGAGATCCGAGATCATCTCGGTCGCATTGTTTGTTGCAGAGTCCATAGCCTGCATTCTTGCACCGTTTTCGCTTGCATACGATTGCATAAGCCCGCCGTATATCATTGAATTTATATAAAGCGGAATAATCATTTGCAAGGCCTCTTCTTCGTTCGGCTCATAATTCATAAGGAGAAGCGAATTTGAATTCGCCATTTCCTTTTCTCCCTTTTCAACCGGAAGAAGCTTTGACATTGTGGGAATATGACTTACGGTATTTTTGAAATCGGTATAGCATAAATAAATTTCACCGATTTTTCCGTCGTCAAAATCCTGCATCACACGCCTGCCGATTGCAATCGCATCATTAAATACGGGGCCTGACATAACATCCGAATAATCTTCGGAAATCGTATACCCGTGGGTATTAAGTATTTCCTTTCCCTTTCGCCCGACGGCATATATTATACAGTCTTCCGGTTTTAATCCCGAATTTGTCACAAGCTTTACAACATTCATATTGTATCCGCCCGCAAGCCCTCTGTTTGAAGAAATAACAATTATGCCTTTTTTGGCGGAAGAGTTACCCCGTAGATATGGATGATCGATATTTCCGGATTGCGAAAGGATTTCGGAAACGGTCTTATACATTGTCTTAAAATAAGCCGACGTTTCCTCCGCCCTTGTCTTTGATTTTTGCAATTTAACGGTGGAGACAAGCTTCATGGCCTTCGTGATTTGACCTGTGCTTTGAATACTCTGCTTTCTTCTTTTTATGTCTCTCATTGAAGCCATTTTGTGTCACGCTCCTATTTGAACCGAGTCTTGAATTCCGTTATGGCACTCTTAAGCGATTTTTCCGTTTCTTCGGAAATCACCTTTTCCTCTTTGATTGCGGTACATATTCCCGGATATTTTGTATCGATAAATTCAAGGAATTCCTTTTCAAAGTCACCGATTCTTGCAACCGGAATATCAAGAAGATATTTGTTTACCGCCGCATATATAATAAGTATTTGCTGCTCTACCGGCATGGGCTTATACTGGGGCTGCTTCAAAATTTCCTTTATTCTTGCGCCCTGTTCAAGCTTTTCCTTTGTGTCTGCATCGAGGTCAGAGCCGAATTGCGCAAATGCCGCAAGCTCTCTGAACTGTGCAAGCTCGATACGGATGGGGCCGGCAATTTTCTTCATTGCCTTGATCTGTGCCGCACCGCCCACACGCGATACCGAAAGTCCCGCGTTTACTGCGGGACGGAAGCCCGAATTAAACATTTCCGTTTCAAGATATATCTGACCGTCCGTAATTGAAATTACGTTTGTGGGGATATATGCCGAAACGTCGCCCGCTTGTGTTTCGATTATCGGCAAAGCCGTAAGTGAACCGCCGCCGAGCTCATCGGAAAGGCGCGCCGCTCTCTCGAGCAGTCTCGAATGGAGATAAAATACGTCGCCGGGATAAGCTTCACGTCCGGGTGCACGCTTAAGAAGTAGCGAAAGCGTACGGTATGCTGCGGCATGCTTTGAAAGATCATCGTAAACAATCAAAACGTCTTCGCCGTTTTCCATCCACTCTTCGCCCATTGCGCATCCCGAATAAGGAGCGATATACTGAAGAGGCGCAAGCTCACTTGCCGATGCACATACAACCGTTGTATAATCCATTGCGCCGTACTCGGTAAGAGTTGACACAATGTTTGCGACCGTTGATGATTTTTGGCCGATTGCAACATAAATACATTTAACGTTTTGTCCCTTTTGGTTGATAATCGTATCGATCGCAATCGCCGTCTTTCCTGTCTGACGGTCACCGATTATGAGCTCACGCTGACCGCGTCCGATCGGAATCATCGAGTCGATTGCTTTTATACCTGTCTGGAGAGGTGTGTCAACCGATTTTCTGGAAATAACGCCGGATGCAACACGCTCTATCTGTCTGAATTTTGTGCTCTTTATGGGTCCTTTGCCGTCTATGGGCTGTCCGAGGGCATTTACCACTCTTCCGAGAAGCTCGTTTCCAACGGGCACCTCAACAACTCTTCCCGTTGTTTTTACGGTATCCCCTTCGGAAATCGACTTTGAATCACCGAGAAGCACCGCACCTACGTTGTCCTCTTCAAGGTTAAGAACCATGCCGTAAATTTGTCCGGGAAATTCAAGCAATTCTCCCTGCATGGCCTTTTCCAATCCGTGGATACGTGCGATACCGTCTGCGACCTGGATTACGGTGCCGACATCGGAAACCTCGAGCCTGTCCGAATATTTTTTTATCTGCTCCTTGATGACGGAGCTGATTTCTTCAGGTCTTAAATTCAAGGCTATTACACCTTCCTTTCGATTATTGTTATGGCTTTTTTAAGACAAGCTTGCGTTTTTGAGGCTTTCGGAAAGCCTTTCAATCTTTGTCTTAATCGATGAATCCACAACCCTGTCGCCGATTCTTATCACAAGTCCGCCGATTATCTCGGGCACAACCGCATAAGTAATTTCAAAGCTTACAAAGTCCGTTGTGGCTTTTAATCTTTCTTCGATTTTCTTTTTTTGGGCTTCGCTTAAAGGAACTGCGGAAGTGACGCTTACGATACCTATTTTTTTGTAATCGTAAAACTTATTCTCAAAGCTTTCAAAAACCTTGATGATTTCGTTCATTCTGTCATGCGTAAGCATTGTATTTATGAGTCCCGCAATAAGGTCGTTTGCCTTGCCCTTTAGGACACTTTCCGCGGCACTTTGCTTTTCTGCACATGTGAGCCTTGGATTATTAAAAAGTGCGGTATATTCGGGATTTTCCGTAAATATACGCTTTAACATGCTTACATCATCAAACACGGCATCAACAGAATTTTCTTCGACACTTGCCTCAAACAAAGCCTCGGCATATGTGTTCTGTATCAGCTTTGCCATGTTTTGTCACCCATTTCCTTAAGTGTATCGTCAATAAGTTTGTCCTGATCCTCTGTATTAAGGGATGCGGAAACGAATTTGCCCGCAATTGCGCTTGCGACGCCTATCATTTCCTGTTTAACCTCATCCTTCACCTTGCTCTTTTCAAGTTCGATTTCTCTTTCCGCACGCTCGCGGATTTTCTTTGCTTCTTCGTTTGCCTCGTTCACAATCCGGTTTTCACGCTCGAGAGCTTTTTTTCTGCCCTCCGCCAAAATTACGTCAACATCTTTTTCGGCATTTGCGAGTTTCACTTCATATTCTTTTTTAAGAGCATCGGCACTTGCCATATTTGTTTTGGCATTTTCCATCTCACTCGTGACCTTATCCCGGCGCTTACTGAGAAGTGTTCTTGCCGGATTCCACAATACGTAAGAAAGAAAGAAAAACAAAAATCCTACCGCAAGCATTTGCACAAACGCATCAAAGCCCAATTGAAAATCGAGTCCGAAAATTCTGTCTTCCACCGTAGCTTCCAATATTACAATCTGGTACATTTCGGCCTCCTGTTATAATTTATCAAAGCTTTCCGATAAGGGGATTTGCAAACATAAGAATAATTGCCGTTGCAAAGCCGTAAAGACCCGTTGTTTCGGCAACGGCCTGGCCGATAAGCATCGTACTCATGATATCGCCCTTTGCTCCGGGATTGCGTCCGACTGCCTCTGCACCGAGACCTGCGGCAATACCCTGTCCGACACCGGGTCCGATACCGGGAATCATTGCGATTCCGGCGCCGATAGCCGAACATGCCAAAATTAATCCTCTGTCTGTAATGTTGCTCATATTTATATTCCTCCTAAAATTTTTTACTTGTCATAATCTCCGCCTGCTTTTTTGGTGCCGGCGGGAAATTTCTCCGGCTTAAATTAAATCTGCCCAAAAAGTTTTTTGTATGTCTTCTGATTTGCCTGCCCGTCTCCTGATTTTTTTACTCGTCTCCGAAGCACTGTGCCGTAAAGGTCATCGTCAGCAT
This sequence comes from Lachnospiraceae bacterium, assembly GCA_963649295.1. Classification (GTDB taxonomy): domain Bacteria; phylum Bacillota; class Clostridia; order Lachnospirales; family Lachnospiraceae; genus RGIG3528. The sequence continues at coordinate 16,440 of CAVJHK010000019.1, read as the reverse complement.
ACAGAATACATATGCCTGAATGCATCCCGAAAATACGTCAAAATAGCCGTGAAGCGCACTGAACGCCGGGAAAATGCAGACCTTTAGGATTTTTGGCAAAAGTCCGTAAAGAAGACCGAGCATAATCGTTCCGCTCATTACGTTTCCGAACAGACGAAGCGACATGGAGAGAGGGGTTGCGACTTCTCCGATGATATTGATGGGAGTAAGAAGCGGCGGCTGAAAAAGTTTGGTAACGTGCCCAACCTTTTCGTACTTGAATCCGTTGTAATGGATAATACAAAAAGTAATGAGAGCAAGTCCGAGAGGCATTCCGTAATCCGCTGTCGGAGCACGCAGTCCAAAAAGTCCGGAAAGGTTTACAATTATAAGGTAGGTGAATAACGTTGCGATATAATTTGCAAATTTCCATCCGTGTTTTTCGCCCATGTTGTTTCTTGTCATACGGTCAAACGTTTCAACGATCATCTCGATGATATTTTGGACCGTTCCCGGTGTCTTGTCGGGATCTGCGTGTTTTATCACACGATTTGCGACAAGTGCCAGGATGCATATGACAATCACGCAAATAAGAAGATCCACGTGTGTTGTCGTAATCCATGCCGTATGTCCGAAGATGTTGAGCTTCACAAGCCCGTTTACGCCGAGGGACAATTCTTCCGAATCCGCCGCGAGCATAGTCACGGGGATATTTCCGCACAAAAGTCCCGATTTTGTAAAACTGCCTGCGGCAATCTCTGCAAAAATCACCTTTTATTCCTCCTTCTTTATTATTTTCATAACAGGTATATCAATTAACGGCTGCATAAGCGCCGAAAATTTAAGAGAAAGTATTCCGAAAAGTACTCCGATCAAAGAAATGTAATCCGGAAAAACCGCGGCAAATATCATTGCACCCACAATCACAAGCATGCGGATGAATGAGCCTAGCTTTGTTTTCGTTTTTGCATGTGCTTTGTCCGAGACTATTGCCTTTTCGAGGGTTTTGTACATGTGAATTATCATAAAAACCGCAACAAGCGTCCCAAGCAAAATTCCCATGCACCAGGCGAAGGTGTTTAATTTAAACATGGTGCACAAAACAGTTCCGATAATCAAAGCAATAAGAGAAAAAAGACACGTGCCCGCAAACAATTCAAAAAAAGTCCTTTTGCCCTTGTCGTTAAGCATTTCGCTTAATTTTTCCCTTGCCATTTTTCTTTTGCCCCTCCGATTTTAAACGCCTGATTTCGTTATTTGTGCGATTTTCCAAATTGTCTTCGCTATGTATATAGCTTTTTAAGAGCATATACACATTTCTGATTCCCGCACCGCATCCCAAAATCAAAAAAACAGGCATGAACCACACCACATCAAAACAATTGTTAAGCCATACGGCAAGGCATATGCACAAAACAATCGGAACGAGCATTGTGATACTTACCTGTAAAATCATTGCAAAAGATTTACTGACCGTATTTCTCATAAATTCCTCATTATAGCCCTATAAGCGTTCGATATACGGATTGCCGAACAATCCCCAAAACATTCATATCCTTTTTGCTGCACGTATTTTCTTAAACCCACACAGGCAGCAGAAGGAGCTTTTCATAAGAAAGATAGTAACACATTTAACCGAAAAAAAATATAAAAATTTTATGAAAAGCCCTAAATTAACACGAAATACATACACAAAAAAACATCTTTTACAATCAACCGGCACTTAAAGCGCATTTTTCATACCAATACTCTCACGTCTCCCGTGACAAAGTTTGCATAGGGTGTTATAATCGCAAAAAGATATTCAAAAGCTTCGCAAAGAAAATATTTGAAATAATCGCAAAAAATTATTTGGCTGCTGTACAAAAAACATACGGAGAAAACCAATGAACATAATAATTGTCGGATGCGGGCGCGTAGGCTATATACTCGCAAAGCACCTGTCGGAACAGAATCATTTTGTTACTCTTATCGACAAGCATGCAGAAAAGCTTGCCCCTGTGCTTCAAACTCTTGACGTGCAAGCGGTTATCGGTAACGGCACAACGCGTCTCTCTCTTTTGGAAGCAGGTGTGGATAAGGCGGATTTGCTTATTGCTGTCACAAGCGAAGACGAAGTGAACATGATAAGCTCGCTTATCGCAAAAAAAGTAAACCCTGAATGCCTCACAATCGCACGAATCAGAAAGCCCGAATATCTTCCCGAAGTAAATTACCTAAAAAGCGCAATCGGCATATCGATGTCAATAAATCCCGAATATGCGGCCGCCAAGGAAATATATAATCTCATAAGCATACCGAACGCCCTGGACGTTGACTCGTTCGCAAAGGGAAAAGTGGAGCTTTTGAAGGTAAAGGTGAACGAGAGCTCATGTCTTAACGGCATGCGGGTTTCCGAAGTTTCAAAAAAATTTAACCGCCGTGTTCTCATATGCATCCACGTGCGGGGCGATATGGTTACCATTCCGAACGGCAACACGACGCTTCTCGCGCATGACATAATTTCCGTCATAATCCCCAAATATTTTATCCCCGAATTTTACAACACGGTCGGAAATTATTCCTTAAAGCATATCAAAAATGTCCTCATCGCAGGCGGCGGAACGACCGCTTTTTACCTTGCCGAAATGCTTACCGAATCGGGAATAAGAGTAAAAATAATAGAAAAAGACAAAGACCGCTGCATAGAGCTTTGCAGTCTGCTCACCAAAGCGGAAATAATAAACGGTGACGCCGAAAACAGGGATATTCTCCTTGAAAACGGGCTCGAACACACGGACGCGTTTGTGGCACTCACAACGATAGACGAAGAAAATTTGTTTTTGTCTCTTTATGCAAACAAGGTTGCGCCGGATTGCAAAAAAATAACGAGAGTGCAAAAATTAAAAAAGGATGACATCATACAGTCGCTTCCCGTCGGCAATTTGATTGTTCCGAGAGAGCTTACCGTCGAATATATTCTGCAGCGCATAAGAGCGCTTGCGGGAGCAAAACGCGGCTCCAATGTCGAGGCGCTTTACAATCTCATGGACGGCAGAGTCGAGGCACTTGAATTTTCACTCACCGAAGAAAGCCGCGTTTTAAATATACCTCTTTGTGAACTCAAAATTAAGCCTTCAATCCTTATAAGCCTTATTGTGCGCGGAAATAAGCTCATTACTCCGCAAGGAAGCGATATGTTAAAGCTCAACGACTCCGTAATCATAGTGACCACGCTCAAAGGTCTCAGCAACATCACGGATATCGTGGAATAGGAGACTGTTTTTAATGAACATAAAAGGTGTCTTTAAAATTCTCGGATTTGTGATAAGACTCATGGGAATCGTATTCTTTTTGCCGGCCGCGGTCGGACTTGTTTACAAAGAATATTTATGCGTAATCACATATGCCGTTCTCGGAATCCTCTGCATATTGATTTCGCTTGTTGCCATGCGTTTCCGAATTCCAAAAAAAATAAATACAAAAAGCTTTTACGGAAAAGAAGCCTTTGTGACCGTTGCGCTTGCATGGATACTGATAAGCCTTATAGGTGCCGTTCCTTTTGTCGTAACACGTGATATCCCAAATTATCTTAATGCGCTTTTTGAAACGGTCTCAGGCTTTACGACAACAGGCGCAAGCGTGGTTACCGATACGGAAGGGATGTTTCGCGCAAATGTGTTTTTCAGGTGTCTCTCACAGTGGATCGGCGGAATGGGTGTGCTTGTTTTTATACTTGCCGTTCTTCCGATGGCAGGCGGATCACCACTCTCTCTCATGAAAGCGGAAAGCCCGGGCCCCACAGTCAGCAAACTTGTGCCCAAAGCACAAAATACCGCAATCATACTTTACGGAATATATTTGGGACTTACCGTAATTGAATTTGTATTGCTCTTATTTGATCCTCACATAAGCATATTCGAAAACATATGCCACACCTTTGCCACTGCCGGAACAGGCGGATTTTCGCCGCTTAATTCATCGTGCACCCGCTTTTGCACCTACGGAAAAACGGTAACAACCGTATTTATGCTTTTGTTCGGAACAAATTTTTCTTTCTTTTACCTTTTGATCCTCAAAAAATTTAAGGAAGCATTAAAATTAGAGGAAGTAAAATGGTACCTTGTGATTTACTTAATCGTATCCGCACTTGTATTTGTTTCGGTGAATATAAGAGCAGACAAAGTCAATCTGAATATCACGGACACACTTTTTACATGTGCTTCACTCATGACATCAACGGGATTTTCGGCTACGGACTTAAAATTGTCAAACGGATTTACGGAAATTTTGCTTCTTGTCTTAATGTTTATAGGTGCCTGCCAGGGCTCAACCGGCGGCGGATTTAAAGTATCGCGCTTTATGCTCCTCATAAAGCAGATTCCGAAGGACATTCACACTGAGCTTCATCCAAACCGTATATCGGTCATCAAAATCGACAAAAAAACGGTTTCCGATAACGTAATCGAATCGACAAACCGATTTTTTATAACATATATTGTTGTTTTTATCCTATCTTCCGTTATAATATCAATTGATGCCGGAAGTGCGCATACGGCTGCTGTTTCGTCTCTTTCCGCACTCAACAACACAGGTGTCGATTTAAATTTATTTTCCTGTGCGGAAGCATATGCCGATTTTTCGGCTCTTTCAAAAATTGTTATGATATTTGACATGCTGCTCGGAAGACTTGAACTGATACCGATGATACTTTTGTTTTGCCCCACGACCTGGAAAAAATAGAATTCCCACGGAGGTGCCCTTATGTCAGACAAAATTCAATTGTTTCGCAGACGCTTTATCCCGAATGAGCTTACCTGGCTGAAGGACGACGAAACAGTTGCCTATAATGACGAAAAAATAGTCACTGCATGGCATACTTTAAATCCGCGCCCGGATTTTGCGATCGGCTCCTCCGTTTATTACCGTAAAAAAGGCGTCAAAGTGTCAAAGCATTATGACGCAAACGGCAATTTTGTCTGTTTCTATTGTGACATTGTTTCCGAAACACGCCTTAATTTGAATAATATTCCTCCGACGTGCAATCTCAAAAACGATGCCGAAAAATATATTCTTCACATGAATCCCAAAAAAGATACCGCCATCGTTTACAACGACCTCCTTGTGGATGTCATTGTAAAACCCGGCGGCTTAATAACCGTTTCCGATCTCAACGAGCTTGCGGACGCATATGAGCGGGAGCTTATCACAAAAGAAATGATGACAACCGCCCTTCGCACAACCAATGAGTTTTTGTGCCTTCTTTATTCGCGTATCGGAAAATATGATTTTACGGACGAGAGATTTGTGGAAATATAAGTACATAGGTATAAAATACCTGCCGAGCGGTATTTTATTTTCATGTGAATTCCTTCAACATTTATTTTTGCAGAGGTTTATCTTTCAGGATAAACCTCTATATATTTATAAAAAAGCAATTAATCCTCGATCATATTTATTCTTCTTATATGCCTCTCCTCATTTGAAAACGGCGTATCAAGAAACGTATCCACGATTTTTAAAGCAAGCCCCGGGCCGACAACCCTTCCGCCCATTGCAAGAATGTTTGCGTCGTTATGAAGTCTTGTTGCTTCCGCAGAAAAAACATCATGGCAAAGAGCACATCTGATTCCCTTAACCTTGTTTGCCGTAATCGAAATTCCTATTCCCGTACCGCAAATAAGGATGCCCTTATCTGCCGTGCCGTCTGCAACCGCATGCGCCACTTTTTTGGCAAATTCGGGATAATCGCACGAATCCGTGCTGTATGTTCCGTAATCCTCAAATTCAATATTTCTTTCTGTCAGATGCTTCTTTACTTCCTGCATCAGCACAAATCCGCCGTGATCACAACCGAGTGCTATCATAATAAGTCCTCCCAAAAAAACGTATTTTAAAAATTATATGCCATATTGTAAAAATTGCCTGCTATATTTCAAGGATATTCGCAATCCGCCTCGCTGATTGCTCATAAAAAAACGCATGCCGGACTATAGCCACGCCCGTTATACCGTAACAATGTTGTATCCGGCTGCCTTCCTGAGCCTGTTCATGAGTGCCGCAGAAATTTTGAGTGTATCAAAGCTTTCCGAATAAATCGCGGTAATGTTATCCGTATCAAGCTGCCGCAGGACATCAAAAAGCGCCGAAGAAATCGAAAGCTCGTTCTTTTTTGAACCGAGATCATAAATATGCTCTGCCGTATACAAATGCCTGTTTTCGTCGGAACATATGACGGCACATCTTGTCCCCGATTTTTGAAGAGCGTCAATATTTTTGTTTATATATTCCGAAACCCGCGATATTTCACCTTCAACAATCGTAATTTGCCCTTTCGGCGCATAATGTCTGTATTTCATACCGGGAGCGCGAGCAACGATATTTTTTTCGGGTGTCTTTGAAATAACCGCTCTGTCATATTCAACGCCTCTCACCACATTTTCAAAATCTTCCTTTGTGATAAAGCCCGGACGTAAGATAATCGGTGTACCCGTGCTCAGATCGATTATCGACGATTCAAGTCCGATATCGCATTTCCCACCGTCTATTATCATGTCAATTTTCCCTGACAAATCTTCGATCACATGCGATGCGCGTGTGGGCGACGGACGCCCCGAGGAATTTGCCGACGGAGCGGCAACAAATACTCCCGACTCTCGTATAAGCGTTCTCGCGATTTCGTCGGAGGGAAGCCTTATTGCGACGGTATCAAGTCCGCCCGTTGTTTCATCGGGCACCGAAGGCTTCTTTTTTAAAATCATGGTCATCGGACCCGGCCAGAATTTTTCGGCAAGGCGTAAAGCCGTGTCGGGAATACAAAGCGCCAGCTCCTCTATATCCGAAATTTCCGAAATATGCACAATCAAAGGATTGTCGGAAGGTCTGCCCTTTGCAGCATAAATTTTTTGGGAAGCATACGGATTCATTGCGTCTCCGCCGAGCCCATATACCGTTTCCGTGGGAAAAGCAACAAGACCGCCACGGCGAAGTATCTCGCCCGCTTCCGCAAAGTCTTCCGTTTTTATGTTGTTTCTGTCGATTTTAATAATTTTTGTTTCCATTTTTATGCCTTTTTTGAATTCAGCACTTGTGCTCTTAAACCTATATGCGGCATTATTCTTTGCCATCTGTCATTTAATATAATTTCCGATTACCGGCCAGATTTCCGAATTTTCAAGTCCAAGTCTCCAACATGCAACGCCTGCCAAATCTCCGCTCACGGCATCCGCACACTTATATGCTATCGATTCCGTATCCTCGCACCACATTGTATAAACGCTTCCGTTTTTTATAAATTCCACCTTGTTTTGGCATGTTTCCGTATCCCACGTTTTTGTAAGATTGTTTTTTAAAATATAACGCTCCGCTGCCGTAATCGAATATACTTCAGACGTAAGTCCCGCGGAATCCGATTTCCAAAGCCTGGTATAAAAAGGTATTCCCATTATTATGCGGCTGCGCTCGCACATTTCGGCGGTATCGGTAATTGCATTACGCACAAAGCCTATCGACGCAACCGAGCCTGCCGTGGTGCTTGCGGCATAATGTTCGTCATAAGTCATCACTACAATATAATCCGCATATTTTGCCTGTTCTTCGATGTCATAGTGCTCGGTTGCATATGACGGCACAAGGTTGTCAACCGAAAGCACAAGTCCCGCAAGATGGCATTTTACGGAAAGTTCCTTTATAAATTCCACAAAATGAGGACCGGTTTGCACGGAAAGCGCCTCAAAGTCAATATTAATTCCGTCGGCGCCCACGTCCAAAGTTTCCTGCACCAAATTATTTATGAGATATTCTCTTGACGAATTTATCGAAAGATTTTTGTGCGGGCTTACTTCCCCGTCCGGGAAATCCACCAAAATCCATACCTTATATCCGTCCGAATGCGCTCTTCCCACATAGCTCTTATCGGCAAACGAATTGATATTTCCGTAATCATCCGCAAGACTTATCCAGGTAGGCGATATTACATTCATAAAAGACGCATTTTTTGTCGATTCGCTGTATGTTGCGTTTCCCGCCTTGGAAGCCACATACCACCAGCCGAGACGGATTTTTTCGTCATACAGAATATGATTTTCCTCGGGTGCCTCAAAATCCGACACACTCACAATATGCTCTGCACTTTCCACATGTTTTCTTTGAATAAATCCAAAAATCCCGTCAAGGGTCATTATTTTTACAAAATTATTTTTGTTATTTCCGTATCCGCCTATATAATAGACCTTTTCGAAGGACGACAAAGTCCTTACAATGCCGGAGGTTATACTGTCCTCCGCATGCACGGGTGTTTCGTCCTTAACCGTATTGTACAAAAAGTCCGTCCATTCATAATTTATTACGACACGGTTCGGATTTTCATAAAATGCATATTTCATATCGGAAATTTCGTTAAGAAAAGAAATTTCTGTATAAAGCTTCCCATTTTCCGTAATAAATACGGGAGCGCCCGGATAAACTCTCTCGTCGTTTTCCAGATAATATTTTTTGTCGGGCGTAAACTTTAAAATTTTTGTCGGAAGAACATAAAAAATCGTATCGTCATTTTCATCCTCGTCTTCATAGAAGCCGTCATTTAACTTTTCGTATGCAAGATCATAGGGAATATAGACTGCTCCGTCTTTAATGAGCGCATTATCCCGATATATTTCGTTTTCAAGGATAATCTGCGCCTCGTTTTTTGTTAAACCGTAGTCAATGGTCACATAATTCAAATTTTCGTCTTCTTTATTAAAAAACAGCAAAAACAGTGCCGCTGTAAATAACACACACGACACCGCCAAAATATAAATTCTTTTCTTTTTTTTCTTTGTCATTACTTAAATTACACGTTGATTTGAGCTTTCATACCGAGTAATTCTTTATTTTCAGAAAGAATCGGCAAAATTACGTTTTTCAAAAAATCTTCCGTCTGCATCGCGGCGCATCCCGTATAACGCGCGGGATCCATGCATTTTTGCAAGCTTTCTTCCGTAAGTCCGAAAGCATTGTCCATTGCGATAAGTTCAAGAAGATTGTTGTCAAGTCCTTCTTCCTTGACATTTTTGCCTGCCGTAATCGAAAGCTGTCTTATTTTTTCGTGAAGCTCCTGTCTGTCTCCGCCGTTTTTAACGGCATCCATCATGATATTTTCGGTGGCCATAAAGGGAAGCTCTGCCATAAGATGTTTGTTTATGACTTTTTCATATACCACAAGACCATCCACAATATTTAAATACAAATCCAGGATTCCGTCAATAGCCAAAAAACATTCGGGCACGGAAATCCTTTTGTTTGCCGAATCGTCAAGTGTGCGCTCAAACCACTGTGTTGAAGCGGTTATCGCAGGATTTAAGGAAGTTACGGCAACATATCTCGAAAGTGACGCAATTCTCTCACTTCTCATGGGATTGCGCTTATATGCCATTGCCGAGGAACCGATTTGATTTTTTTCAAAAGGCTCTTCGATTTCCTTTAAATGCTGCAATAGTCTTATATCGTTTGAAAATTTATGCGCACTTTGCGAAATACCGGAAAGAACATTTAAAACACGTGCGTCTGTTTTTCTTGAATATGTCTGCCCCGAAACCGGAACAGTCTTTAAAAATCCCATTTTTTCGGCAATCTTTTTGTCAAGAGCGCGCACCTTGTCATAATCGCCCTCAAAAAGCTCAAGGAAGCTTGCCTGCGTTCCCGTTGTGCCCTTTGAACCGAGCAGCATCATCGAATCGATGACATAGTCAAGATCGTTAAGATCCGACACAAGATCTTCCATCCAGAGAGTCGCACGCTTTCCGACCGTTGTCGGCTGAGCCGGCTGAAAATGCGTAAAGGCAAGGGTTGGAAGCGATTTATATTTATCGGCAAAGGACGAAAGGTCATTTAACACATTTATGACTTTTTTGCGGATAAGCTTAAGGCCCTCAGTCATCACGATAATATCCGTATTGTCGCCCACATAGCAGCTTGTTGCACCGAGGTGAATTATAGGCTTTGCCTTGGGGCATTGAACGCCGTATGCATAAACATGGCTCATTACGTCATGTCGAACTTCTTTTTCGCGTTCACGTGCCACATCGTAATTTATGTCCTCGGCATGGCTCTTTAATTCTTCTATCTGTTCGTCGGTGATATTAAGTCCAAGTTCCTGTTCACTTTCGGCAAGAGCAATCCAAAGCCGTCTCCACGTTTTAAATTTCATGTCGGGAGAAAATATATATTGCATTTCACGGCTCGCATATCTTTCCGAAAGCGGTGATGTATAAATATCTGTTGCCATTTTTTGACCTCGTTAATTTTCTGTTTCCGCTTTTACGGGATAATTGCCCGTAAAGCATGCGTCACAATAATCAATTTTTCCGTTTATAAGTGCCGGGAGCGACTTTATGTCAAGAAAGCCCAAAGAATCCGCTCCGATTATATCACAAATTTCGTCTACGGTATGTTTGTTTGCGATAAGTTCGTCGGACTCCGGAATATCCGTCCCAAAAAAGCACGGAAAACGAAACGTGGGAGCGGAAATTCTTACATGCACTTCCCTTGCGCCAGCATCCTTAAGCATTTTTACAATCCTTGCGCACGTCGTTCCGCGCACAATCGAATCGTCTACCATAACAATGCTCTTTCCCTCTACCGCTTCTCGCAGGGCATTCAACTTTATTTTGACGCCCGATTCGCGTGCCGACTGCTTCGGCTTAATAAATGTGCGTCCGACGTAACTGTTTTTGACAAATGCCGTACCGTAAGGAATTCCCGATTCCATGGCATATCCCATTGCGGCAACATTTCCGGAATCCGGCACACCGGTTACAAGGTCGGCATCAGCCGGATGCGTTTTTGCAAGCTCTCTTCCCGCAATTATTCTCGAATTGTAAACAGACATTTTGTCAATGCGGCTGTCGGGTCTCGCAAAATAAATATATTCGAATATGCAATGGGCAGGGCGTATTTTGCACATGCTTTTATCGGACAAAACTTCACCCGTCTTTGTAATTGTAACTATTTCACCCGGTTCCACATCGCGCACAAATTCCGCATCAACGGCATCAAGTGCACAGCTTTCCGAGGCAAAAAACCATGTGGTCCCCCGTTTTCCGAGGCATAACGGCCTGAATCCCCAGGGATCACGCACGCCGATAAGCTTTCTTGCGCTCATTATCGCAAGCGAATAAGCGCCTTTTAGGTGCTCCATTGCCGCTTTTACGGCTCCCTGGACAGAATCCGTATTAAGACGCTCGCGTGCCACAATATAAGCAATCACTTCCGAATCCGTGGTCGTTTGAAATATTGCTCCCGTGCGCGCAAGGTGTTCCTTTAATTTGTCGGCATTTATAAGATTTCCGTTATGGGAAAGAGCCAGGGTTCCCTTTACATAATTTATCACAAGCGGCTGCGTGTTTTCACGGCAGCTTGCGCCGGTTGTCGAATATCTTACATGTCCCACTCCGATATTGCCGTTCAAACCTGACAGTTTTTCCGCATCAAATACCTCACTCACAAGTCCCATGTCGCGGACATTTTTTACCGTTCCCTTCGGACCGAACGTATTGCTTACCGCAATTCCCGCACTTTCCTGTCCTCTGTGCTGAAGTGCCGAAAGCCCGTAATAAATATCCTCCTGCACATCACCGCCCATTATATCATATGCTCCGAATATACCGCATTCTTCGTGAAGCTCATTAAAGTCATTATATGAAACCATGTTAAAGTCTCCTTTTAAACCCCACCATCATAGCATCTAAAAATAAGCCGGTAAAATAAGTATATCTAATGCCTGTGATAAATCGAATTCTGTTTTTGTGAAAGAGCTTTCTTTAATTCGTCCACCGTAATTATATGCTTTTTGCCGCAAAATTCACACTTTATTTCAAGGTCTTTTCCTTCTTTTATTATATCATTAAGTTCATTTTCTTCGATTCCGAGAACGGCATTTAAAACACGCTCGCGCGTGCAATTACAATAAAATTCCGCTGTAGACTGTTCCATCACAACCGGATTCATGCCTTCCATAATATATTCGATTATCTCTTCCGGAGTCATCCCTTCGTCAAAAAGCGACGAAACATCCGTTACTTCCGTAAGCTTTTTTTCGAGAGTTTCGATAAGCTCCTCGTCCGCACCCGGCATCACCTGGATTATAAATCCGCCGGACGCCGAAACCGTGTTTTCTTTTGTGAGCAAAACGCCCAGCCCCACAGCCGACGGAATTTGCTCGGAAGTCGCAAAATAAACGGTCAGGTCTTCCGCAATTTCACCGGATATGAGCTCCGTTTCGCCTGTATATGGTTCTTTTAACCCCGTGTCGCGAATAACAGTCAAAATTCCTCTTCCGACAGCACCGCCCACATCAAGATGTCCGTCCGCACGCGCCGGGATGATTACATTTTCGTTTCCGACATAGCCTTTTACATGTCCCATCGAATCCGCGGTAACCACAATCCGTCCTATCGGTCCGTCGCCCCTTACGATAACGGTCAAAAGATCATCGGGGCTCTTCATCATTTTTCCCATCATAACCGCGCCCGTCATAAGCCGTCCGAGTGCCGCCGTAGCCACAGGGCTTGTATTGTGGCATTTTCTTGCTTCCTCGGTAAGATTTTTGGTTGTTGCGGCAAAAAATCTTATTTTATCGTCCGCCGCCGTTCCCCTTATCACATAATCTTTATACATAAAGCTTGTCCTCCTGTCTCTTTTCTCTTGCGACAAAATAAATTCTTTCCGAATCCCGTCTTGCTTCATCAAATGTAAACGCATCATATGCCGCAACAAATTCCATTCCCGCCTTTTCTATTAAGGAAATTACGCTTGATACGGAATATGCCTTTTGAATATGACTTTCGTCCGTACGGTAAAAAAGCTCCGGATTCTCTGCCGATTTTCCGTAGACGGTTATATCGTATCTGTTTTTGTGTGTCCGTGGATTAAAACTGTTTTCCCAGATAAGCGTCGAATCCTTGCGATTGTCAACAATCGTCCTGTTACCCATTTTGACCGAATATTCATATTCCGTTTTCATATCGAATATGAATATTCCGCGGCTTTCAAGATAATTATTGCAAAGCTTAAACGTCTTCAGCAGATCCTTTTCGGTAAGCAGATAATTTATCGAATCACAAACAGAGACAATCGCATTCACCGTTCCGTAAAGTTCAAAATCCGTCATGTCCTGATTTAAATAAAGAATGTCCTTGTTTTGACCTGCATGCTCATACATTGCGACCTCAAGCATTTCTATGGAACTGTCTATTCCTATCATATTGTAGCCCGCATCGCGAAGAAGCCGTGTAACGCTTCCCGTTCCGCATCCGAGCTCACACACAAGCCCGTCACTCACCCCATATTTTTGCAAAAGACTTACAATATATTTTGTCCAGTCTTCGTATGGAATATTGTCCATAAATTCTTCGTAAAATGTCGAAAATCCCGTATATGCGTTCATATATTTTATATGCCTTTCAAATTATGCTTATATTCCGTTTTATGCTCTCGTCTTTGCAATCGTTATATCGATTATCGTTTTCGATTTTTGATTTACATTGATTATCATTTCTGCTTTTGGTATTTTTGTGTGGTCTTTTTGGTAAATTTATGGTATAATGTAACTTATCTAAACTTAACAAGGAGACAGATCATGCTTTACGGTGCACTTGAAGCCGGCGGCACAAAAATGGTTGCCGCAGCAATAGACGAAAAAGGTGAAATACTCAATCGTACCGAAATAAAAACGGAAACGCCCGATATCACCCTTCCCATTCTCATCGATTGGTTTAAAAGCAAAAAAATCGATGCCCTCGGCATCGGCACATTCGGACCCGCCGATTTAAACAAAAATTCCGCAACCTACGGATACATTACATCCACCCCCAAGCTTGCCTGGAAAAACTGCAATATCCTAAAAGCATTTAAGGACACCTTAAATATTCCCACAGGCTTTGACACGGACGTAAATGCCGCCGCTCTCGGCGAAGCCGTGTTCGGCGCAATGAAGGGATTAAAAAACGGAATCTATATCACAATCGGAACCGGAATAGGAGTAGGCGTGCTCACAAACGGCTCACTTCTTCACGGCATGCTGCATCCCGAAGCGGGACACATTTTGCTGCCGAAAAACCCAAGTGACAACTTCACGGGTGTATGCCCTTATCACAAAAACTGCTTTGAAGGGCTTGCATCCGGCCCCGCAATCGAAAAAAGATTCGGAAAAAATGCAAAATTACTTTATGACGTACCGGAGGTTTGGGAGCTCGAAGCCGAATATATCGGCAAGGCGCTTGTAAATTATATTCTCACTCTTTCGCCCGAACGCATCGTGCTCGGCGGCGGAGTAATGCATATGGACAGGCTTTTCCCTCTTATCAGGAAGAACGTGCTCACGCTTCTAAATAATTACATTGACACAAAAATAATTCACGATATCGATTCTTATATTGTGCCTGCAGAGCTGCATGACAACCAGGGAATACTCGGATGCGCTGTGCTCGCGCAGGAAGCCCTTCGGCTTACATGCACGCCTGTGAATCATTAAACATCCTCATTCGCCAAATATTTCTCCGCACTTGTCACGGCACACGCTCCGTCCGCCGCCGCCGTGATAACCTGGCGGAGTTTTTTTGTGCGCACATCGCCCGCCGCAAAAACATTCGGAGCCGATGTATGACAGTCCTCATCCGCAATTATGTATCCCGATATGTCACACGATACCGTACTTTTAAACAAATCGGTAACAGGAATCATTCCAATCGCAATAAATACGCCGTCAACATAAATCATTTCCTTTTCACCGGTATTTTTTTGCATAATCGTTACACTTTTTACCGTATTTTCGCCGTCAATCGAAATAATATTCGAATTTAATTTTTCTTCGATATTTTCTTTGTTCCTTATTGCGGTCACAAGCGTTTTTGCGGCTCTGTAATCATCACGTCTGTGCACAAGATATACCTTTTTGCAGATTTTTGACAAAAAAAACGCATCCTCAAGAGCCACATCTCCGCCGCCCGCAACAACGACTGTTTTATTTTTAAAGAAAGCTCCGTCGCACGTTGCGCAATAAGACACACCTGAGCCCAAGAATTTTTCTTCTCCAGGCACATCCAGTTTTCTGTGAACCGCACCCGTAGCAATTATTGCGGTACGAGCTGTGACCCCGGTATTGTCCGCAAGCGTCACGGTCACTTTTTCTTTATCTCTTGTAAAAGCTATAACTTCACCTTCCAAAAATTGTGCGCCCAGATTTTCCGCATGCTCACGCAAACGCATTCCGAGATCAAAGCCGTTTATGTGAAAAAGCCCCGGGTAATTGTCAACCTCGGACGTGTTGATAATCTGTCCGCCCGAAACGGGTGCTTTTTCAATAATAACAAATTTTAATTCCGCACGGCTTGCATAAATTGCTGCCGCAAGACCTGCGGGGCCGCTGCCTATTATGATCAAATCAAGCATAATACTTCCCTCATTTTTTTAATATTTTCGCTCACCCTCTCGGCAAGAGCATCAAGGTTTCATAAATAAATATATAAATCACACCGATCGCCAAAGAGATCATAAGCGGCACTGTAAATATCGTAAGTGAACCGTCTCCCTTTATTTCTTTTTCGTTTGTTACAACCTGTCTTTCATAAGGTCCCGAAGACGTTTTTTCGACAGGGACATTGTCGGCATGTAAATATGCGGTGCGGAATTTGTCCCATGTGCCGGCATTTTTTGCGATTCCGCGGAAAATAAGCGCACATATAAAGAATGCGAACACGGCAAGCGGAAGATATGTCATAATTATACCAAAAAATGAAATTTCGGCGGTCTCGGTGCTTGCATAAAACGAATTTATCCACTCATCCGCAGACATTGATGTGTCTCCGACCATTTGTTCCATTGCTTCTTTATATTCCGTAAGTCCCATTTCTTCATAAATTACAATACAGCTCTTTATAAATTCATAAGCCTTCGGAAGAAGGTAAATAAGAGTTACCGAGGTGGCATTCATAATAAAATGAATAATCATCGTCGACACAATCGAGCCTGTTGCCTCAATAAGAAGCGCCGCAATAATTCCCATTACAAAGGCATAGCAAAACTGGTTCAGATTTCCGTGCGCAATGCCGAAGAGCAAAGCTGAAATAAGCACACTCTTCCAGGGAGAAGAGGCGCGGTAGCTCTGACACAGCGCCCCCCTGAACGCCGTTTCCTCACAAATTGCGGGAATCACCGCCATAATGATAAGCGAAACAATATAAGGAAATTCATTGTAAAGCCCAAGGATTGCGGAGGATGTTGCCGTATTCGTCGTAAATACAAGTGAAAGCGCATTAATAAAGGTCAAAATCGGCTGCATGCAAAAGCCGAACAAAATCACAAGCACATAATTTACAGGCTTCATTTTGTTGAATTTTATTTCCTTTAGCGGATTGATTTTAAGGACGGCAAAAAACGCAAGAAAAGGCACAATAATCAAAAATTCGGTAATCGTATAATTAAAGAAAGTATTTGTAAATATTATGC
>CAVJHK010000018.1:0-34417 GCA_963649295.1 Lachnospiraceae bacterium | reverse complement strand
TCATTGTGTTGAATTCGGTGTCGGTTGAAATTCTGTCAAGCTCGGACTGGAGCTGCGAAACTTCGTCCTGGATGTTGCCTCTGTCGTCATCAGTCTCGGTACCGTTTGCCGCCTGAACAACAAGCTCTCTCATTCTTTGAAGGATGCTGTGAGATTCCTGTAATGCGCCTTCTGCCGTCTGTATGAGCGAAATGCCGTCCTGTGCGTTTGACGATGCCTGACTCAGTCCTCTGATCTGGCTTCTCATCTTTTCGGAAATCGCAAGTCCCGCTGCATCATCTGCCGCACGGTTGATTCTGTAACCCGAAGAAAGCTTTTCTGTAGAAGAAGTAAGCTTCTTAGATGCCACGCCAAGCTGTCTGTTGGTGTTCATAGCCGTCATGTTGTGTTGAACTATCATTGCCATAATATTTTTCCTCCTTGATTGTATAAGAATTATTTATCTTCTTATCAGCCTCGCATCCATACGAAGCTTCGTTTTTAAATTTCTCAAGAAACCTCTTTCCCCGACCTAGGACTCGGAAAAATACTTTTCTCTTCATTTATTTTATCGGCAAATTTTTTTCACACTTTAGTCTTTCGCAAAAAAAGTGATCTAAACAGTGTCACAATTAGGAATTATTAAAATCAATAAATATACTTTTCCCCTTTAATATGCAATACTTGTTTCATCGAGTAAAAAGTCATAAATGCTCATAGTAACTATGCCGTTTTCATCGCGTTTACGCTTGATATCGTCTTTTACAACGATTATTTTTTTAAAAAAATCTTTAATATTCAGCAAAGAATTCTTTTCCTGTGCTTGTTTTTCTTCGGTATCCATTGCAAAAGCCGATTGAATATAGAACTTATTATTTCCGCAATTGGCGACAAAATCTACCTGGGCATAGTTGCGGACGATTTTTCCTTCCGCGTTGCGTTTTGAAGTTTCTACAATCCCTACGTCCACAGCAAAACCACGTTTAATGAGTTCAAGATAAATCACGTTTTCCATAATATGATTTTCTTCCTGCTGACGAAAATTCAGTGCGGCGTTTCTGAGACCCAAATCGGTAAAGTAGTATTTTGATGGGGTGGAAAGATATTTTTTGCCTTTAACATCGTAACGTTTTGCTTTATCGACCAAAAATGCATCTTCCAGACATGCAAGGTAGTTTGAAACAGTTTTATCCGCAATCGGTAAATTAGCCACGCTTCGGAACGTGTTTGAAAGTTTCAAAGGGTTGGTAAGAGATCCGATGCTCGATGCGAGAATTTCTAATATTGCATTTATTTGTTCTTCATTCCGAATACGGTTGCGATCGATAATATCGTTTAAATAGACATTTTTGAGTTGTCCCTTCAGATAGTTCATTTTTGCTTCTTCGCTTTTTTGCGCGAGAACAAGGGGGAGACCACCATAAGTGTAATATTCTTTCCACCCCTGTATAGATGAACCGTTGTAAACAGACATAAACTCTGAAAATGATAGCGGCAAGATGCGGACTTCGTCGCCGCGGCCGCGAAACTCGGTAACAATATCGGTTGATAAAAATCTGGAATTACTGCCGGTAACGTAAATATCGACGTTCGGGAGTTTTAAAAGCCCGTTCAGCGCTCCGACAAAATTATCGGCAAGTTGTATTTCATCAAGCAGAACATAATATAATTCGTCGTCAGCAATCAGATTTTTAATGTGGCGGCTTAATGCTTTTGGTAAAAGCAGATCGCTGTTTTCGTCATCGTCGAGCGAGATTTTTATAATATGATTGTCTTTTATGCCTTTTTCTTTAAGATATCCGTAAAAAAGAGTGTTAAGAAGATAGGATTTACCGCAGCGACGAATTCCGGTAACTATTTTTACCAAACCGTTTTGCTCTCTGTCTTTCAGTCTTTGCAAATAAATATCCCTTTTTATGCTTTGCATATTGCCTCCTTTACGAAAAATTGCAACAATTTGCAGTTTTATTTCCGATATCCATTATAGCCGTTATAACTGCAAATGCCAATAGAGTATTACGAAAATTTGCAACAATTTGCAAAAATTTTTCCGTAAGATCTTTTCACTTGCAATATACATTGATTTTCCTAAAAATTTATGGTATAACCCCTATCTTTAACGGCTTTCAGAAAATAAAACAGCTCGGAAATGGGGTTTAAGCCTCTTCCGAGCTGTTTATTTGTGAATTTTATATCATCCCTTTACGGCTCCGCCCGTTACGCCTTCCACATAATATTTCTGAAGGAACATAAATAGTATCGTAATCGGAATCGCAACACATACGCCCGCTGCGCAGAAATGCGTATAGTGAGCGGCATTGTTTGTCTTTGTTATAAGGTTTTGCATACCTACGGCAACGGTCATGCCGGCGGTGCTGCTTCTTACAATGTACTTCGCAAACATGAAGTCGCCCCAAGGGGACATAAACGATGTAAGAATCTGATAAATGACAATCGGCTTTGCCATGGGAAGCGTGATGTGAAGAAGCACCTGCGCTCTTGTTGCGCCGTCTACCCGTGCCGCTTCATCAAGTGACTTCGGCACCGTATCAAAAAATCCCTTTGATACATAATATCCCATTGCGGCACTTGCCGTATATACAATGATAAGTCCGGGAACGGAATTTACGCCGACCATTCCGAGTTTAGAAAGCACGCTGTACAAAACGATCATCGTGATGAATCCCGGGAACATGCCGAGGACAAGCATGATGTTCATGAGCGGCTTTCTCATCTTAAAACGCATTCTGGACAACGTATAGCTTGTGCAAAGCACGATAAACGTATGAATAATCGATGAAAAAAGTGCGATGATAAACGTATTCTTAAACCATGTCACAAACTGGACAACGTCGTTTTTTTCGGTATTGAAAAGGGCCTTGTAGTTGTCCCATCC
This sequence comes from Lachnospiraceae bacterium, assembly GCA_963649295.1. Lineage (GTDB taxonomy): Bacteria > Bacillota > Clostridia > Lachnospirales > Lachnospiraceae > RGIG3528. Next base: position 31,542 of record CAVJHK010000018.1, on the reverse strand, counting down.
CCATTGCTTTGGGATTACGTATCCCACCTGGCTTGTTGTTTCGCATCTGAACGATTCACAAAGTATGCAAAAGAAAGGAATCAGCCAGATTATCGACATAAGCGTGAGGATTACATATATTATTCCGTTTGAAATTCTGGTCTTGGCCTTAAGACCCATTTTGCTCTTACTCATTGGAAATCCTCCTCATTCTTGTTGGAAGGCATTGCATTGTATGCAATTACCGAAATGGTTGCAACCACAACGAATATAAGGATTGCGATTACCGCCGCAAGCTTGTAGTTGACTGATGCTCCCATCGAAATGTTATAGAGCCACGTTACAAGCAAATCAACATCGGAAGCCGATGTGCCGTCAACCGTATATGCAGGATTTGCAACGGTATTTCCGTTTGTGAGAAGGTAAATAACGTTAAAGTTGTTGATGTTTCCGATAAAGCTTGTGAGAAGATAAGGACCCGTTACAAAAAGCATATAGGGCATCGTTATCTTTCTGAACTGCTGGAACGGTGTTGCTCCGTCAATACGCGCTGATTCATAAAGGTCTGACGGGATATTCATGAGTATTCCCGTTGCGATAAGCATAAGATAAGGAATACCGATCCAGATATTGATAAGGATAACAAGTATTCTCGCATAGGTTGCATTTTGCCAAAATTCAATCGGCCAATCGATAATGCCCCACTTGATAAGATATCCGTTTACGAGTCCGTTCTTTGCAAAAAGCTTTGAAACGTACATAAGTGATACAAATTGCGGAATGGCGATTGTAAGTACCAGAATGCCTCTCCACATTTTTTTGAATTTAATACCCTTTTTGTTGATCATAAGGGCAACGACAATTCCGAGGATGTAGTTGGTGAACGTTGCAAAAAATGCCCACACAAGCGTCCATCCGAGGATATGCATGAATGTATAGCCAAGGTTTGAACCCGCAGCATTTGAGAAGAGCGCCCTGAAGTTTTGAAGCCCCACCCAAGTGAAGAGGTTGCTGTAACCGTTGTGTTCGCCGTCATAGTTGGTAAATGCGATGAGAATCATGGCAACAATCGGAAGCACCATGAAAATCAATATACCAAGCATAGGTATTGCAAGCAATGTCTTGTAAAATTTTTCGTCAACAAGGGATCTCAAATCCTGACGTGCCGAAGGAAGACGCTTGCCGTTTGCTATAAGCTCTTCCGCAATTTTGTTTTGACGGATGTTTGTTCTCCAGCACCAGACAAAAGCAATACAGAAGAAAATCGTGAGTATACCGTAAAGCATGATAAAGAGCGAATTGTCGCCGGGTTCGCTTACGTATACGTCAAATACGGGATCATATACCTTTCGTACCGCTTCGGTACCGAGTGTTTTGAATTTGTCAAGAAAGCCGACACCCATTGTTACCATATATGCAATAAATACGGCTTCAAACAAAAGGAATCCGATGCCGCGAAGAATTTGACCGCGAACGATATTTCCGAATCCCATGATAATATAAGAAACTCTTGTTATCCAGTTTCCGTTTTTAAATGTTGTAAATATTTCGGCAATGTCTTTTCCGAGTGCCTTAAAAAAGCTCCCTATACCGTTTCCTATAACACTTCCGAATCTTGCAAAATAAGATCCGAGTGCCGCAAAAAAGCAAAGGATTTTGTAACCGATTTTTTGGATTAACGGTAATTTTATATATTCTGATGTGGTTAGCCGCTGCATTTAAACGCCCCTCTCCATGCAAAGATTCAGGTTTTCCTTTTCTTTTTAAACAGACCACCCCGGAAAATCCGGGATGGTCCGGGTGATTAAAGTTTATTTGTCATCAATTCATTTGCATCGCAAAATCTTTAATGAACATTCATTTGCATCGCAAAATCTTTAATGAGCAGATATTTCTTATTTTGCAATAAGTTCAACCGTTGTGTCGGCATTCATCTTGATGAAGTATGTGCCGTCTGCTTCAACCTTGAAGTTTTCTGCAGGATAAGCAACATCCCAGTTCTTGCCCTGACGAACCTTGAACTCAACGCCTGCGGTCATTGTATAAGCTTCTGTTGTGATATAGCTTCCGTCAGCCTGAATTTCCATAGGAAGGTCTACTGTCCAGCCGTCACCGTTGATGGAGCCGATTACGGTAAATCCATAGATATCATCGGACTTGTTGAGTGTGATTGTACCTGTCTGAGCATCCTTGTCAAATGTAACGGTTACAAAATAATAGCCTGCTTCCGAAACAACCATGTTAGGTCCGCCTACCGTGCCGTCGCCGCCGATATTAACATCCCAGCTCTTGCCCTGACGTGCCTTGAATTCGTCGCCTGCGGCGAACTTGATTGCGTCTGAATGCCATACACCCTTGGAGTCGCATGTCATTGCGATATCTGTTGCCCAGCCGTCACCGTTCATAGAACCAATAAGTGACCAAGCTTCCTTTTCATCAACGCTCATTGTAAGGAGCGAGTGGATGGAATCATCATAATCCTGAAGAGCCTGCTTAAGCTCTGCATCTGTTGTTGCTGTCTTTGCGGTTACTGCATAAACCTTGGAAATATCCCACCAAGAACCGTGAATCTGTCCCTGAGGTGTTGCATACTGGTTCTGAGCCGCAAGTGCCGAAAGTGCTACGTCGCTCTGAACTGCATCAGAAGCCTGAGCCTCCTTGTTTGAAGGACCCCAACCCTTTTCTTCGAATCTCTGGATCTGGCAATCCTTACCTGTGAGGTAAAGAGCAAGCTGCTGAAGAACCGCTGCACGCTTTGAATCTGTCTGAGGCTTTACACCAAGAAGCTTGTTGCCGCAGAAAGATGCAAGGTGATAGCTCTTGCCGTCAACAGTGAAGGAAGGAAGATCGGTTGCACCGAAGTTGTCTCCGAGTGCTGCCTTAACCTCTGCAAGTGACCATGTACCGGAAATAAGAACTGCCGAAGGAACAGCTGCCGAGAAATCGCTTCCCGATGAGCTCGAGTTGTAGCAGCTGGACTTAAGAAGCTTCTGCATTCCCTTAAGTGCGACTACACCGGCATCCGAATTGAATGTATCGTTAACTGCCGTGAAGTTGCCGTTTTCGTCTGTTGTCCATTCGGATACGCAGCCTGTAGCGAAAAGAAATGCTACGTTGTACCAGCCCGATGTTTCAAGCTCGAAAGAGAAAAGTCTTCCTGCTGCTTCGCAGTCTGCAATGATGTCTTCGAGTGAATCAAGATGCTCTTCCTTGACAACGGACTTGTCATAATACATATAGTAGCCGTTATCGGATGTAAGCGGATAGCAGTAAAGATCTCCGTTTACGGAAGCTGCGGCAACCGAACCTGCATCGTTCATAGCCGTAACGTCTGCGGCTGTCTGTGTGCCGAGCTTTGTAAGAGCCTGAGCCATAACAAGACGTGCAAGCTGATCCTGTGCAAAGCAGTAGATATCTGCGCCGTCTTCTACGGATGTGATCATAAGTGTTGCGGAGTCTGCTTCTGACACACCTTCAACCGTTGCATTTAAAACGATTCCGGGATGGAGCTCTTCAAATGCATCAATTTGCTTTTCTGTGAGTGCCGTTACGCCATCGGTTTCGGAAACCCAAACCGTGATGTCGTATGTGCCGTTAAGTGCCGAAAGGTCTGATGACGAATCGCCGTCGCCTTCGCTCTCGTTACCCTTTTTCCCGCATGCCGCAAGGCCGATTGTCATGCAAAGAGCCAGCATAAATGCGAGAACAGTTGTAAATCTTTTCTTCATTTTTTTCTCTCCTCTTGTATTTATTTAAAGCCACTTATGTGACTTTATTTCGTGATTTTGGGTGCGGTGTGGCCGCTTGTGCGAGACTTACCGTTTTGTCGATTTTTCCGTTATATACAATTTTTAGTTGCACCGAATTTTCCGCATTTTACGAAATTACTTTCCGTTCTTTGTTGTAAGGATTACGGATGTGAGCGGTCCGACGTTAAGGCTGCCGTCTTTTATTTCTGCTTCTCCCTGACCGATATAGGAGCCTATCGTCACATTCCCCGCATCGTCACCAACGATGTCGGAAAGTGCAAAGCTCTTGTCGTTATCCGCCGTATTATGGAAAAGGTAAGTTACCGTATCACCGTAAGCAATCTTGAATCCGCCGAATGTGGTACTTTCGGTCACTATCGACTCATAATCGCCTCTTGCGATTTCGGGATATTTATTTCTTATTTTGATAAGCTTCTTATAATAATTTAACTGGCTGTCGGGATTTTCCTGCTGCTCCTTGACTGTCCCGTTTGTCTGCTTCTTTTTTTCATACGTAGCGCCTGTGGGATCAGAAACAGTATCCTCATCTCCCCAGTTCATCGCAAGACGCCTGTTCGCATCCGTATTGGAGCTTCCGCGCGAGCCTTTTAGTCCTATCTCTTCGCCGTAATAAATAAACGGCGAGCCCGAACAAAGTATATAAAGATTTGCTCCCATCATGCCGCGCTTTGAGGCAAGCGTCAAATATCCCGCAGATCTGTCCATATCGTGGTTCGATATAAACGGAATAATCATGGCATTTTCGTTTGCGGCAAGCACCTTATCTTGGTAAGACTCAATATAATTTGTATATATTGCGATATTTCCGCCCTTTGCCGCATTTGCGATATATCCTTCTGCCTGCGACATCTGAAAATTGAAGCAGTTAAGACTTGTGATATATTGCAGTGTCTCACTGTCCGCCGACCAGCACTCACCGACCGTATAAATGTCGGGCTTTATTGTGCGTAGCGCTTCCATATATTTATACCAAAAATCAGCCGATTTGCCCGTATCACCGTAATAAATATATTTTATTGCGTCAAATCTGAAGCCGTCAACACCCAGATTCAGCCAATACTCGGCAGCGTCAACCATTTCGTTAAATACAGCCTCATTATCATAATTAAGCTCAGGCATGTCGGTGCTGAAGTTGCATTCATAATATTCGTCAGAACCTGAAATCTTTGAATAAGAGCATCCGGTGCGCCTTGTGTCAAGTGTTGCCCAGGAATAAAAATCGTAATAGTCACTATCCGTATCGCCGTTTTGGTGGGCAAGCTTAAATCTTTGAAACCATATATTTGACGAGGATGTATGATTCGGAACAAAGTCAAGGATGATTTTTACGTTTCTATCGTGGCAAAGAGCAATAAGCTCAGCCAAATCCTCTTCCGTACCGAAATCGGGGTCAATCCTGTAATAGCTTGTTACATCATATTTGTGGTAGCTCGGTGAAGCAAATATCGGAGAAAGCCAAATCCCCTGAACACCTAAGTCCTCATCCGAATTCATGTCGCCGTCGTTCAAATAATCCATGCGGTTTATGATTCCTCTTAAATCGCCGATACCGTCACCGTCGGAATCCGAAAACGAACCTACAAATATCTGATAAAAAACGCGGTAGTCATCGTCTATTGTGTCAACCTGTGCCTTGCCGCAGCCGGAGTAACACATGAGGACCGTCACAAAAAGCATTAAAACCGAAATATATTTTTTAATTCTTTTTGTCATATGTGCGTCCTTTCGATCCTGTTTACGGCACGTCGGCGCAAGCCAAAGTGCATTTTTGTGGCACTATCCGCCTACCCGGGCTTGTAACCACATGACATTGTCCGCGCAGCCGTACCTATAACCTTACTTCGCCACCGAATTAAGGAGCGCGTCGTCGATCTTGCCCCATGCGCCGTTACCCGAAGGGTCGCACGCGACATGGATTCCCACTTCAACCGAGTCTCCGTCGTTTACCGTAAAGCTCGGAATTTCCGCCGTATGCCACTCATTGTAGCTTGTGATTGTGGCGGGAGCGGTTGTGACAACTTCACCGTTTATTTTCACATAAGCGTAAACATCGGGGCCGGCCGCATCTCCGCCCATTATGGAGATCGAAAACTTGTAGGTGCCGGCAGAAAGCGATTCCACATTTTGATAAAGATCAAAATTCACGCTCTTTGTATTGTCTGCCCAGAAATGATAATGCTTTGTTCCCGTCAGGGAGTCCGTCGATTTTTCTTCGACATACAATTCGTTTATGTCATTTTGGCTGACGGCATTCCAACCTAATTCGCCGTCTTCAAAGCTGTAATTGTTAAGGAAATTATATTCAACCATCGAAACATAGCATTTTGCTTCCTGCCCGTCCGCAATGCCGGTTATTTCATATTTTGCGGCGCCGCCGTTATGCATGGCGTCATAATCCACATTTTGCCACTTGACGGCAATCGCTTTCTTTTCGCCGTTTGTCATAATGGCATTTACCGTATCGGGAAGCACGATATCCGCATTTAAATCGATGATTAAATTCGTGTCTTCGATGGCATCGGGTTGTATAACGCCTGCGCTTCCCGTTCTCATAAGGCCCCAAACCTTTAGGGATTCAAGTGCCTTGCCTTCTTCGTCAAAGAAAGCCTGGTTATCGACAGACGAACCACCGTAATATTTGCCTGCGTCGTTCGGGTCATAGCCCTTTGCATAAGACGATGCCCAGCCGGAGCCATACTTTTCCCACAAAGCAAAATTTTCTTCGTAGGAATCGCCGCCTGCGCTTATCCATGCGCCTTCCCAATAGAAAACGCCGATGCCGTTTGTTGTTTTGTTTGCAACACAGTCCACAATATCACGGATGCTTGTTGCCTGTCCCTGAATCGTGAACGGATAATTCTTTGTAATGCCGCTGCCGGACGAAATCGTATTTCCGAAGTAGTCCGAGTCGACATCCGTAAATGCATAGGATGTTTCTGCAACCATTACCATCTTGTTGTATTTTTCGGCAACCTGCGAAAGCTCATTTGCAAGATTGTCGAGTGTGCCGTGCCAGTAAGGATAATAGCTTGACGCAAATACGTCATAGTCAAGGTTGTAATAGTTGAGTTTCTTTGCGTATGTCATGTAATTCCCGGTTTTTTCGGGATTTGTAAAATGAACACATACAAGTGCCTCCGGGAAAATTTCACGGATTGCTCTTGAGCCCGCATCCATAAGATAATAGATGTTCATCCATGTCTTTTCGCCGCACATCGAGCCTGTTGTCTCATTTCCGACCTGAACCATTCCGACGTCTACATTTGCAGCCTTAAGCTTTGTAAGACAGTCCTTGGTATATTCGTAAAGAGCTTCCTTCTTGGTATCAATGTCCATGCCCTGCCAAGCCTTCGGCACCATTTGCTTTGACGGATCAGCCCAAAAATCCGAATAATGGAAATCAACAAGGAGCTTCATCCCGTACTTTGTGGCACGCTTTCCTATTTCGACCGCGGTATCGATGTCACAGTTTCCGCCGCCGTAGCCGTTTCCGTTTTCGTCATACGGATCGTTCCATACTCTCACACGGATGTAATTGACGCCGGCATTTGAAAGAATTTCCATCAAATCCTTTTCTTTGCCGTCAAAGTCATAATATTTTATACCGCCGTTTTCGAGAGAGATGAGTGACGACACATCCATTCCGAGGATAAAGCTGTCGGACAGATTTTCCACTTTTTCAACATACAAGGTGTCGGATGCCTCCGTATTGTTATTGAGAGCGGCAAGCGTCGGTGTAACGGGCGCTTTTGTTACCGTCCCCATTTCTAAACCTACATTTGATGAATTTCCGCCGTTTAACTCTTCGTTCTCGCCGGATGTGCAAGCGGCAAGAATAAACATCGACAAAAGCCCGATTCCAAGTATTTTTACAAGCCTTTTAGCACTTTTCACAACTTATCCTCCTATAATGATAGCACCGTTTAGTAAATTTGTCTACAATTTTTTGGAAACGTTTCCAAGAATTTTCGAAATCTTTCGAAAACCTATTGAAAATCCTCGTGTTTGAAGCGTTTCATCATTGCTCCGTACCTGAATCTTGCCATTTCGTTCTTTTTAAGTACATCTTCCTCTGTGCCGGTATATTGGCAGCGAAGGCAATAATATTCCTTCTTGTCCTTGTCATAAAACATATCGATGTCAAGGTCCCTCATAAAGCAGGACGGGCATCTGAAATTTAATTTTCCTTTTCGAGCCTGAGCCATGTTGTTACCTCCTCGCCCTTCTTAAGGCTTGTCTTGTATCCGAGTGTGAACATCGGTGAGAATGCGTATCCTTCCTTATAATATCCGGTTGCCGTATCGCGGTCGCATTCCATTTTTACTCTCGTGTTGATTGCGGGAATATCACATGTTGCGGATACCGCACCCAAAAGCTCCTCTTCACGGCATTTATATTCATATTTGCATGTACGTTTGTTTCCGTCCGCGCCGTTAATTTCAAGCGTAAGCCCCGTCATATCTTCCGGATATTCCGTTGTGCCGTAGCATCCGACCATATATTCGTTGATATCCACTTCGGCATCAGAGTCCGTGGAATCAATTATCTTTCTCGTAATCTTTATCGAAGAATCGCCTTCCGCAAAGGAAACACGTGTTTCGACCGTGATCGTAAGTCCATAAAACTCGATATCGACGGGATCAAGCGTAAGCGTGCGTGTATTGCCGTCCTTACTAAAATGCGCTTTTGTGCGGCAAAGGCAAAGATCAACCTCCTCACCCTTATAAGAGAACTTGGCGCTTCGTACCGTGCCTTCGCCGGCATAATGCGTGAAATAGCCTGCTCTGTACTTTTCCTGAATAAGGAAAGGATAAGATGCGTCCTGAACATGCTTTGTGCCTATTCCCACGGGCCACTCAAGCTTTGCGACATAAGGACGAAGATCCACAATTGCGCCGCCCTGATCCATGTTCACACAGGCTCTCATAAACGGATCGCAGTACCAGAAAAGCTGCTTGTCGGAACCATAAAGAATGTCGCGCCACAATGCGCACTCGGGCTCGGTATATGTCTTCTTTTGTCTGTAATGATCCGCAAACTCGGACATTGTCATATCGATAAGCTTGCCCTCTTTTTTGAGCTTGCCATAATATGCGCATCCGTCCTCATAGGACTTGAGCAAAAGCTCATAGGGAGCTTCCCAGCGTCCCATCTTGTTCATCCAGCCGGGCCCCACAAACATCATGTTGTAAGCATAGCCGTTGTTGTATTTTTCGAGTGAACGATATTGATCGATAAGATTGTAAAGATAAGGATATTCCCATGTCTTCGAATCATAAATCATTCCGCGGAGAACGTTTTGGGGATGTGTGCCGAAGTTGCTTCCGTTGCCGTCATAGCAGGCGATCAGGTCACGTGAAAGGTGCGGAATTGCAACTACCCCCGAGTCTTCCGCTTCATTTGCGGCAGGCGCATGCGTATTTTGCTTTGAAGGAATCCACGGTGCCCACGGGCCGCCGTCCATAAGCGTATACCAAGAGTTATTGCACGTGTGGTAAGCCTTGGGGCCTTCTTCCCAGCATGTCGCAACCGCGCACTTTACACTCGGATATTTTTCTTTGATATAATTGATAAGTTCGGCATCCATATAATAGGAGCCCGTCGACTCGGGATAAAAACCGAACCTCTCATAAAATTTTCCGAATACGTCGTCTACAATCGACTTTTTGTCTTCCATGGAGAACATCCAGATACAAAAATCCTTTGTATGATACTTTTCCCTGAACTCCTTGCAGGGAAGCCCCAGAAGCGTAAGCGCGATTTCGTCGCCGTATTTTGCATGATGCTCCTTTGCAAGGCTTACGGCTTCGTCGTTAAAAAGACTTGCGTATGTCATCTGAATCGTAGTCTTTAAGCCGTTCTTGTGGGCGCACTCCTGCTGAGTCTTAAAAATATCGAGTGACTCGGTAAGGAGCTCCTTCCTCGAAATGTCCTCGCCCTTGCCCTGGCCGGTGATTTTTTCGGCATATTCCGGGACCATTTCGGGACGATGGATTACGTTTACAATAAATTTATCCATGGTATTTCCTTTCGTTTTCTTTGGTTTGATTTGGTTTGCGCAATCAAGTTGATTTTTGCGCAATTAAGTTGGTTTTTGCGCAATTAAGTTGCGCAATCGGTTGCTCTTTTCTAAAGCTTATCAGTGTTTTTTACTTTGGTCAATGTACACTTTGCACAAATTATTTGATGATTTTTGTGCAAAAGTAACAAAAAAACGGATGCTTTTCATCATCCGTCATTTTTTAATATGTTCATTTTTACCACTAAGAGTGCATTACAAGGCAAAATTCGATAAATTTTCCCAACTTTTGTTTACATTCTCCGTTTCTGTTTTCCTCGCTCTTTACGTTTACAAGCACTTTATGTCTTCGTTTTTTTTATAACCGTAACCGCAAAAAATTCTATGTTTTAATAGCAATGTTGTCTAAGTTTTACAACAAAGTTACAGTTCTTTTGGTCCTCATAACCAAACTTCAAATATTTCAAATTTTGTCATACAACCTACCTGTACTAAAGCATAGATGAAACTATCCGAAAACTAAAAATAAAATTGAAGAAGACACCATATACAGTGTGAAAATGAGAAAATTAACCCTATATAATGCGTCCGGTGAAATAAAAAACTGCATTTTCGGATAGGCTGAAGCGAGGCTTTTTCAGACTTAAATCAGACCAAAGCGTTATCACTCCCTCATTCCGACAACAACGCATTATAAATATCCCTCTTCGACACGCCCCTGTCACGCGCAGCCAGGCGCATTGCTTCTTTTTTGTCATTTCCCATATCAATATACATTTTAACATGCTCGGAGATTGTCATCGTTTCCCATTTTGCGGCATTTTCTTTTTCTATTTCCGATATGTCTTTTCCTTTTATAACAAGCACATATTCGCCCTTCGGCTCGTTTTCCGCAAAAAAAGCAATATGCTTTTGTATTGTACCCGTATACGTGTTCTCGTGCTTTTTTGTGATTTCCTTTATGACGCTCATTTCACGGTCGCCAAGCTCCTGCTTTAAGCACTCAAGCGTTTTTAGGAGCCTGTGAGGCGCTTCATAAACAATCATCGTCCTTGTTTCATTTTTCATTTCGTCAAGAACGCGCCTTTGCTCCTTTTTGTCAGCGGGCAAAAAGCCTTCAAACGAAAATCTGCGTGTCGGAAGAGCGCTTATCGCAAGCGCCGAAACAGCTGCACAGGCCCCCGGAGCAATGGTTACACTGACTCCTGCGGCACGTGCCTCCCGCACAAGTTCCTCACCCGGATCCGAAATTCCCGGCATCCCCGCATCCGTAATAAGCGCAACGCTTTTCCCCGTCAGCATAAAATCAACAAGTTCCCTGCCCTTTTCGATCTTGTTGAACTCATGATATGCGGTCATGGGCGTATGAATATCAAAATAATTTAACAGCTTTATGCTGTTCCTTGTGTCCTCCGCCGCAATCAAATCAACGGATTTCAATATATTTATGACTCTAAATGTCATGTCCTCAAGATTTCCTATCGGAGTAGCGCACAAATAAAGCATTTTTTCCTCCGGACTTTATAATTTTTTTATTGTATTTATCGATTTTTTGGGACTTTTGTCGGACTTTTGTAGTACTTGGGGTGCTAAAATGACGTCGTTAGAGATTAAACCCCTCATAAGCCCAAGTCCTCGATTTGAGTTCCCCTCTCAAGTCGGGGCATTTTTTATGCCTGAGTGGGTGTCCAAAAAGGTGCCTGACCCCATGTCAAAAATGTGTCAAATCTGTGAAAAAGCGCCTGACCCCATGTCAAAGATGTGTCAAATTCGTGTCAAAAATGTGTCAGCACACTGAGAGGCAATCGGCCAGGCGCCTTACCCCATGTCCGACCGGGTATCAAAACTCATGTCAAATGCAAAACACACTATATAACGGAACCGACTTTATTCCGTTTGCCATACCAAAATTTCTTGCAGATATTCTGATTGCATATGCGGGTTTATATTTATCGATATAAAACGACAGGCTCTTCGCCTTCACATGATTCCCCGCCTTACACTCAACCGGAATCACATGATTATCCTTTTGTATCAAAAAATCAACTTCCGCCGTGTTTTGCGATTCCCAATAGCAAAGGCTGTAGCCGTTTGTCTTAAGCGCGATCGAAACATAATTTTCCGTAAATATCCCTCTGAAATGCTCGGTTTCATTGCCGAGCAACGCTTCCAAAGTCATTCCTGTTTTTGCCGACATAATTCCCATATCGCTGTAATACAATTTAAACGCGTTCAAATCCTGATATGCGCTAACAGGATAAAACCCCTGATCGCATTTTACACACTTATTCACAATTCCGGACCGAATCAGCCAGTCGATTGCGTCTCCGTATTGAGATGCTCTTGCACCCGTTTTTATAAGTTTATATTGAAATTTTTTTGAGTCCCTTGCAAGTTGCGACGGAAGCGAATCATATGCTTCGTAGATCCTGACCGTTTCCGACCGGTCCGCATATTTGGTCATATCCGCAATATACGAATTCAGGAGAAGCTGCCTGATTTCCGACTGATCAACAGAACCCTCTTTAATAATATCAGCCTTTACAGCCGCAGGCATTCCACCGACAATACAATAATAATAAAACTCTCTCATTGCATCTTCATGAAGTGTCTCATTAAACGGACTGTTGTCGCTATAATGTTCACGAATTGTATCCGCCAGTATTTTTTTTCCCTTTGCCCACAACACCTCTTCAAAATCCATCGGATACATGGTCATCATTTGTACTTTTCCCACGGGAAACGAATATTTTTCCCGATTCAAGGCCACGCCAAGCAGACTTCCCGCTGCCATCACATGATACTCGGGAGCTTCCTCGGCAAAATATTTCAAAGAAGTCAGCGCTCTCTCACACATTTGAATTTCATCAAAAATAATGAGAGTATCTTCAGAATTAATTTTTATACCATAGTACATTTCCAAAACAGACAAAACATTTTTTGCATGGATATCTGCTTCAAAATATTTTCCTATTTTTTCGTCCGTTTCAAAATTCACATATACCGTATTTCTGTAATTCGACGCACCGAACTCACGCATTACAAATGTTTTTCCGACCTGACGTGCTCCGTAAATGAGTAAAGGCATTCTTCCGTTTGTCATATTTTTCCATTCACGGAGTTTTGACGTTATTTTACGTTTCATATATGCATTTCCTTTCGTACCATCAGCTTCGATAGCTTTTAATGTATTATATTGCATTTTTTCGTACGAATCAATGTTATTTTTTGCATTTTATGGTGCCTGACCCCATGTCAAAAATGTGTCAAATCTGTGAAAAAGTGCCTGACCCCATGTCAAAAACGTGTCAAAATCGTGTCAAAAATGTGTCAGCCACAACCTAAAATCCGTAATCCCGCCTTACTTCATCCGTATATACATCCTTTTCCTTATACAAAATAAGCGGCGGTTCAATCTTCATTCCGAGATTGCCGCCTTTTCTTGCACATATCAGGATCATATTTGGTGCCTTGTCGGCATAGGGATAAACTATTCTTAAAGACTTTGGCATCAAATGGTTATCCATAAGCGTCTTTATGATTTCCGCAAGCCTGTCGGGCTTATGCACCATATAAAAATATCCGTTTGTCTTTAATACAAGTGATGCTTCCCTCACCACGTCGCTAAGCGTGCACATGATTTCATGTCTTGCGATCGCTTTTACGGGATCCGGATTTTTTTCGCCCGTCCCCGCAGTCATATAAGGCGGATTGGTTGTTACAACGTCAAACGAAGCCCTTCCGAAAATCTTTGACGCTTCCTTTATATCGCCCGTCACGACATCGATTTTCCCCGCGAGGTTATTAAGTTCCACACTTCTTCTTGCGATATCGGCGCTCTCTTTTTGGATTTCAAGCGCACAAAAATGCATGGCTTCCGTCTTTGCGGTCATAAGTATCGGAATTATTCCGGTACCGGTACCCATATCAAGAACTTTATCGCCTTTTTTTGCCTTTGCAAAGCCCGAAAGCAGCACACCGTCCATTCCGAAACAAAATCTGTCCGTATCCTGTATTATTTTAAGACCGTTTCTTTGAAGGTCGTCTATTCGCTCCATTTTGTGGGTCTCCAAATTATTTTTTACGTTTCCTTACTCGTCCAGCTTCGATTGCACCGAGCCCTTTTCCATAGCCTCAAGCGCCTTTATTTCCGCCGAATCGCCGTTATGGCTTTCCTTTTTGTGGCGAGGCTTAAATTCAAGATCCGCCACATCATATTCCTTTAATTCGCGCTCATCCTCACCCGTTTCCACAAGCACCTTTACCTTTTGCTTGAGCACCGACAGACTTTGCACCGTTCCCTTCATGTTGTCAGCAGTTGTCACATGATCTCCCACATTCGGAAGATGGCTGTTGAGATCTTCATATGCCGCTTCTTCGTTCTTAAGGCAGCACATAAGCCGTCCGCAAACTCCCGAAATCTTTGTCGGGTTGAGCGACAGATTCTGCTCCTTTGCCATTTTTATCGACACCGGCACAAAGTCGGGCATATATGTGTGGCAGCAAAGCGGACGTCCGCAAATACCGATTCCGCCGAGAATTTTTGCCTCATCACGCACGCCCACCTGTCGAAGCTCGATACGTGTCTTGAAAATTTGCGCGAGATCCCGCACAAGTTCCCTAAAATCCACTCTTCCGTCCGCCGTAAAATAAAACAAAAGCTTATTTTGGTCAAACGTATATTCACAGCCGATAAGCTTCATCTGAAGCTCATGTTCGGCAATCTTCTTATTGCAAATTTCAAAGGCTTCCTTTTCCTTTTTTCTGTTTTCGGCTTCCTTTTCAAAATCTTCTGCGTCCGCAAGCCGCATAACGGGCTTTAACGGCTTTACAACCGCATCGTCCTCAACTTCGTGTGATTCTGTCACAACATGTCCGAGCTCTACGCCGCGCGCAGTTTCCACAATTACTGCATCATCTCTCTTAATTTCAAACTCGAGCGGATCAAAATAATATATTTTTCCCGCTTCCCTGAATCTTACTCCTATAACCTTTGTCATCTATCAACCTCCATAAATACTAAAAAAATATTTCCTGCCGTTTTGCGCGGCTTTATTTATCACTTTATCAATGCTCATCGTCCAAACGTGCTTTTATCCTCAACTCCGTATACAAATGCTTTCATTCTATGTCAAAAACAGCATGTCCGCATTCTCTTGCGTTGTCAGCATGTCCGCATTTTCTGTCACCAACAATTGCATAGCCTTATTTCTTGCTTCTAAGTTCCAGCATCAATACATAAAGTGACGACTCAAGATTTACGTTCGACTTGATTCTTCTTTTAAACAAATCTATCGCATCAAGCTTTCTTGTGATCACATCGGGTGCAAGTAATGCTGCTTCGCGCACGAGTTCCTCGCTTTCCGTTTTAAATATCACATGCTCCGTGCTTCCCGTAAGCCGCACAACAAGCACATCCTTATACCACATTTTGATAAGTGAAAGCCTGTTTAAAATCCGGTCGGTATCCTTTAAGCCCTTTCCCGACATAAGCTTCATCGCCGAATATACTTCACCCGCGTCCTTTTCGTCAAGACCTTTTACAAGTTTTATGCATTCGTTTTTTTCTGTCGTAAATTCGTCCGATGTGGCATAACTTATCGCACGCCCAACGTTTCCGTCCGAAAATCCGGCGGCAATTTGCGCCATATATTCCGAAACTCCGTATTTTGTCACAAGAAAATCTGTCGTCTTTTTTTCATCCACCGGAGCCGCATTTAACGTAATGCAGCGTGACAAAATCGTTTGGAGTAGCGAATATTCGTTGTTTGCAAGAAGCATAACAACAGCATATTCCGGCGGCTCTTCGATTGTTTTTAACATAGCATTCTGTGCCTGCCGGTTCATTTTTTCCGCTTCATCGATTATATATATCTTATATTTTGACGAATAAGGCTTTATCAAAATGTCTTCGTTCAGTTCCGTTCTTATTTCGTCAACCGAAATCACATTCGGCTTTTCGTGCGTAACATATCTTAAGTCCGGATGATTGCCCGACTCAACCTGCTTACATGACTTGCACCGTCCGCATGCCGAATCTCCGCCTTCCGTACAAAATAACGCCGCCGCAAAGCTTTTTGCGAGAAGCTTTTTGCCGCTGCCCTTTTCTCCGCAAATGATATACGCATGCGACACTCGGTCGTTTTTCTTTGCGTTTTTCATATGCGATATTATTTTTTCCTGTCCTATTATCTCATCATAAAACATAATTCAGTCCGCATCACGTAAGTATATCAAGCAGCAGTCCCCTGATTTCGTCAATCTTTGCCAAAATCACAAGATGGTCCTTTTCTTCCTTCATAAGCTCCGCCGCAAGCTCATCAAGATCCTCGTCAATCACCTTTATCATGCCGTAAACCCTGTGCCGTCCGCGCCTGTCCAAAAAGTTTTCACGCTTGAATTCATGCGAACGCGTTACTATCTCGTTCATAAATTCCTTAATAAGCGCCCTGTATTGCTTCATATCGCGGACATCCATATGTTTGGCGATTTTTTTGCCCTCGTCCGTTATCTCCGTAACAAGCGTAATCAGCTTTTCCTGCAGCGCCGTATCTTCGATTTTGCTCATAAGCGTAAATTGAAAATCCGCCGTCGCCGGTTTTTCCTGAGGCTTTACCTCCGCCGTATTCACTTGCCCCGCCTGATTTATTTTGTTAATATCCATTTAGTTATTTCCTCAAGGCATCTGTCAAGATTATCGTTCAAAAATCGCTTTGTGACACCGAGCCGCTTTAGTTCTTCTTCCGAAAAATCCTTTTCATCCGCTATAAAACGCCGGCAGACTTCAAGATATCCCGCCGTTCCCTGCTTTTTTTCGCGCGTAATCGCACGCATAAGCCTTGTATAATCGTCAACAAATGTATAAATCGGAACAACTCTGTCCGCACCAAAATAATCCCTTATTTTTTCATATCCGAAAAGTGTCGTTATCATAAGATAATCATTGTTTTCAAGATCTATCTGTCCGTCGTCGGCGGTATAATACCACCACGGTCCGTATACGGTATCATATCTTCTGATTTCTATAATCTTTCCGGCTTTTTCGGCTCTTTCTTTTTCCGAAACGTCCACAAAATAATATTCCGTTCCGCTCATTTCACCGGGCCTTATGGGACGCGTGGTATAAAGGACAACATTTTTAAATTTCCCGCCAAAGCGCTTAAACAGCTCCTTGTAAACGGTATCCTTTCCCGTCGCACTTTTTCCCATTACAGCATAAATTTTGCCCATATCTGTCTCCGAATGCTAATTTTTTTTAACGTTTTTCATACATATACGTCCTTTGTATTTGCACACTTATACACAAGATAGGCCACACTTTTATGAATGGCGCAAGCCTTTAAGCCTACCTCTGTCTCAGTCTGTGATAAATACATATCGTTCCGGTCCCTTATCAATGTGACGCAAGACTTTTATCCCTATCTCTATCTCAGTCCCTTGTCATACGGAATTCCTTCCGCCTTCGGGCATCTCGACTTTTTGGATGTAAACGCAAGCACAAGAAGTGTGATTACATAAGGCAAAAGTCTGTAAACATAAGAGCTTATCCCGACATCCACAAGAAAATATTTTCCGTCCCCGTTTATGTCAAGCGTCGAATAGCATGCCGCAATACATTTAAAAAGTCCGAAAAGCAGCGCACCGCCCGCAATATTTATGGGCTTCCAGTTGCCGAATATCATTACGGCAAGCGCAAGGAAACCAAATCCCGCAACGTCGCCGTTTGACGAACAGTTTGAGGTGGTGAGGGCATATACAAATCCGCCCGTCCCCGCAAGAAAGCCCGATATCACGGTTCCCGCATATCTCATCTTTAGGACATTGATTCCGAGCGAATCTGCCGCCTGCGGATTTTCGCCGCAGGAACGAAGCCTGAGTCCGAAACGTGTTTTGTAAAGGATTATCGACAGCACAACATACAAAATTATGCAAATGTAGGTTGCAAGATAAACCTTGTTTACAAAAAGTTCGCCAAGAAAGCCTATATCTGCATTTTTGTCCATGCCGAGCGTGGTCTTTTTGATCATAAACCAGCTTGCGGAATCGCCCTTTGCCATTTGAAGCGTATTTTGGTTTACAAGTATACGGATTAGGAAAAGGACAAGCGCGGGAGCAAGCATGTTGAGCGCCGTTCCGCCGATTGTCTGGTCGGCTTTTAAATTAATTGCCGCAAAAGCAAGAAGAAGCGAAAACAATGCTCCCATAAGCCCCGCCACAAGCATGGCAAGGATTTCGAGCAATTGCATCACGCCCCATTTGCCGGACGCATTGGCACTTGTAAAAAACGAACTCCCCTGCATGATTCTTATGAATAATACGCCCGTAAATGCTCCAAAAATCATTATACCTTCAAGAGCAAGGTTTATAATGCCGCTTCGCTCAGCAAACACGCCCGCAAGAGCAACAATCGCAAGAGGAACCATAAAAAGTAATGTTTGATGAATTAAGAATACCATTATTTTGTTTCCTCCTTTTCCTTGTTTTTGCCGAGTTTCACAAGCCATTGCCTGATTATGAGCGAAAATGCCGCAAGATAAACAATAACCGCAATAATAACGTCAGTTATATATTCATTGTATGCCGTAAGGTTGGTAAGCTGCATTCCGACTATGTCAAGGAGCGCCATAAATATTCCGCAGAAAATCACGGCTATGGGATTGTTGAGTGCAAGAAGCGCAACGGGAATCCCGTTGAAGCCTTCTCCCGGAAGCGATTGATACGTTGACCAGAAAAATTCAGGATTTCCCGACAGATAATAAAGCGCCGCACCCGCCGACGCAAGCGCGCCCGCAATCGACATCGAAATCACAATGTTTCTTTTGTCGTTTATGCCGGCATAACGAGCCGCATGGCGGTTGGAACCGCACGCCTTAAGCTCAAATCCGAAGGTGGTCTTGTTTATCATTATATACATAAGGATTGCAATTATTATCGCAACAAATATTCCGGCATTCGCCTGCGACCCCTCAAATATTTTGTCAAGCCCGAGCTTTGCCGTCGCAACGTTATTGTGGGATGTTTTGTAAATATATCCGAGCTTTCCGTATTCTTCGGCATTTCTGAATATGCTTCCGTCAAAGGCCCACGTTACAATAATTGCGGCTATCCAGTTTGTCATAATGCAAGCTATGACTTCATTGATATTGAATATTGCTTTTACAAGTCCCGGAATCGCACCCCAGATCATACCTGCAAAAACGGCGCCGATAAATGCGATTATCCAGATTATCCATGTGGGAATTACGTCACTCGGTATCGACAAAGCAATCATAAGGCTTGTCATTGTGCCCATAAGATACTGTCCCGGCGCACCGATATTAAAAAGTCCCGTTTTGAACGCAACCGCAACGCTTAAGCCCGTCATAATTACGGGTGTCGCACGAAAGAGCATATTTCCGATGTTTGTTGCGTTAAAGCCCCACGTAAGGTGTCCGACAGCATCACGCCCCGTGCTGAAAATTCCGAAGAAAATAATTCTTACGCCTTCAAGCGCACCCTTAATCGATATTGTTTTTTTGCATATACCGACAATAAATACGACAAGTGCTCCGAACAACAGGCCAAAAAGTATGGAAATAAGGGATGAGCATACTTTTTTTGTGCCGTCTTTTTGCCATAGCTTCAAAAAATTCTCTTTCATCTATCTTCCCCCTTCCGCTCTTTTTGCACCCGCCATATAAAGACCGAGTTCCTCGGGCGATGTTGTTTTGGGATTTAATTCACCCACAATTTCGCCCTCGTACATCACAAGGATTCTGTCGGAAAGACTAAGTACTTCGTCAAGTTCAAGCGACACCAAAAGCACTGCGTGTCCCGCATCCCGCTGCCGCACAAGCTCCGAATGAATATATTCTATGGCGCCCACGTCAAGGCCGCGCGTCGGCTGCACGGCAACAATAAGCGATTTTTCCGAATCCAGTTCTCGCGCAATTATCGCCTTTTGCTGATTGCCGCCCGACATACTGCGGACTTGTGTTTCCGCCCCTTGCCCGCTTCTTACGTCATATTGCATAATCAGGCCTTCGGCATATTTTTTTACCTCATTTTTCTTTATAAAGCCGTGACTCTCAAACTGCTTATCGTTAAAACGCTTAAGAACCATATTGTCCTGCAGCGTAAAGTCCAGGATCAGCCCGTGCTTATGCCTGTCTTCGGGAATATGGGACATGTTTTCGTTCTTTTTCTTGATCGGAAGATGCGTAATGTCCCTGCCGCACAGAGTGACGCTTCCGGATTCGATTTTTGCGAGTCCCGTAAGCCCATGAACAAATTCAGTCTGTCCGTTTCCGTCAATTCCCGCAATGCATACAATTTCATTTTGCCTTACGTCAAATGACACGTTATGCACCGCATCGCCCTTCTTTACGGCAGATTTTATGCACATATTTTCTATTTTTAAAATTTCGGCACCGGGAACAGAATCCTTTTTTACAACATTTAATTGCACCGGACGCCCGACCATCATGTTTGATAATTCCTGCTTGTTTGTCGAGCGAGTATCAACCGTTGCAACAAATTTGCCTTTTCTGAGAACGGTCACTCGATCCGAAACTTCCATAATTTCGTTTAATTTATGCGAAATAAAAAGTATCGATTTGCCTTCGTGCGCAAGATTTTTCATAATCTGCATGAGTTCTTCGATTTCCTGCGGAGTAAGCACAGCCGTCGGCTCATCAAAAATCAGCACCTCATTGTCACGGTAAAGCATCTTTAGGATTTCCGTTCGCTGCTGCATTCCGACCGTAATGTCTTCCACTTTTGCGTCAAGGTCAACGCTCAAGCCATATTTATCGGAAAGTGCCTGCACCTTTTCCCTTGCATTTTTCTTTTGCAAAAAACCGTATTTTGTTTCTTCCGCGCCCAGGATAATATTGTCGAGAACGCTGTAAACATCAATAAGCTTAAAATGCTGATGCACCATTCCGATGTGAAGCGCAGTTGCGTCATTGGGACTTAGGATTTTTACTTCCCTGCCGTCCTTTTTTATTATTCCGGCATCCGGACGGTAAAGCCCAAACAAGACGCTCATAAGAGTGGATTTTCCGGCTCCGTTTTCTCCAAGCAAGGCATGAATTTCACCGCGCCGTAACTGAAGCGTGATATTGTCGTTTGCCTTAATCCCCGGGAATTCCTTTGTTATCCCGAGCATCTCGATTACATAATCATTCCCCATAAATTTCTCCTCCCGCATATGCGGATGAATTAATGCACAACACTTAATGATGCATGGTTCTGCTTTTGATACAAAATTCTTTATAAGAAAAATTTTGACCTTTTGAACCGGCAAAACATAAGCAATTAACCGTATTTTCAAAGAAAATACGGGCTGATTACATGTGTTTCCGGAACCAGACGGTAACTCAAATGTCATTTAAGTCAAAATACTCTTTGGCATCTTTATAATTATAATTTTTTAATATATAAAAAGCAAGAAAAAGCTTCTTCGTCCTCTTGTCAAAATTCCGCATAATTGCGTTAGCTTTCATTAATACAAAAAACGGTGCAGCTTATTTTTAAGCCGCACCGTATATCATATCAATTATTGCGAAAAATAAAAATCCGTTTCCGATTTTGCTTACTCAACCATATTAACGGTAACATTCGAATACTTTTGGTTAAAGTTTGCTTCATAATCAGCATCGATTACAAGACTTCCGTCCACAACCTTATTGAACATCTCTTCATATTCCTTAACGGTATATGTTCTGAATCTCCAAGACGAATCGGATGTGGGAAGACCGGTGTCATTCTGAGCGGCACCGAGTGTCTGGCATGTTCCGCCGATTTCACTCCACTGTCCGGCATAAAGCTTGGCTGCCATCTGAACAACAGAATTTGCAAGCTCCTTCATTGCCGATGTAATAACCGTATTTGAATCGCCAGACTGGTCAACGTCAACACCGATAACATAGGCATCGTTCTCGGAAGCTGCCGCAAATACAGACTGGCAAAGCGTTCCGCCGCATGCGAATACAACCTCCGTACCCGACTGATACCAGCCGTTTACGAGCGTCTGAAGCTCACTTGAAGGAGAATAGCTTGATCCGTAAAGCCATGTATAATTAACCGTTACATTTGTTCCGAGTTCCTTTGCTGCCGCATTGGCACCCTGTACGAATCCGTAACCGTATCTGCAGCATGCGGGGTTTGTTCCGCCGCCGCCTCCGCAGAAGCCAAGCTTTGTAAAGCCGTCCTTAACGATTGCATAACCCGCAAAATATCCGCATTGTTCTTCCTTGTATGCAACAGCGGCAACGTTTGAAAGTCCCAAATCCCATCCGTCGATAAATAAGAATTTCACATTAGGATAAGCCTTTGCTGCCTTTTCAAGCGCCGTTGCCTGCAAAAATCCCGGTGCAACAATCAAGTCTGCGCCGCCTTCCGCAGCAGCAACCATTGCATTGTATCTGTCATCATCCGTAGCTTCCGATCCGTTTGCCGGCTGATAATATTTATAACTCTTGCTATTTTCTTTTGCGGCAAGCTTTACGCCGTTCCAGGTGCCCTGATTAAAGGAGCCGTCCTTAAGCTGACCTACGTCCGTTACAAGCGCAATTTGATATTTGCCGTCCGACGATGTCATTTCATCGGCAATTGCATCTGCGCCCGTAGCCGTGCTTCCGCCGCATGCCGAAAGTCCGATAACCATGCAGAGTGCAAGAAGTGTTGCTATTACTTTCTTCATAATGTATCCTCCCAAAATTTTTTTGTGGTTCTTTGCCCACCTATTCCTATTATAACATATGCCGCAAAAAAGGCAATAAAGAGCATGATTTTCGCGGAACTTCATTTTTTTCAGTTTTTTTAAAAAAAATGTTGACAAACCTTTCTTCAGGTGATAGTATACCACTTGCGTTCGAGAAATCGAATGAATGCGTTTCTAGCTCAGCTGGTAGAGCACCTGACTCTTAATCAGGGTGTCCAGGGTTCGAGCCCCTGGAGACGCACTTTGAAAGGTTCTTTTTTGACTGCTTTGTCAGTTGGGGGAGGGCTTTTTTTGTTGTCAAAAAATGCTTTTACTGCCTAAAAGCACTTTTGTTTTCCCAAAAGCCCAAAATACAAGTGCCACATGCAAGTACCAAAAAAATGGGAACGGACAAAAAGCCGTTCCCTTTTTGGGTCTCTTATATTTTTTTTACTTACTTCTTTGTCTGTCCCATCAGTCACTGTCTCCCAGTGCCTCAAGCCCTTTTGCGTTCTCAACCTTTTTTGCCTTTATGTTTTTTACAAAAAGTGTAAATACAACGGCACTTGTCACATAAGCTATGGTTGCATAAATCGGAAGAGCACGCCAGAACAGCGTTCTGTTAAATATAAAGCCGAGCAGCACGGGCGTAACGGTTTGGGATGCCATGCTTGCCGTATAATAATATCCTGTGAATTTTCCGATTTTCTTTGAAGAACAAAGCTCCACAACCATAGGGAAAGAACAATTGTGAACAAGAGCCATTCCAAAGCCCTTAAATGCCCATATCGCAAACAATACGGCGGGGAAAACATGTTCTCCGTGCTCTCCCACAATTTTTCCTGTCGGAAGGACAAAGCACATTCCGAAAATTGCAACGGCGGTAATTGTGAGTCCCGTCGTTATGGTCCATTTGCGGCCGATTTTATCCGCAATAAATCCGGCAACGGCAAATCCTATTACTGACGAAAGTCCGCCGATTATCGTAAGATACATGGTGGAGCTTGATGCCGATTTGAGATAATAAATAACATAATTTCCTATATATGTTCCGATTCCGTTGTCTGCCAAAAACCACAAAAACTCTGCCGCAAGTATCGCAAAAAGCATTGTCTTATTTTCCTTTGACATAGGCTTGTCATCATCAACCGGTGTTGCAACCGCTGCCAATTTTTCGCCATACTCAAGCTCCGCGTGCATTTCGGAAAGAAGCTTGTTTTCCTTAATCGTAAAGAAAAGCACAAGCGCCGAAATCACCATCAGGACAGAAGCCACAACAAAAGGTATTTCTATTATATAAAGCTTTCTTGCGGAATCCTCTGCATTTATATATTTGCTGAGTACTAAAAATATTCCGAGCACGGTCGCAAAGGCACCGCCAAAATATCCCGTGATATTTATGATGCCGTTTGCCTTTGCTCTGAGCGGCTTTGGTGTAATATCCGGCATAAGGGACACGGCGGGATTTCTGTACATCATCATAAATATAAGAACAATCGCCATCATCGCAATCATTCCGCCGATGTTATTATAGTGGAAAAATAGCGGAATAAAAGGAAAAGCAAATGCGGCAACAAATGTTCCCGTAAGAATATAAGGCATTCTTTTTCCGATCGGTGTTTTGGTCTTATCGGACAGATTTCCGAATATCGGAAGAAGAATGAGTGCGGCCAAATTGTCACAAGCCATGACAATTCCGACAAGCCATTGCACATTTAAGATTTTGTCCGCGGCACCGCTTTTTAATTCCGCAGATGTCACCCCATACATATTTCTCGCAAGAATGTCCGTCAAAAAAGTCGGACACCACGAATCGTAAACCTGCCACAACAAGCAAATCCCAAAGAACGCAAACCCAATCAAAAACGTTCTTTTGTAATTAAGCTTTAACTCCATAAAACCTCCTCTTTTTTATGAAATAAATTTAAGGTCAAAAGAAATTTGAATCTTTTGCCTCATATATCCGCGCAAAAGCGCTTTGATGATTATAACATATTTATGTAACTTTTTGGAATAATGCCCGTCAAGTTTATCCTCACAAAAACAAGCAAATCCCTTCTCTCATATTTCTCTTTTCTCGTAATTTCAATATATTTTTACGAAAATACTTATTTTAGCAGCACATAAAAAGTGTTTTTTCCCCGGCCGTATTTTTTTACCCTTCCGCTCTTTATCAAACCGGCAATAGCCTTTTCAACCGCACTGACGGATATTGTCGGACAAAGTTCAGCTATATCGGATTTTGTAAGTTTTCCGATTTTGGTATTAAATGCGCCCTCGACAAGTTCGGTTGACGTTTGTTTCTTGCCTACAATGCTTATCCTTTCCTCAAAATCATTATATGCGGCAAGAATCGTCATAAGCATATACTTAATAAACGGAACCGGATTATCCTTTTCCTCATGCCGGCCGATTTGACTGTCATATAAAGCATCGTAATACAAATCCTTATATTTGGCAATTCTGCTTTCAAGCGATATATACTTTCCTACAAAATACCCTGCTCGATAAAGAACAATCCTTATTTCCTGTTCTTCACATAGAGCCATACAATCCTTATTTCCTGCTCTTCACATAAAGCCATACAATCCTTATTTCCTGCTCTTCACATAGAGCCACACAAGAAACAAAAATGCCGAGAGCGTCACGCAAATCCCGACGGAATAGAGCACAATCGGTTTTGTATAATCCTTTTTTTCCTCGACGGGCCACTCATATGTGCCTTTAAGCCTTTCGTATTGCACAGGGTCAAACTCGTCCGTTCCGCCCACTTCCTTTAAATAAAGCTCCGCCGGATCCACAATCATATATTCCGCGGAATAAAGATTGATTTTGGCTTCACCAAGTACTCTGTCCCCATACAGATACGTGATTTCCCCGATTTTATTGTTGCCCGCATCAAGCACAAGCATCTCGGTTATGTTACTTTGCACCGTTATATCCGCTTCACTTGCTTTATTCGGAACCACAAGCACGGTTTTTTCAACCGAAACCGGCATTTCCAAATATAAGGACACGCTTTCCCCGTCATTAAAAAGCTCCGGAAAATCATTTGCACTTTTTTCTGTCTTTTCCATGGTTATTGTTTTAAAATTATCAAAGCCGTAGTCAAAAAGAGCCATTGTATCCGTATAGGAATCGCTGTTTGTACCTTCACCCATAACAACCGCAATGAGCGTCATTCCGTCACGTTTTGCCGCCGTCACAAGGCAGTATCCCGCTTCGTTCGTGCTTCCCGTCTTCCCCGCAAAAACACCGTCATAGGTAAGCGTATGGCGAAGAATCTTGTGTGTCTGCGCAATAACCCTTTCTTCTCCCTCAGGATTATTGGGAAGCTTATAATAATAATTGTTTGAAATATCGCAAAAAGTGTCATATTCGATGCACTTTTTCATTATTAACGCAAGGTCATACGCACACGTATAATGATTTTCGTCGTGAAGTCCATGCGGATTCATTATATTTGTGTTTACGCACCCAAGAGACTCTGCACGCTCATTTGCCATATCAAGAAACACATCAATATCGCCGCTTCCTATTCTTTCCGCAACGGCATAGCTCACCTCGTTTGCGGACGCAAGCAAAATCGCATAAAGCGATTGCGTAAGCGAGAGCGCCTCTCCTTCTTCCATCCCCACTCTGCTTGCATCCCAGCCCATCGAATAAACGGCATCGTGGGTCATCGTGATTTCGGTGTCGGGCTCAAGCTTTTCGATTGCAAGAAGTGCCGTAATTATCTTTGTGGTGCTTGCCGGAAACATTTTCTCCTTCATATCCTTATCATAAAGCACCGTCCCCGACTCTGCCTCAATAAGCACGGCTGTTTTCGCATTTGTATAAGGTCCCTCCGGCCAATCTGCAATTTCCGCTTTCACATACCTCACAGGTATCAAAGAAACCGTTAGCACAAAGGCAATCCACAAACCAAAAATCTTTTTAATTTTCTTCCTTTTCATAATAAAGACTCCCAAGCACCGCCCACACTTCTCTGTTTTGAATAAAAGCTTCGCTTAAATCCGGCACCTCACATGACAAAAATACACTGCTTCCAAGAATTTCTATTGTCACCGAAGGCACAATCTCACATCCGTTTAGCCAGTCCGTATATCCCGCAAGACTGATTTTTCCGGCATAATATGTCATTTCGTTCATGTTTTCGATATAATCGGTATAATAAGCAAGTTTTTTTACCGCCGTCTCACATTCCGTCCTAAATTCGCCCGTTTGCCCGACATCCCAGGAGAGCGTTTCGCCCGTTGCATGATAAGATACCGAAAAGCACACCTTCTTCGTGCTCAAAAGCTCATTTAATACCTTCACTTGCACCTTTACTTCCTCCGCAGAAAAAGGCTCAGTGCCCTTATATCCGCTGCTTGCGGGCTCATACCAATCATCCGTTTCTTCCCAGCCGTAATCGTAATTTCTGTTCAAATCGATCCCAACCGCATTCGCCTTCCAGCGCTCATAAAGCGTAGTATAGTGATAACCGTATTTTTCATAAAATATGACATCTTCTTTTTTGTACATTTCCCTGACTTTTTTGCGGATTTCGGCATCACGAATCGCATCCGGTCCGTTTATGCAAATTTCCGCCCCATCGGGATTAAGCATCGGAATCATCACAACACATATTTCATCAAACAATTCCTTATATGTATAATCTTCATACCAACCGGTATTGTAATTATACAAATAATATTCCGTCATCATCATAAGAAGCTCTGTAGTGCAATATTCTCTCGCATGAGTCGTTCCCGTATAAAAAATCACCTTTTCGGCATTGGGATTTCCTACTTTACATACATAAATATTCCGATTGTCTGATGATTTTCCGGCTGTATAATATGAAAAAATATCCGGATACTTTTCGGAAAGCTCCTTTAAATCCTGTGTAAGCTCGGAATATGAATACTTGTGTGCTCTTCCGTCAACAATCGTAAGTGCGTCCGGATCATACTCATACATTTCCTTATACGTAATATATTTATTGCATACAAGGTACCGGTTTCCCGCATATTCGCATTTAAAATAAAATTCGTTTTCGCTTTCGCCGGTAAGAGTAATCTTTGTGCCGTTATATACACGCAAAACCTTGTTATCCACATTATTTATGTCGCGAAGAGACACATAATAACAATTTATCCACGCGTCACACGGAAATGTGGGGATAACTGTGCCGGTGGCGGCAGGAGTGGCGGATATAGTGGGTGTGGCAGTTATAACGGGAGCGGAAGTTACGGCAGGAAAGTCTGTTATGGCGGGGGTGGCAGTTATGCCGGGGGTGACCGACACATCCGGAGTAACGGTTATGGCGGGAACAGCCGACACAGCAGGGGTGACTGTTATTGCGGGAGTGACCGAAACAACAGGGATGGCGGTTATGGTGGGAGTGGCCGAAACACCCGAGGTGACGTATCCGGTAGGATTTACAATTTCTGTAGGTGTTATTGAAGGCACCTTAGTCTGCTCATCACCCATTGCACTTGTCGGCGTGAATGTCACGTCCGACGTTCCCGTAGGTGTAAGTGTCACGTCCGACGTTCCCGTAGGTGTAAGTGTCACTGTCTCCTTTATGCTGCCCGGCTCTCTTTCTTTTGTTTTACTCTTCTCGCATCCGCTTAAAACCGATATCATTATAAATAAGCAGATAAATGCATATTTTGTAAAATATTTCTTCATACAGAATTTTTGTTTCCTTTGATTACATTCAATCTTCATCCGACTTATTAGGATTCGTTTCTTCCTACTTTTTCTATCCTTTTCCCGCTTTGCCGGATCCTTTTTATGCTTTCCCTGATTTTCCTACTTTTCCGGAATCTTTTCTTCCGTTTCCTGCTTATCCGTCCCCATACTTGCAACAAGACGGCAAATCTTTTTTCCGAGTCTGCTGAATTTTTCTTCATATTCCGTCATGACGTTTCCCGCTGCATATTCTGACTTATGAAGATCATATGTTACGTTTTCGATTTCCCAGCCCGCATTTTTAAAGGATTCAAGCGAATAATCAAATAAGCCTGTATTGTCAGTTTTAAAAATTATTTTTCCGCTGTCAGCCAATACTTCCTTATATCTTGCAAGGTAAGCCGGAGACGTTAGTCTTCTTTTTTCATGTCTTGCCTTTGGCCAAGGGTCCGAAAAATTAAGATAAATCGTATTAATTTCGTTTTTTCCGAAAATATCCACAAGTTCCTCAGCATCATCAAAGAGGAAAAACAGGTTTTTGGGAGCTTCAGGGTCATTTTCCTGCTTTTCTGTCGCTCTCACAATAACACTCGAAAATTTCTCCATTCCGAGATAATTGTTTTCGGGATGCAATTTTGAAAGCGTGCTTATAAAAGTCCCCTTTCCCATTCCTATTTCAAGAAAAACAGGCCGGTCATTACCGAAAAATTCATGCCATCTGCCTTTATATTCCTTTGAATTATGTACCACAAAAGCGCTCGCTTCAACTTTTTCTTCGGCACCCTTTACTTTTTTGAGTCTCATATTTTCTCCTGTTGCGTTATAAAATTTTATATGCTATCATCAGCCATTGGCAATCAAAATTTGCCATAACAACACTATCATAAACAAAAAGGAATTTTAATTCAATATGAAATTTGATTGGAAAAAATTTATAAAATCGGTTGCAATAATCGCCGTTCCCATTGCCATGCAAAACGTCCTTACAACAACAGGCAGCATGGTTGACACAATGATGATTTCAAATCTCGGCGAGCTTGAAGTCGGTGCAGTCGGACTATGCGCACAATTCTCATCATTGATGCTTTCGTGCTATTGGGGCTTTGTAGGCGGCGGAATGCTGTTCTTTTCGCAATTTTTTGGTGCCGGAGATGACGACAACGTAAACCGTTCTTACGGAATCACCTTTACTCTTATGATGACCGTTGGGCTCATCTTTGGACTATTTGCCCATTTTTTTCCAAATCTCATCATGGCTCTTTATACAGACAAGCCGCAAATTCAAGCAATCGGCATCGAATACCTTAAGATTGTCGGATTTGCTTATCCTATGCAGGTCTATTCAATGTGTATGTCCGCACTTCTCCGTACAACAGACCGGGTAAAAATTCCGCTTATCGGAGCAATCGCATCGGTAATTACAAACATCTTTTTTAATTACTGCTTAATCTTCGGAAATTTTGGTATGCCGTGTCTCGGCGTAAAGGGTGCGGCAGTCGCAACGGTAATTTCCGCATTTGTAAATGCCTCAGTTGTTCTCATTATGGGCAAATTAAGTCATCACAAATACATTCTCGCGCTTAACCGCCACTTCAAATGGACAAAAAAATCCGTTATTCTCTATTTTAAAAAGTGTGCACCGATACTCATGAACGAAATGTTAATCGGAATCGGAATCATGATTATAAATGTTGTTCTTGGGCGTCAGTCAAAATCGGCAATTGCCGCAACAGCCGTTTTCAGAACCTTTGAAGGTTTTATTATTGCATTCTTTACGGGATTTTCCAATGCCGCTTCGGTTCTTGTGGGAAAACAGATCGGAGCCGGCAACATAAAAGACGCTTATCAAAAAGCAATCCGGCTTATCTACCTTTGCCAAACAGTTATTGCCGCAGCCGGAATTTTCCTTATTGCAATACATGCACCTCTTCTTTCAAAAACTATGAATCTCTCCGGCGAAAGCTTTGAAATATGCAGCAAAATGCTCATAATTTACACAATTGCAGCTTTTATTCGCATGGGCAACTGGGCCCAAAACGATACCTTCCGTTCAGGCGGAGATGCCACATACGGAACAGTACTTGAAATTGTATTCCAATATATAATGGTTGTACCGGCCGTTGTCCTTTCGGGACTTGTATTTAAGCTTCCTTTTCTTGTAACCTTTGCGGCAAGCTACATTGACGAACCAATCCGTTATATACTTATGCATGTCCATCTCTACCGCGGAAAATGGATAAAGCCCGTAACACCGCAGGGTATACAGGCTTTAAAGGATGGGTTCAAATAATTTTGAGAACATATACCGTCTTATTTTCCACACGAAAGCTTATATTGTATCCGGCATAAGTCATATTGTAAATTCTGGTTGGATCCGCCTGATAATGCGGTCTCGGATCATTTGACAGAATGAAAGAAAGAGTTCTTATAATTTCAGGATCAAGCGCCCGGTCATTTCCGCAAAAATCGACTTTCAACAAAGCTTCCTTTGTTGCATAGGAAAACCCGTCATTTGCGTCCGTAATCGCATCTGTATATTTAAGATACGGCTTTATGTCATAAATGGGTGTCATATCCGCCATGTCAATGCCTGATACAATAAGCACAGGGCCTTTTTTTGTATATTCCGCTCCTTCAAGCTTTACTGCGCTTAAGGCAAGAGGATTCGGGCGAAAGGGCGAACGGCTCGCAAAAACGCCCACACGCTCATTTCCGCCGAGCACAGGCGGACGAACGGTACTGTGCTTTGCTTCCCTATCAAAATTCTTTGAAAATCCCCAAATAAGCCATAGATGAGAATATTGTTCTATTTCCCTCACATAATTCCGGTCATTATATTCTTTTTCAAAAAAAATACGGCCTTTAAGCATATCAATCACACCACCCTGACGAGGAATACCGAACTTGTCGGGGAAGTCGGTTCTGATATATGCTATTGGCCTAATCAAAAGCTCATTCATAAATATAAAAATGCCCAGTTCCGGAATCGAACCAGAGACACACGGATTTTCAGTCCGTTGCTCTACCAACTGAGCTAACTGGGCATTAAGTTGCGGGAGCAGGATTTGAACCTGCGACCTTTGGGTTATGAGCCCAACGAGCTTCCAGACTGCTCCATCCCGCGATGGAATGAAATTATAAAAATAATGGATGGGGAAGGATTCGGACCTTCGAAAGCGTTGCTAACAGATTTACAGTCTGCCCCCTTTGGCCACTCGGGAACCCATCCATAAAGCCGATGAGCGGATTCGAACCGTTAACCTGCTGATTACAAATCAGCTGCTCTGCCGTTGAGCCACATCGGCGTAAATTTTAGGACCACTAAAGTTTACACGAATATATAAAGAATGTCAAGTGGAAGTTACAGGGTTCGAACCTGTGACCCTCTGCTTGTAAGGCAGATGCTC
>CAVJHK010000017.1:31898-36618 GCA_963649295.1 Lachnospiraceae bacterium | reverse complement strand
GCTCCAAAAGGTCTATTGTTTCTTCATCCGCCATGTTGTTTTCGTTTTGCATTATATTTCCTTTCCCGCTTTTGGTATGGCATCCGTTATCTTTTTGGGATTTTCTTTAAAAAGTAAATCGGCATACTCTGCGGAATATTTTTTTGATATAAGTTCATAACATTTTTCGATGCGGCAGGGCCTGTAATCGATTCCGTGCGCATCACTTGCGACAAAATCCGCAATTTCATATTTTAGCATATTTCTTGAGGTTTTTTTTAGAATCCTTTTTGAAAGTCCGAGAACACTGTCACAATTAACCTGGATCATTGCCCCGAGACTTTTTAATTCGGATGCGGAATATATGCTGTCCATAAATACCTTGTAGCGCTCGGCATGCGCAATTATCGGCATAAAGCCGTTTGATACAAGCTCGGATACATATTTTCTCATATATTCAAATTCGGTAAGATACGAAAATTCGCAAAGAACAAATTTTGTGTCACACATCGTATGAACACGGTGTGACCTTATGTCCCCTATGATGTCGCTGTTCACGTGATATTCACATCCGAGATACAGCTTTATCCCTATCTCCCCCGCTTTTTCTTTAAGCTCTTCAAAGTTTGAAGCTATTTTGGGCAGCGGATAATCAAACATTTCATGCCTGAAGTGCGGCGTCGCAATAACAGTCCCGACCCCCTGTGAAGCTGCTTTTTTGAGCATTTCGAGGGATTCATAAAGATTTCTTGCACCGTCGTCGACGCCGTATATCACATGACAATGAATATCACTGAGTTCCGCCATATTACCCCCGTTTTATTTTAAATCAGTGCCTTATCGTACAAAACGACTTTTACCATAACACAAACTTGGGACTTTAGCAACAAAAAATTGTTTCCGGGCAATTTCAAAAAAATCTTAGGAATCTTTTAAAACTCAATACACATATACCACATCCGCATAATCTTCCTGTTTTTTGATAATATAGTATCTGTAGCCGTTCTCATACATTTGGATATCATAGGTCACGTCTGTCACCTGCCAGTTTTCCTTTGACCTGTACCACACGTTGTTCCAGGCGTGATAGCTTATGTTTTTTGCCGTATATCCCGTCACAACCTTTGCGGGGATATCGACGCTTCTCAGCATTGCGGCAAAAAGCGCCGAAAGGTCATAGCATATTCCCTTTTTGCTTTCGTACGTATCGGTAATGTCCGGCACATAAGCCGTCTTTCTGTCATCGTTCACCGTTTCCGATTTGTCATAATCATAGGTATAATTTGTAACAATATATTCATGAATCGTTTTTATTTTTTCGTCGTCGCTTGTGAGGTCCTTGGTCAATTTTTGTGCTGTTTTTATCGCCTCGTTTGTCATATCCCAGTTTATGATGACGCTCGACGTAAGAAAAGCGGAATTTTCGTCATCAAGCGAAAGTGTCACGTCAAACGATTCCACAACAGAATATTTGTTGTCTTTGACATTCTTGCAAAGATAGAGCTTGTAGATGCCGTTTCCGAGACTTAAAGGAAGTACAAGGCTCACATCTCCCTCGGGAATATCATATTGATACATTTTGCCGCCGTCCTTTTGAATGACAACCTTGCATCTCTTTTTTTCTGTATTGGAATACGATATCGTCACGGTCCCGTCATTGTTGTCGACAAAATAGTCACTCTCGCTCCGGACGGGATTTTGTATAATCTCGTGCTCTTCGGGCTTGCCGCAGGCTACAGCACCCACCGCCCCCAAAAAAAGCATGATAAACAATATCAGGTTTAAAACTTTTCTTTTCGGCATTACAAAAATACCTCTTAAATACTTTGTTTTCCCCCAAAAAAATCGGATAATAAAAAACAGAACATTTTTTGTGATACGCTTAAACCTTTCATGCCCCTATGAGTCTTTTTACCGTATCTGTGCTTTGCGCATAATTTAATGCGGTTTCTCTTGTAATCGTTCCCGCATTAAAAAGTTCCGCAAGACTTAAGTCCATACTCCGCATTTCGTCCTTGCCGCTCGAATGTATAACGGAATCAATCTGATGAACCTTGTTTTCTCTGATCATTGTCCTTATTGCCGGTGTACCGCGCAGAATTTCAAATGCCGCAATCTGCCCGCCGTTTGCTTTTGGCACAAGCTGCTGTGACACAATCGCACGCAGCACCATCGACATCTGGACACGGATTTGCGCCTGCTGTGCTGCCGGAAAAACATCTATTATTCTGTCGATCGCATTTGCGGCGCCGACCGTATGAAGCGTCGAAAGGACAAGATGCCCCGTTTCTGCGGCCGTCATTGCGATTTCGATTGTTTCAAGGTCACGCATCTCACCGACCAGAATGACATCCGGCGCCTCTCGCATTCCGGCACGAAGCGCCTTTGCGTAGCTCGAACTGTCTATGCTGATTTCCCGCTGCGTCACGATGCTCTTTTTGTGGCGGTGGAGAAATTCAATCGGATCCTCAAGAGTAAGTATATGGCAATTTCTTGTATTGTTTATTCGGTCTATTATATAAGAAATCGTTGTGCTTTTTCCGCTGCCGGCGGCTCCCGTCACAAGCACAAGCCCTTTGGTTAATTTGGCCAAATCCATAACGCTGTCCGGTATTCCGAGGAGGCTGTACTCGGGAAGGTCAAAAGCCACCACTCTCATCACGGCTCCCATCGAACCGCGCTGTTTGAACACATTGACTCTGAAACGCCCTATTTCCTTTATCGAAACCGAAAAATCGTCGTCACCCGTAATCACAAAGTGCTCTATGTCACGCCCTGCAATCTTAAAAAGCTCACGCACAAGCTTTTCCGTGTCAGCGGGCGTCAGGCGTATTTCGTCCTGCTTTTCGACAACATTGTCTATTTTGTATGAAATCGGCTGACCTGCCACAAAAAACACATCAGACGCATTTTTTTCCGTAGCCGATTTTAAAATTTCCAAAAGTTCCATATTGCCTCCTTAAAAGAGCAACATCATCAAAAAATAAATCCGTCTGCCTCGGTATTGGTGATATGTATGCTCTTCCATTTTTTTATGTCGTATCTGCCTTCATTCCTGTCATACAGTATCTCCGCATCTATTGCCGAATCACCCGTATCGGAGAGTACATAGATATCTATCAAAAATCCGTTTTCTGTGTCTTGAGCTTTTGTAACCCTTGTGACAGACTCAAGCACGCTTATATCCTCCATCGGAAAAGCCGTGTTGCTGCATGCGCATATATAGTCAATTTTTGCGATCACCTCTTCCGCTTTTGCGGAAAGAGCATAATAATTTTTGACGGACTCCGCCGATTTTTCCGCAAGGCGCTTTTCGTTAAGTGAATTTTGAAGTGCAAGCACCGCAAAAATCACAAGCCCGACCGCCGCAATTATAAGTGAAATTGTAGGTGCTCCGAATGAGCCTCTCTTCTTTGGTTTCATTTTATTCACCATACCAAAATCTTGATGTCGTAATCGAATATATCTCGTTTGCGCTTTCCATGATACGCATTTTGTATACGGTAATCGTATAATCCGTAATCATACCGTTTGCCGAATTTTTGTCCGATGCACTCGTTGTAATAAGATAATAATCGGGTGTTGAGGTTTTGTTCCAGTAGGCATCATAATATTCGGAATAAATCGTAATGCCGCCCGATTCCGTTTTGTCTGCGTCACAAAAAACCGATTCGGGCGACTCGGAAATTAGCCTCTCCGCCACCGACTCCGCCTGAATAACGGCTTCGCTGAGCTCCATCGCCGCACGCCTCATCTCTTCTGTTTTTATGAATACGTTAACCGTAAACAGGCAAATTATTATAAAAAAGACCGTCGAAACCACTATTTCCACAAGTCCCGTACGTGATGCTCCAAAAATTTTTTTCACATCTCACTCCTTGATTCTTTTGGAAGTAACAAGCTTTAAATGCTTATCTATCTTGTTTGCGATTTGAGATTTATGTACATTTGTTCTTTTTTTCCGCCGGAATTCTCGGCTGTAAGCAAAAGTATTCCGTCATCGATACAAAAATCAAAATCGGCTATCGCAAGAACCTCAAAGCCGTTTGAAAGCTCAAACGGATCTTTGAGCTCATGAAAATATTCCCGTAACGCTCCGTCATAAAAATAAATCGCATTTTCGTATGTTTCGTCATCGATTGTTTCCGTAATCGACAAAACTGCCGTACCGTCCAGGTTTCTGATGCCGATTGCATTTTCTGCATCGTTTTGGCGGACAATGGTCGCCACATAGGACAATGACGTACGAAGCTCATAGGTTTCAAGATTTGAAACAGCGATGTTTTTGTATTCCATGATGCCCACCGCAAGGAGCATCATTGCACAAAGCGCAAATACCGCGGCAAGTATTCCCGTACAAATCGAATATATGCTTACGGAACTCTTTGTATTCATGTTTTGCTGCCCCTTTCCGCTATTTTTTTTCGTATATTTCGATTGTGGGCATCATATTCCCCGCAAGATAATCATAGTGAATATAATATTTGTCTTTGTCATATTTTAAGCCGTAATTTGTGACCATATATTCGACCGATGCCGGATATTCGCCCTCGATTGCATAGCATTCGACACATGTGCGCTTTACGGACTGTGTGAGAAGCTTTAGGTTTTCGGTGCGTGAAACACGCGCGATCCAAAGACTCAGAACAAAAAATACCGCACACAAAACAACCGCCGTTATCACGGTGCGGGCAAGATTTTTTGAATATTCTTTTTTTGCATCCGAATACTTCATACTGAT
>CAVJHK010000017.1:11197-31888 GCA_963649295.1 Lachnospiraceae bacterium | reverse complement strand
CATACTGATTTTCTCTTTAAAATATGCAAATTTTATACGATATACGGTTTTTTTTGCGATGGTGACTTAAAAAATGGCATCACAGCTTTTTAAAGCGACGAAATAATACTGATTAAAGGCATCATTACGGAAACAAGTATCACTCCCGCCATAAGCGAAAGCATAAGCACGAGCGCTGTTTCTATATATCCCGAAACCGCCCCGAGCTTTTCTGTGAGCTCTCTGTCAAAGCTCTCACTGATTTTTTTTAAAACCTCATCCGATCTGCCTGTTTTGATACCGACACCGAGCATGCTTGCATTTATGGGTGTGAGAAGGCTTGTTTCCGAAAGCGCTTTTTCGATATCTGTTCCGTTTTCGGATTTTTTGAGGCACAAATCGATTTTTTCCAGATAAGTCCTGTCTTCAACAACCGACTTTGTTCTTTCGATCGATTCGTTTAAATCCATTCCGCTTTCGTTCATCACCGAAACAGCCGACAAAAATCTTCCGTTCTGAATCATCCGTGCGGTATGCCTTGTAAAGGGAATCATATAAAGGAGATCCGCGCTTAGATTGTTCTTTGAAGTAAATTTGTATTTTATCAGAACAAAAAGCACAACAAGCGCAAGTATAAGAACAATCGCCATACATACGCGCGAGCTGTTAAGCCCGTATGAAAACATTGTCTTTGCGTTTCCCGTATGCACATCCAGTTCATTAAAAACGTTTTCAAACACGGGCATAATCTTAAATACAAGTACAAGCAGAATAATCGTCATCATCACAAAAAGAACAAGCGGATAGGTGATTATGCTTTTGATTTGGAGCGTAACCATGTGTTCGCGGTCATAATAAGCGGAAAGCGCGTGCAAAATGTCTTCAACGTGCCCTGTTGCTTCGCCTATCGCAACCATATTTGTCATATATTCCGGAAAAGCACCGGTCTTTTTCAGTGCCGATGACAATTCTTCCCCCTGCTTTATGTTTTCCGAAATTTCATAAAGAATTTGTTCTGTGGACACGCTTTCAAAGTCGTCACACAGCATGTCGATTCCTTCGTACAGCGGAATTCCTCCGTTCAAAAGCATTGCCGTCCGGTCACAAAATGTTGAAATCGTACCTGCATCAAGCTTCTTTTTTGTCCCTTTTTCCATATCTGCCCCTTTTCCTACGATAAAAAAACTTCTTTTATTCCCGTTATATATTTTTTTATGCGTCAAAATCCTTTATGACGCATGCACTCTTTGCTTTCATATGTATCCGCACCGAGTTATCGTTAATGTACAAAAATTCGGCGTCCCTGTGACAGCCCTCCCTGTCTGTGGTGAGAAGTCTGATCATGCACTTTATTTTGATATCCGCAATATCAAGCGGAATATCCAAATCCTTTTCGTAATCGTTATTGTTGATTATCGTAATTATGGCATTGTCCGCATCAAACCGCGCAAATGCAAAGATTCCGTGTTCCGCATATACGGGCGCAACGCTGCCTGTTTTTATGACAGGGAGAGTATGGCGAAGCAATATAAGCTCACGGTGAAGCTCAATCAAGTCCCTGTTTTCCCTGCCCCAGGGATACGTCCGTCTGCTGTCGGGATCGGTAAAGCCGCATACCCCCGCCTCATCTCCGTAATAAACGGTCGGACATCCCGGCCACATCATCTGAAAAACAACCGCTTCCGCCATTACGGCAATATCCGTATCCCGCTCCGCTGCCGCGCTTCCAAGATTTTGCACACGTCCCACATAGTGATTTGTGCGTGTCAAAAATCTTGAATGATCGTGATTTGAAAGCTCATTCATCGCCATATACATCGTTTCGTACGAAAATCCGCGCGACTTGTTGAATAAGCCGTCCACAAAAGCGTCCGTATTGTTTAACATATAGTCAAGATAATTATCGCTGTGCTTTTCCATTCCCGTAAAAAACCAGCTCACGGGCTCCATAAAGGCATCATAATTCATAATCGTATCCCACTCGTCGCCCATAAGCCACGAGTCGGCATTTCCGTAGTGTTCGGCAAGAATTATGCTGTCGGGATTTGCCTGTTTTACGGCATTCTTAAAACGCTTCCAGAATTTGTGGTTAAATTCTGCGCTGTGACCGAGGTCTGCCGCAACGTCAAGGCGCCAGCCATCGCAGTTATAGGGCTCCGATACCC
This sequence comes from Lachnospiraceae bacterium, assembly GCA_963649295.1. GTDB lineage: Bacteria > Bacillota > Clostridia > Lachnospirales > Lachnospiraceae > RGIG3528. The sequence continues at coordinate 29,744 of CAVJHK010000017.1, read as the reverse complement.
ATTTTGCACCGATATTGCATACATATTCGCACAAGTCCTCCGATTCCTCGTAATTGAGCTTGGGGAGCGTGTCAAAGCCCCACCAGCCCTCGTAGGAATCAGGATTATTTTGGTCAAAATATTTAAAAAAGCTTCTGTAGCGGCTCTTCGGATAGTTGTAAGCGCCCTCTTCGCCGTCCTCGGAATTTGAATAATAACCGTCTTTATCCATCCATTTGTTGAAAGACCCGCAGTGATTGAACACGCCGTCAAGAATTATTTTCATTCCGCGCGCGTGAACCTCTTTTACAAAGTCCGCAAACCACTCGTTGCTTGCGCGAAGATTTTCGGGATCGGTTGTTTTTATAACATATTTGTTGTAGCCGTAGACATCCGAGTCTCCGACATTTTTTATGATTGTGGTGAGATGGGGATCAACATGGTCATAATCCTGACAGTCGTATTTGTGATTTGAAGGCGACACAAATATGGGATTTAAATAAATCACGTCTATCCCGAGACCTAATAAATAATCAAGCTTTTTTTTGACGCCTATTAAGTCTCCCCCATAAAACCTGCCCACATCCAGATTTGCCACGGGTGAATTCCAGTCATATACGTGCTCGACCGGCTGACCGGCATAATAATATTCGGAATTTTCGACATCGTTCTGCTTGCTTCCGTTGCAAAATCTGTCGGGGAAAATCTGATACATAACGGCGCCTATTGCCCAGTCGGGAACCGAAAAATCACGAAACACTCTGAAGCTGTCCGCCCAATCGTAATAGTCCTTGAGGCCGGATTTTGTATAATAATAAATTCTTTCGTCAAAAACTACCTTGAATGCATAATTTGTGCATTCCTTTGTGAGTGCGAGCGTGCATCCGTAATAATCATAATACGGACCCGAATACAAAAAACTCATCGTAATTTCTTCGGTATCGCACAAAAAAAGCGGCGGAATGCACATGCTGCGCGGGGTTCTCAAATTTATTTTTGCGGTTTTTATTCCGTCGTTATCAAAAATGTTCACATATGAGTGCGTGTTGTCGGAATAAAATCCTTTTAAAGTATCCATATATCTGTTTTCCTATGATTACATAAGCTTAAGAAAGATGCCGGATTGTTTTTTATGTAAAAAAATGCATAATATTGCACATACCTTTTGACACGGCATCTCTCGTTGATTATAACACACTTTGGTGAATGTGCAAAGAATAATGATAATACAAGTATTTTAGGACATATGAAAAGAGCGACCGTAAGGTCGCTCTCTTCCGGAGAAGGTATTTTTTTGTTACTTATGGGGATGTAGCAAAAAACTATATAATGTATTGGGGTTTACGAGTGCTATTATACACGAAATTCAAAATCAGTGTGCACAAAGATTAATTTTTTTTGGGAAAAGTTTTGTGCATTTTTACCAAACATTCCCCTAAACCTGCTTTTTTTATATTTAATCAAAAAAAATCATTCCGAAAAAAGCGCTTCAAATTCATCTCGCGTGATTCTTTCCTTTTCCATAAGAAGGGCAGCCGACTTATCAAGCACCGATTTGTGCTCGGTAAGCATTTCTTTTGCCTTTTTGTAGCATTCTTCAACAATCTTTCTTACTTCTTCGTCGATTACGTTTGCCGTTGTGTCACTGTATGCCTTTGTATGACCATAGTCGCGTCCGATAAACACCTCATCGTCCGAATTGTCATAATTGATAAGCCCGAGGCGCTCGGAGAAGCCATATTTCACAATCATGTCGCGAGCCGTGCGCGTCGCTTCCTTAATATCCTGCGACGCTCCCGTCGTGACATCGGAAAATTCGATTTCTTCCGCGGCACGTCCGCCAAGGCTCACAATGATATCCTGAATCAGATGTCCGCGCGTTATATACATGTCGTCGCGCTCAGGGAGAGGCATTGTATATCCGCCCGCAGAGCCCGTAGGTATAATTGAAACGGTATACACAGGGCCAACATCCGGAAGCAGGTGAAAAAGAATTGCGTGACCCGATTCATGGTAGGCCGTAATTCGTCTTTCCTTTTCGGTAACGATTCGTGATTTCTTTTCGACACCGATCCCCACCTTTATGAGTGCTTTTCTGATATCCGCATCGCAAATAAATTTTTCGTTATTCTTTGCCGCAAGGATAGCAGCTTCGTTTAAGAGATTTTCGAGATCCGCACCCGAAAATCCCGCTGTTGTTTTGGCTATATCGGAAAGTGAAACGTCATCGGAAAGCGGCTTGTCTTTTGAATGTACCTTTAAAATGTCCTCGCGTCCCTTTACGTCGGGGCGGTTTACAAACACTTTTCTGTCAAAGCGCCCGGGACGGAGTATTGCAGGATCCAAAATATCCACGCGGTTTGTGGCCGCCATCACGATTATGCCTTCGTTTACCGAAAATCCGTCCATTTCGACAAGAAGCTGGTTTAGAGTCTGCTCTCTCTCGTCATGTCCGCCGCCCATGCCTGCGCCTCTGCGTCTTGCGACCGCATCGATTTCGTCGATGAAGACTATGCACGGCGCAAGCTTTTTTGCTTCCGCAAACATATCTCTCACACGCGATGCTCCCACACCGACAAACATTTCGACAAAATCCGAGCCCGATATCGAAAAGAAAGGTACGCCCGCTTCACCCGCAACCGCTTTTGCAAGCAATGTTTTGCCGGTTCCGGGAGGGCCGACCAAAATCACACCTTTGGGGATACGCGCGCCCACTTCGATATATTTTTTGGGATTTGCAAGGAAATCGACTATTTCCGTAAGCTCTTCTTTTTCTTCGGTTATGCCCGCAACATCCTTAAAGGTGACCGATTTGCCGTCTTTTGGCATAATAATCTGCGCATGATTCTTGCCAAAGCTTACAAGCCCGGCATTCCCTCTTGCTCCGGGATTCATATACATCGCAAGCATAATAAACATTACAACAAGGAATATTAAATTCGGAAGAACGTTTGTAAGAAATGCATTATCACCCTTTACGTCACGGATAACGGGGTCAAGCCCGCGTTGAAGCGCCATATCACGCACTTCTTCCGTATCAAGCACATAAAAGCGCTCGGATGTGCCGTCTTTTAAAACAAGGCGCACCTCACCCGTCGGTATTTCTTTGTTTTGGACGATAACCATGCGGGCGATATTTGATGCTTCAAGATCGCTCACAAAATCCGTATATCCGTATTCGTCCCCGTCATTGCCGAGGTTTGCGACAACAACATAAAGCGCGCCGATACAGATAAGCAATATTAAATAAAATCCGAAACTTCCGACAAAACTTCTTTTTTTATTCACCGTCGCTCTCCCCGAGTTCCAAAACTCCCACATAGGGGAGATTTCTGTATTTTTGCTGATAATCAAGTCCGAATCCGACGACAAAGGCGTCAGGAATCTTAAATCCTACATAGTCGACATTGACGCTCTCCTCGCGTCGGGAAGGCTTGTCAAGCAGCGTGCAAAGGCGGATGGACTTAGGATTTCTTACCTTCAAAAGAGCCATAAGATGCGAAAGCGTATGACCGGAATCGATTATGTCCTCCACAACGATTACGTTTTTGCCCTCGACGGAATCGTCAAGATCCTTTATTATCTTTACCCTGCCCGACGAAACCGTTCCGTCGCCATAGCTCGAAACGCTCATAAAATCAAGCTTTACAGGCACGGTAATGCGCTTTGCGAGCTCGCATGTAAAAAATACGCTTCCCTTTAAGATACAAATAAGAAGTACTTCTTCGCCGTTTAAATCACGGCTTATTTCAGCTGCGATTTCACGCACTCTTTTTTCCACTTCTTCCTCGGGAATCAGTGTTGTAACTTTGTCTGCCATTTTATTCCTCCGTATATGACACATATAATATATTTTTGGTATTTTCGGTAATTCTGTAGCCTTCGGAGCCGCGAATTCCGGCGATCAAAAGAACCTCGTCATGTATTCCGAACACGGGAATTTTTTTTCTTAGATCCGCGCTTATCTTTTTGTCCTTTAACACATCCATGACGCGCTTTTTTCGCCCGTCAGTGTAAGCCGTGATATAGTCGGAATCAGTGGCATATCGCATGTCAGGCCTAAAATTCCCACAAAAATTTATTTCATTTTTGTATTTTTCTATGATTTTATCAAAGTCAAAATACTTGGATATTTTTCCGTCCGTATGCATGCACAGGTCTTTTGCTTTTTTGAATTTTTCGGTATCCGGATCATTTATGATTTCAAAGCGGAACATATTATTGCAATTTAAAGGTATATTGTCAATCTTGTTTTTGCTTATGTTTTTTAAGTCTTCCGTATTTTGTGCACCGGCTGCCGCATCCGTTGCCGGCATAGGGTTTAAATTTTTTGTTATCACGATTTTGTCATAATCACGCCTTGCGGTCACATTGTATTTAAGTGAAACCATCTTTCCGGACTGCTTTTTGGTAAGGCTCATGACATCATGCGCATAATCGCTTGTTATATCCTTTTTTTGACCGGCAACCATACAAATTGCCTCATATACTGCTCTTTCTCCGATAACGTGATCTGCTGCGCATAGCTTTTTTATATCAATTTCTGCGGAAATCCGAGTGTTTTTTTTATCTGTTTCGTCTTTTTCTCCGGAAATTTCGGCACTTTTTTCTTCTGTTTCTTCCTTAATATATACGGCATCTTTCATAAACCGTTTTGTTTCCGCAAGAAAATATGTATTTACCTGCCTTAAGTATTCGGCTGTTTCAGCAATATGACCAACGCTTTCCGAATTTATAAGCTTCATTTCGGGAATCAGAATATTTCTTATCTTGTTCCTTGCATAATCCGTATCAAGATTTGTGCTGTCGGTAACAAAGTCACACTTTAAGTGGCGCAGACACTCTTCGATTTCTTCTCTTGTCATACACAAAAGCGGCCTTATTGTCATGCCGTTTTGGGGAGATATTCCCGTAAGCCCTGTGAGGCGGCTTCCCCTTATGAGATTAAATATAAAAGTCTCCGCAAGATCGTTTAAGTGATGCGCAACCGCAATTTTTGTACAGCCGTAATCCCGGGCATATTCCCTAAAAGCCGCATAGCGCACGTTTCTTCCCGCTTCCTCAAGGCTCTCGTTTTTTATTTTTGCGATTTTTGGCACGTCCGCCTTAAAAAGATTAAATTCCACTTTCAAATCCGCACAGAGCTTCTCACAAAATTCTGCATCTCTGTCCGCCTCCGCCCCTCTTATCCCGTGATGCACGTGGAGTGCGTATATTTTTAAGTCAAATTCATCCCTTATATCGCACAAAAATCTCAAAAGGCATACCGAATCCGCCCCGCCCGAAAGCCCCACAAGAACGGAATCGTGCGGTATGATAAGAGAATTTTCGATACAGTATTTTTTTATTTTGTCAAATGTCTTCATTTGTATCTTTTATTTTTTTAATCACTTCATTCACCCACTTAAGAATAAATTCACAATCCTTAAGTGCTTTTTTTACATGGTATTCTTCAACTTCCAATTCGTTTGGGAACGCGGCGCAACGCCTTATTTTGATAACGAATTCGCCATTTTAAGGAGTTCATCGTCTCGTTCATCCGTGTCGGCAGGCATGTTTTCGTCTTTTATGCAATTTAGGCTTTCAATTCCCGTCATATGGTCACCCCCGTTTTTTATTCTTCTTCTTTTTCCTTAAAAATTATCTCATCACCGTACACAAGTCCGAATTTTTCACGCGCAAGATCCTCGATATATTTTTTGGTATTCATATAAGCCCGTTTTGCGATAAGCTCGTCAGAACGCTCTTCTTCAGATTCATAAATATTTTGAAGGTCTGAAAGTTCCTGCTCCTTTTCTTTTTTTTCTTCTGTGAGCGTCATCGATTTTGTGCCCAAAAAAATCCCGAGGAGAAGCACCGCCGCTCCCACAAACAAAACAAATCTTTTTCTTTTTTTTATTTTGCCCGAATCTTTTTTCATTATTATATGTATCTGAACATTTCCTTTGCGGCATCTTTTTTGGTTGTTTCCGCAATATTCAAAATCTCCGCTTTAACAACACTTGTACCAAAACTCACTTCTATTATGTCCCCAACCTTTACTTCCGTTCCCGCCTTTGCCACTCGCCCGTTTACGGCGACCCTCCCCGCATCGCACGCTTCGTTGGCGATTGTGCGCCTTTTTATTATTCTTGAAACCTTTAGATATTTATCAAGCCTCATATTTTACCTCTGAAAATCATTTTGAATATGTACAATAAGGAATACTTAAGTGCATTATATATATTCCACTTATCAAAATCAACAAAATAAAAAGAAAGAAAAAAACAGCCCCCACGAACAAATGTTCGTGAAGGCTGTTGTATAGATCTTAAATTGATCTTTGGTTTATGCGTTAACAGCGTCCTTAAGGCTCTTGCCTGCCTTGAACTTGGGTGCCTTGCTTGCGGGGATGTTGATTGTCTCCTTTGTCTGAGGATTTCTGCCTGTGCGAGCGCCTCTTGTAGCTACTTCAAATGTACCGAAACCAACGAGAGCGATCTTGTCACCCTTCTTGAGAGCATCTGTCGTAACATCAACGAATGCCTTAACTGCCTTGTCGGCGTCCTTCTTGGAAATTCCTGCGTTTTCAGCGATTGCTGCAACCAATTCTGTCTTGTTCATTAAATTTTCCTCCTGTGGATTGTTTAACCGGATCCAAAAAATCCGTTTGTATTTTGGTGAGCAACTCACTGCCCACTGCATACTGTGACTATAGCTTGATTTATGTGTTTTGTCAACTAAAATCACGCCAAAAGGCTTTATTTTAGCGGTTTTCAAAGATTTTTTTATATATTTTTTATTGTTTTCGATGATATAAAACAAAAAAAGAAGCCTTTCCGCATGAAAAGCTTCTTTTAATCAATCGGAGTGACAAGATTCGAACTTGCGACTTCCACCTCCCTAAGATGGCGCTCTAGCCAAACTGAGCCACACCCCGATTTGTGTTCTCCAAAGAACACGCAATATATTACTACTGTTTTTAAAAAAGGTCAAGCACTTTTTTAATCTTGTTTTCTGAATATAATTTGTCCGGTTGCCGCATTCATTTCGTCAACGATTGCAAGGCTTTGGAGGTCAATTCCCATTTCGCGGATTATTTTGCCGCCCCTCTGGAATCCTTTTTCGACCGCAATGCCGACTCCCATAATATGTGCCCCCGAGTCCTTGATGATGTCGAGAAGCCCGAGCACGGCGCATCCGTTTGCAAGGAAATCATCTATAATAAGAACGTTGTCATCGGGTCCCAAAAATTTTTTGGATACGATTACGTCATAAATTCTTTTTTTGGTAAAGCTTTCGATTTTGCACGAATACATTTCGCCGTCAAGATTTATGCTTTGAGTTTTTTTTGCAAAAACGACGGGAACGTCAAAATATTCAGCGGCAACACATGCTATTCCGATTCCGGAAGCTTCGATTGTGAGAATTTTGTTGATCGGCTTGTCTTTAAAAAGCCTTTTCCATTCCTTGCCCATTTCCTTGAAGAGCTTAACATCCATCTGATGATTGATAAAGCTGTCTACCTTTAGGACATTTCCCTCTTTTACGATTCCGTCCCTTAAAATTCTTTCTTCCAAAAGCTTCATTATATATATCTCCTGTTTTTAATATATATCTTCTATTTTATGATTCCGGCATTCGACATGATACTCTAATTTTATGCATAAGTAAAGAAAAAAAACAAGCATATCCTTCCGTTATTTTTGTGCCCATGGCAATTAATAAGCTTTTATTTTTATTTTTTAAGCATAGCTTATAAATCCGATTAAATTAAAGCGTTTTACAAAAATTTAACAAATTACTATAATCGCCCATGTAAAAACCAATCGGTTTTAAACTTTTTGCCGTTTCATGCGGCACCACTACGGAGGAAAATTTTATATGAAAAAGCTTTTATGCATGATCTTGGCATGTGCCATGATGGTACTTCCCCTTTGCGGATGCGGTTCGGATTCAAAGTCCGATTTCAAGCTCGGTGTAATTCTTTTGCACGATGAAGCATCCACCTACGACGCAAACTTCTTAAACGGCGTTAATGCGGCCGCAGAGGCTCTCGGCCTTTCCGAGGATCAGGTAATCATCAAGAGAAACATTGAAGAAGGCAATCCGTGCTATGAAGCAGCAGCCGACCTTGTTGACGCAGGCTGCGATATCATCTTTGCCGACAGCTTTGGTCATGAAACATATATGCTTAAGGCAGCAAAGGAATTCCCCAATGTGCAATTCTGCCACGCAACAGGCACAATGGCACATACCGAAGGCCTTTCAAATTTCCACAACGCCTTTGCTTCCATTTATGAAGGACGTTATCTTGCAGGCGTAGCCGCAGGACTTAAGCTCAAGGAAATGATGGCTGCAGATTCGACTCTTGTTCCCAAGATCGGTTATGTAGGCGCATTCACATATGCCGAAGTTATTTCCGGTTATACCTCGTTCTATCTCGGCGTAAAGTCAATCGTTCCCGAGGTTACAATGGAAGTTCAGTTTACGGGTTCATGGTATGACGAAATCGAAGAAAAGAACGCAGCAGCCGCTCTTATCGACAACGGCTGCGTACTTATTTCCCAGCATGCCGATTCCATGGGTGCTCCTTCAATTTGCGAAGAGCGCAACGTTCCCAACGTTTCCTACAACGGAAGCACTGTTTCCGCCTGCCCGAACACCTTTATCGTTTCATCCAGAATCGACTGGGCTCCTTACTTCAAATACATTTGCACACAGGTTATGAACGACGACGAAATCGCAACAGACTGGACAGGAACGATTTCCACAGGCTCGGTAGTTCTTACGGACGTTAATACAAAGGCTGCGGCAGCAGGTACAGCAGAAAAGATTGCAGAAGTTAAGTCTAAGATCGAAGCCGGCACACTCAAGATTTTTGACACAAGCACGTTTACCGTTAACGGCGCAGCGCTCACAAGCTATCTTGCCGACGTAAACACAGACGCAAATTATACAAAGGATACCGAGGCAATCTCGGACGGATATTTCCATGAATCCGAATATCGTTCCGCTCCTTACTTCGATGTTCAGATCGACGGAATCACACTCTTAAATGCAGCATACTAAAAACTCTCTTTAAAAATTTATTTTGGCGGCGGAGAATTTATAAGCTCCGCCGTTTTGTTGACTTTTTTTTTGGTAAGATTTATACTAAAAAATTATATGATACAAGGTTAAAAAGAAATTTTTGACCCCAACGATACACGGAGGAAACCGCTTTGTCAAAAGAATTGGCACTTGAGCTCAAAGGCATAACAAAGACATTCGGAAGCGTTGTCGCAAACAACAACGTTTCACTTGACGTATACAAGGGCGAAATTTTGGCTGTACTCGGCGAAAACGGCTGCGGCAAAACAACACTCATGAACATGATTGCGGGAATTTATTATCCCGATTCCGGCGAAATCATTTGTAACGGAAAGCCTGTTGTTATACGTTCCCCAAAAGACGCCTTCGACAACAAAATCGGAATGGTGCACCAGCATTTTAAGCTTGTGGATATTTTTACCGCCGGCGAAAATATTATTCTCGGTGACGAATCAAAAGGACACTACAATCTTAACGAAGTAAACAATCGTGTCCTTGAAATCACAAAGCGTTACGGTTTTACGATAGACCCCAAAAAGAAAATATACGAAATGTCCGTTTCCGAAAAGCAAACCGTTGAAATAATAAAGGTGCTTTACAGAAACGCCGACATTTTGATACTTGACGAACCCACCGCCGTGCTCACGCCCCAGGAAACTGAAACACTCTTTACGGTGCTCCGCAACATGAAGGCGGACGGCAAATCCATCATCATCATTACGCACAAGCTTCATGAAGTCCTCGAAATATCCGACCGCGTGGCTGTGCTGCGTAAGGGCGAACATATCGCAACGGTGAACACCTGCGACGCAACCGAAAGCTCTCTTACCGAAATGATGGTTGGGCAAAAGGTGTCGCTCAACATAGAAAGAAACGAGCCCAAAAATCCCGTGGTAAGGTTAAAAGTTGACAATCTTTCGACCATCGATCCCGAAGGTCTGCCCGTGCTCCGCAATATTTCATTTGAAGCAAAATCGGGAGAAATACTCGGAATTGCGGGAATTGCGGGAAGCGGACAGAGAGAGCTCCTTGAATCCATCGCAGGACTCTACCGCGTTGAAAACGGAAATATCACCTATAACGATCCCAAAACCGGCGACACGGTAAATCTGAGGGACAAGACACCTCTCCAAATCAGAAATCTGGGTGTACGTCTTTCGTTTGTGCCGGAGGACAGACTCGGAATGGGACTTGTCGGCAACATGAACATCACCGACAACATGATGCTTCGTTCTTACAGAAGGGGAAAATCAATATTCCTTGACCGTGAAAAACCCAAAGCTCTTGCGGAGCGCATAATAGACAGCCTCCAGGTAAACACGCCGGGCACACAGACGGAAGTCCGCAAACTTTCCGGCGGAAACGTGCAAAAGGTGCTTGTCGGCCGTGAAATCGCAGCCGCTCCCACCGTTCTCATGGTTGCTTATCCCGTGCGCGGACTTGACATAAATTCGTCTTATACGATATACAATCTCCTAAATGCCCAAAAAGAAAACGGCGTTTCGGTAATATTTGTAGGTGAGGATCTGGACGTTTTGCTTGAACTTTGCGACAGAATCATGGTTGTAAACTCGGGTCAAATCACCGGAATCTGCGACGCACGCACCGCAACAAAGGAAGAAATCGGACTTCTCATGACAAAATCGGAAAAGAGAAATTAAGCTTCGGAGAATATTATGACAAAAACAAATCATACCGAAAAAGAACCGCTTTTTCACATAACAAAACGCGATGACATGCCGCTCATCAAAAGAACGGGCGTGCGTGCTTTGGCAATCATAATCGCTCTTCTCGTATGCATGCTGTTATCGTATATCCTAATCGGAATAAATCCCGCAAAAATGCTCCTTGCGATGATTAAAGGCTCATTCGGGACAAAAAGACGCCTTTGGAAATTTGCAAAAGACTTGTGCGTGCTGCTTTGCATCTCGCTTGCCGTGACTCCCGCCTTCAGAATGAAATTCTGGAACATCGGAGCGGAAGGTCAGACGCTTATGGGCGCACTTGCATCCGTTGCCTGCATAATACTTTTGGGCGGCAAGATTCCCGAGCCCGTGCTCCTCATAATCATGTTTATTGCGGCAATCGTGACAGGCGCCGTATGGGGCGTGCTCCCCGCTATTTTCAAGGCAATTTGGGGAACAAACGAAACGCTCTTTACTCTCATGATGAATTATATTGCGACCTTCATTGTCTCCTACTTCCTCATGATATGGACACCGAGCGGTTCTTCGTCTCTCGGAATGCTTTCCTACGGATATCTCCCGACAGTCGGCCACGATTATTTGCTTCTTATAATAATCGTATTTGCGCTCACAATCGGAATGTATATTTATCTTTATTATTCAAAGCACGGATATGAAGTGTCCGTTGTCGGCGAAAGCACAAATACCGCCCGCTATATCGGAATCAACGTAAAAAAGGTCATAATCCGCACAATGACGATTTCGGGCGCACTTTGCGGACTTGCGGGATTTTTGATTGTTTCCGCTCTCGACCACTCGGTTACAACGCAAACCGTCGGCGGACAGGGCTTTACCGCAATCATCGTAAGCTGGCTTGCAAAATTTAATCCGCTTGTTATGATACTCACCTCGTTCCTCATCACGTTTCTGGACCAGGGCGCCTCGCAGATTTCAACCGATTTCAACATCGACTCGGCATTCCCCAGCGTAATTGTGGGGATTATCATATTTTTTATAATCGGATGTGAATTTTTCATTTATTACAAAATCAACTTTAATTCAAAGAGAAAGGCGGCAAAACAATGAGCATAATAAATTACCTTTTGTCATCCTTTTCGATCGGAATTATATTTTTGCTTGGCGCAACCGGTGAAATAATCACCGAAAAGGTCGGTCACTTAAATCTCGGAATTCCGGGCGTAATGAGCGTAGGCGCTGCAGGCGGCTGTGTTATGCTGCAGCTTCTTTACGGACACAATATCCCGGGCGCAATAATTATTATCCTCTCGCTCATTGCATGCGTAATAAGCGGCGGACTTATGGGACTTTTGTACAGCTTCCTCACCGTCACTCTCCGCTCAAACCAGAACGTTACGGGACTTGCGCTCACAACCTTCGGTGTGGGGCTCACAAAATTTATCATGTCAAGACTCACACGCATAGGCTCGCATGAATATCTTTATGCGCTCGACTATTTTAGGGCGCCTTTTCATAACGTCACAAACTCACTTAAATATTGCGGTGTGATGACGTTTATCGCGCTCATTCTTGCGCTCGGAACATCATACTTTTTGTATCGCACAAAATACGGATTAAATCTCCGCGCTATCGGAGAAAGCGCCGCAACCGCAGACGCCGTGGGAATAAACGTTACAAAATATAAATATGCGGCAACTACTGTGGGCTCAGGAATCGCGGGTCTCGGCGGACTTTATTATATTATGGATTATGCCGGCTCTCAGGAAGCATATCTCTCGATAGAGGCTCTCGGCTGGCTTTCCGTCGCACTTGTTATCTTTTCACTATGGAAGCCGCATATTTGCATCATGGGCTCGTTTGTATTCGGACTTTTGTATATAGCAAACGCTTATGCGTCAAGTATTTTGGGAATTCAGCTTCCGATGTCGATGACACCGCTCATCAAGCTCCTTCCCTATGTATTTACGGTAATCGTGCTCATACTCACAAGTATACGGAAGAAACGCGAAAATCAGCCGCCCGCAGGACTTGGCATAAACTATTTCCGTGAAGAAAGGTAAATAAAAAATGGCTTTTGAAAACATGACGCAAGCAATAAAACTCATGGGCATTTGGAATAAATTTAAACAAAACCACCCCAAATTTCCGGCGTTTCTGTCCGCCGTAGGCAGAAAAGGCTTACATGAAGACATGATATTGGAGCTTACCGTAACTGAGCCCGACGGTGAAAAATTTCAGACAAATTTAAAAATAACCGCGAGCGACCTTGAGCTTTTAAATGAATTAAAAGCCCTGAAACCGAATAAATAAAGCGAAAAAAATTATACTCAAGCTTTTGCAAATTTGCCTTCACATACAATAATCTCTACGGGAGAATTTTTATGCATATCACACTCACAGGAAACCTGGGAAGCGGCAAATCCACAATCAGCCGCATATTTGAAAAGGAATACGGATTTGAAATTTATTCGACGGGAAGAGTGATAAGGGAAATTGCCGCCGAACACGGCATCAGCGTGCTCGAAATGAACCGTTTGATGACGGAAGATCCAAAATATGACCACATGATCGACAACCGTTCCGCAGAAATTTCCGAAACACGCGCAAACGACAACATATTTTTTGATTCGCGTCTTGCATGGCATTTTGTGGGAAAGGCGTTCAGAGTGTTTTTGTCGGTAAGCCTTGACACATCGGTTTCAAGAATAATGCACGACAACCGCGGAAATGTGGAATGTTATTCTTCTCACGACGAATGCAAAAAAAATCTCCTTGACCGCGTAAAAGAAGAAGAAAAGCGTTACAAAGATATTTATGACATAAACTATTTTGATTTTACAAATTACAATCTCGTGCTCGATTCGACGATTTGCACGCCGGACGTGCTTGCGCAAATTCTTTATGACGAAGCAAAAGATTTTTATGCTTTGGGCGCCGTTTCCGGCAAAACAAAGCTTTTGATTTCAAAAGAACGCGGACTTAATGACTTTGAAAAAGAAGCAAAAATATCGGAGCCGGTACTTAGAACCCTTTGCGGACACGAGTTTTACGAGATATTGATTTAATACGAGATCTTGATTTAAATATATACAAAGCAATTTTGTGGAGAAATACAAATTTGCTTTTATACGGTTAAGAAATTCTCAAAACAAATTCATAAAAAATGTGCGGAAATTCCGCACATTTTTTTATTGTCCTCTCTGTCCCTGACGGCGTGTTGCCGCATTTTGGTTCTTCACGGATGTATTTACCTTGCCGCCAAGCGTATGCGCAGCCTGCTCATTTCCTTTTTTCTGTCCCTTTGCCATTGCCGCAAATCCGGCTTCACGATTATTTTTACTCATGCTCTTGTTCATAAAATTTCCTCCTTGTGACGGGTGTTTCCTTCATCAAATATTTCCATTAAATATTTCCGTCAAATATTTCCTAAATAATGTAAACCGATTTTTTTGAGCCGTCAATCATTTTTTTTGAAAGTCTTGTTTTAGATCATGCCTTTTTTGATTTTCTTTGTAATTTTCGCTCGGCTCTTATGTACCTAAAAGTCTCTTTTTCGCCCTTTTCGGCAAGTATATTTAAAAGTGCAACGAGCTTATATTCGGTATCCGGATGAATTTGCCATGATTTTTTTTCTTTTTCGAGATATTCAAGCGGCATTGTGTCATTATAGGCTTTTCCGTTATAGACCTTGCTTGCCGCCACACGGTCACAAAACATTTCGATCAGGTAATTGTCCGGCATCGGCACAGGCACCAAAATTTTTGTGGCAGGGTCCGAATCCATCCAATATTCATAATGATGCCTGTTGCGCCCCTTGTGGTGCATCCAGGCAAGGCTGTAGCCTTTTTCTTCTCGTTCGTCACGGATCGGCGAATGCTTCCCCGTCCAATATTTTGCGCCCGGAATAAATTCTGTGAATGAATACTTTGACAAATCGTGAAACAGCCCCTGAAAGCCTATCCCTGCCTTAAAGCAAAGAGCGATTACCGTATGTCTGTGTTTTGTAATTGTCCTAAAATGCCCGAATATATGCATGATTAAATTGCCAGCTTCCGAATATATTAATTAATATACTTCTTTATATACCTTTTTGCGATTTGAATTCCTGCTTACACATGCTTATAGAGCTTTGATACTCCTGTTCTAATTGCCGCCTCCGCAACCGCACGTGCAACACTTTTATGCGCATTTTTGTCATATGCAAAAGGAAGAATATGCTCGGTACTTAAATCCTCGCCCACATAATCCGCAATACCCATAGCCGCTGCCATCATCATCTCAGAATTTACCGTGTTTGCGTGGACATCAAGTGCGCCCCTGAAAAGCCCGGGAAAAACAAGAACATTGTTGATCTGGTTGGGATTTTTGGAGGATCCGGTGCCTACAATAAAAGCGCCGGCTGTAAGAGCCTCTTCCCTTTCGATTTCAGGAACGGGATTTGCGCATGTAAAAACAATTGCCTTATCATTCATCGACTTAATCATGTCTCCCGTCACAACATGCGGCGCAGAAACACCGATAAAAACGTCCGCTCCCGTCATTGCGTCTGCGAGCGTACCTTTGAGACAGGTAAGATTTGTGACCTCCGCAATCTCCTTTTGAACAGGATTCATCTTTTCGTTGCCCTTATAAAGTGTGCCGTAGATATCGCAAAGAGTAATATTCTTAACTCCGTATACGTTTAACAAAAATCTTGCTATTGCTATTCCCGCTGCTCCGGCACCGTTTATTACAACCTTGATGTCTTCCTTATTTTTGCCCGCAAGCTTTAACGAATTTATGAGTGCGGCGGTCATTACGATTGCCGTACCGTGCTGATCGTCGTGAAACACGGGGATGTCAAGGTCCTGCTTTAATCTTGTTTCTATTTCGAAGCATCTGGGGCCCGATATGTCTTCAAGATTTATGCCGCCCCATGAGCCCGCAAGAAGCTCTATTGTCCTGATAATTTCTTCGGTATCCTTGCTCTTTATGCAAAGCGGATAAGCGTCAACATCACCATATGCCTTAAAAAGTGCGGCTTTGCCTTCCATAACGGGCATCCCTGATTCGGGCCCAATGTCACCGAGCCCCAGAATCGCCGTTCCGTCGGTGATGACAGGCACCGTATTCCATCTGCCCGTTAATTCATAGCTTTTGTTTACATCGTCTTTTATCGCAAGGCATGCTTCCGCAACTCCCGGAGTATATGCAAGCGACAGCGCCTCTGCACTGTCAACCGGCACCTTGCACCTTGTTTCAATTTTTCCCTTCCATTCACCGTGTAATCTCAATGATTCCTTTTTGCAATCCATTTTTATTTGCCTGTTTTCCTTTCATTCCGATATAATTGCATTCTTCTGCATTAATCTCAAGAGATTGTAGCACAAATTGCATTAATGTGCTATGCTAAAATAACAACGTGTTTCAGAAACAGTGCTTATGCCATAGGAGAAAATTATGTCAATTCAGCCAAAAAAAATGTTGATTCTCGATATCCTTGAAATTTTGAACAAATATACCGACGAAAATCATTCTCTTACGCAAAAGGAAATTTCGGATATTCTGATCCGCGACTACGACATGAAAGCTGACAGAAAATCGATCAAACGAAACCTGATGGATTTGATTGATGCGGGATTTGAAATCGAATATAGGGAAATTAAACTCGGAATTGCGGGTTTGGGGGAGAGTTGCATGGATTCCCGCGATGATTTGCAGGATTTTGTCACCACGACCGAAACCTCCCAATATACGGATTTTAGGATGCTTCACAAATTTTCGGATGCGGAATTGCATCTCTTGATTGACGGAATTTTGTTTTCAAAAAATATTCCCGTGAAGCAAAAAAAAGATTTGATAGAAAAGCTTGAATCTTTGTCAAGCAAATATTTCCGTTCAAATGCCAAAAACATCCTCACCATGCAAAACAAAACGGGTGCGGGCGCAGAGCTTTTTTACAATATAGACATAATAAACGAGGCAATGAAGGAAAACCGGCGCATAGACTTTAATTACCTTGAGTACGGCACAGACAAGCGCCTCCACAAGCGTATCACAAGAAACGGCAAAATCAGGCGTTTTACGGTAAGTCCTTACAGTATTGCCGCTTCAAACGGAAGATATTATGTAATTTGCAACAACGACTGGTACGGGAACCACGTTTCTCATTATCGTATAGACAGAATAACAAACATAAAGATCGTGGATACAATGCGCCGCCCTATGTCGGAAATTGAAGGATTAAAGCAAAACTTTTCGCTTTCACGTCATGTGGCGGAGCATGTTTATATGTATACCGACAAGGCAGAACGGATAACCTTCCGCATGAAAAAAGATTTGCTTTCGGAGCTTTTTGACTGGTTTGATCCGGACGATATCAGGTTTTTTGATGAAACAGAAAGCGAAATCTGCGTCACACTCACCTGCAGCCCCAATTCCATGCGCCTTTGGGCAAAACAATTTTCGAGTGAAATTGTTGTTCTTTCGCCCCCTGTCCTCGCGGAGCAAATAAAAGAGGACTTAAGACAGGCATATGAAAGATATTGCGAGGCGACGAAATAACAAAGACGCGCATTTTTCATGCGGCTTATCCAAAAATCCGTCGTCCGCAATTATCGTTTATAACAGCATTTTATTACTACCATTTTATAACTTCCTACCACATGAATGTTCCGATTCCTGCGAGCTTGTGAAGAGCCTCAATATAAAAATAATCCGCATAATTCATTGTAATATGATGTTCTTTTGCATTATATGATGCCGAGCAATTTTGAACAAAGGCGTCGCAATTTGCACTATAGTCGCACCTGTGTTCGTGAATCGCTTTTAAAATATTTTTGCCCGTTTCAAGATATATATTTGACTTTTCCGGGTTTACATATTTTGAAAGCTCAATAAGTCCCGAAGCCATAATGACCGCTCCGCAGCTGTCTTCAAGATGAGGTGTCAAAGGCGCGCAAAAATCAATCGGGATAATATAATCCGCAGGGATTTTGCTTATACAGTAATCGGCAATCCTGAGCGCGGTGCTCAAATATCTCTCTTCCTTTGTATGAATAAAGCTGATTGTAAATCCGTAAATTCCCCAGGCCTGACCGCGTGTCCAGGAAGAGCCGTGGGCATAGCCCTGACCGGCGTGTGACTTAATTCTTTTGCCGTTTTTGGGATCAAATTCAACTATATGACAGCACGAGCCGTCCGCGCGTACAAAGGCGTCGATAACCGTATCCGCATGGCGCATTGCGATATTCTTAAATCTTGGGTCGCCCGTATGTTCACTCGCAAAATAAAGAAGCGACAGATTCATCATCGAATCGATTATTGCCCAGCCGGTGTTGCTGCCCCACATGCCGTTCCAGGCGCGGATAAAATTCCCCGCAGGATTAAAGCGGCCGGCAAGCAGATTTGCCGCATGAAGCGTTGTTGTCAAAGCCTCTTCCGATCCCGTAAGCCTGTAATCGGCACCCGCAGTCGGCATAAACATAAATCCGACGTCGTGGTTCAGTCCGTTAAAATGCTCGAGGCACTTCTCAAGCTTTTTCTCTGATTTAATCGCATAATCGGCATATTTATAGTCATGCGTTTCCTCATACATTCGCCAAAGCGTTCCGCCCCAAAATCCGTTTGTCCACCAATCTAGCCCGCCTCCGTTATTGTCAAACTCGGAGAGATCGTTGTAATTTCCGTTTTCGTCCGTCGTATAGGGAATTTTATCTCTTGTCTTATCCGACACATAGTCCATCTTTGTTTTTATTTGTTCAAGTGCCTTGCTGATCCAGTCTTCCATCCTGTTTTTCTCCAAATTAATATTTAAACCCCTATCATGATGTCATGCCCCTGCCACAGCATGA
>CAVJHK010000017.1:2330-11103 GCA_963649295.1 Lachnospiraceae bacterium | reverse complement strand
AAAATTTTTAAGTGTGCTTACCTTATTATTTTGGATACCCTCTCATACTCTTCGTCCGAAATCGCAATTATTCCGCCGTGGCGCTTTAATGTTTTACCGAGATTATATTCGGATTCATCAAGGATTCTTAAGTTTCCGTTTGCGATATCGTCCGCAAGCATCGGCAAATATCCCTTGTGTGTTGCATATCTGTCAACCATGAGGCACCATTTTTTGAGACTGCTTATATAAAAGCAAATCGGTCCCTCTATGCCGTGGAGATTGTCAAGCACTTCTGACCTTATATCCGTAAAAGTCCCGTTTTCAAGCTTTTCACCATAGTCCGAACGGATATTTTTGGTTGTTTCGTCCTTTGAAAACCTGATATAGCCCGATTTTGAGGAATTTTCACAATTTACCGCAACAATATCCGTATCGATAACATGCTCCTGTCTTTCGATATAAAGCTTTGGCTCCGTGAATGTCTTAAAATCGGTTGTATATGCCGCATATATCTTTTGTTTTGCGTGCGTCCTGTCATCCTTTGGCGTCATTGATGCCCAAAATACAAAAAATGCCTGTTTTTCCGAATCATATACCGCTTCCGGTGCCCATACGCAGCCGGAGTCGGGAGTTCCCACAGTCACTGCTCGCGGACCCAAAAATTCAACCAAATCTTCCGATTCCCAAACAATTAAGTCACGGCTTCCGGCAAATTGTGCCGTACCCCAGCCTTTGCCTGACGCAATGCGAAGATCGGTTGCAATCAAATAAAACTTGTTGTTTTTTTCGTCACGTACCAAAAACGGATCTCTTACGCCCTTTTCACCTATTTCCGACACAAGAACGGGATTTCCGTTGTTTACGTCATTCCAATTAAGGCCGTCACGGCTCAGCGAAAAATAAATCTGCTCTCCGTTTTCGTGTTCACCCGTAAAATGTACAAAAAGATAATTGCTGCGCTGCATTTTGGCTTCTCCTTTGATGCAAATATAATAATTTTAGCGTGATAATCTTGCGTTTTTCGCTGTGATAATCACACATCCTTCACTGTAATAATCACGTAATTTCACCGCTATAATCTCGCTTTTTTGATACACTCTGTTATTTTACCACGTAACGGCAAGTCTTGCCACAATCTATTTATTTTTGAACAATCCGGTTATTTGCGAATACCGGTTTTTACCGCAAACATAATTGCGTTCATAGCTCTTTTTTGTATATAATTGCTTTGCAATTTCCGATAAGTTATATTATAGGAAGTTTAAAACCAACTTCCTATAATCGATTATCGAACCACTTCGTGGTTCTTTTATCGGAAGTTTAAAACCAACTTCCGATAAGTTGTAATAATGTAAAACCCGGTCATTAATAATAATAAACAGGGCAAAAGATACAAAATTATGATACAAAATTAATTTATAAGAAAAATTTGATTTTTTATGACCCAAACATAAGTAACAAGGAGCATGCCATGTACAAAGCCTATTGCAGAACCTTTCAATTCATAATGAAGCTCGGCAATTATTTTTTGCCTTACCGGACGCCCACGCTCATAGAAGGTGACAATGCATTACAAAGTCTCACCGGTGCCATAAAAGAAAACAATATTTCACATATCTTTATTGTAACCGGAAAACACGTATCCCAAATGTCTTATTTTGGTGAAATGTTAAAGGATTTTGATGAAAATAATATCCAATATTCCGTTTTTGCGGATCTTAACGCAAATCCCACAAGCGAAAACGTTGAAGCGGGAGTTAAGGCATATTTTGGAAGCAAGTCTGAGGCTCTTCTGGCATTCGGAGGCGGCGGGCCTATGGATGCCGCAAAGGCGATAGGTGCAAGAATCGTAAATCCCCATAAATCCGTTTCCGACTTGCAGGGTCTGTTAAAAGTGCATAAAAAGATCCCTATGCTTTTTGCCGTTCCGACAACATCGGGCACAGGCTCCGAAACAACGGTTGCGGCTGTCATAACGGATTCTGTCACGCATCACAAGGCATCGATAAACGACACAAGGCTGATTCCGTCCTATGCCGTCCTTGACCCACAACTCACAATGGGTCTCTCACCTTTCACAACCGCAACAACGGGAATGGACGCGCTCTGCCATGCGGTTGAAGCTTATACAAACCATACTTATTGCACGCGCACAGAAAACTGCCTTGCCAAAAAAGCCGTAAAGCTTATCAACGAAAATATTGAAGAAGCTTGCGCAAACGGACAAAATCCTGCTGCCCGCGCCGCAATGCAAAAAGCGGCTTTTTATGCCGGGCGCGCGTTTACGAGAGGCTGTGTGGGCTATGTTCACGCAATCGGTCACACTCTCGGCGGACTTTACAACGTCCCCCACGGCCACGCTATGGCATGTCTCCTCCCAAAAGTCATGCGTGCATACGGAAGCCGTGTATATAAGCGCCTTGCAGAGCTTGCGGACGTATGCGGAATTCCGGGAAATTCAGACAAAGAAAAGGCGGAAAAGTTTATAAAACGAATTGAGGACTTAAATAAATTATTAAATATCCCCGATATCACAAGCATCATAAAACCCGAAGACAGACCGCAAATAATAAAATGGGCAATGCATGAGGCAAATCCGCTTTATCCCGTTCCGGTTATATGGAAAAAGGAAGATTTTGAAAGATTTTTGGATGAGATAAGATAAACGAAAACGGACCGTACGGGAGTATCATACGGTCCGATTCATAAAGGAGAAGATAGATTTTATTTACACCCCGATGGATTTAACATCGGTACATATATGCTATAAAATTTTCCGAAACATGCCCAACCGAATTTCATGCCTGCATACAAAAGCGGTCGGCATTTTATTATTTTGTCTTTTAAATATTTTCAAAGCTCCCAAAGCCGTCAAAGCCGTTCATATCAAAGCTTTGATTAAACATTCTTCCAAAAAAGCCCTTTAATCCTCTGCATGCGCTGTGGAACTTATTCTTAAACATAAGCTTTCTCTTAAGATCGTTTAATTCGTCTTTGATTTCATTTGTAATTTCGTCTTCGATTTCAGCCTTAATTTCATCTCCGGCTTCACCGATAATGTCGCTTAAAATATCAGATTCTTCCGCAGTCTCTGCGTCTTCACCGTCTTCGATATTTGTACCTTCGGTATCTTTGGTTTCTTCAATATCGTTATCTTCCGTATTTTCTGCGTCTTCACCGTCTTCGATATCCGTATCTTCGATATCCCTAACCTCAGTATCTTCCGCTTTATCGGAAATCTCTGCATCCTCAGTATATTCTTTTTCTTCGTCTTCCGTCTCTTTGATATCCGGGGCTTTAATAAATTTATCCGCAAACTTTTCGCCGAAGCCGAATGCTCTTCCTGCCATGTCATGTCCCATATCAAAGGTTCTGTTTGTAAGGTCCTGTCCGTAATTCAGAATATCTTCCGTAATTCCTGCCCCAAATCCAAACAATTCATTTGTGATTTCATGTCCCAGATCAAACAAATCGTTTCCGAAATCGCGTCCCATGTTAAAAGCATCGTTTACAAATTCCTGCTGAGCCCTGATATCGTTTTTCGTGTTTTCCTTGTTTTCGTTTTGCGCCGCAAAGATGGGAATCGTTCCCGCTGCCGCAAATGTTGCGATTGTTGCTGCCATGCTGATTAAAAGTCTCTTTTTGTTGTTCATAATGAATAACCTCCGTATTTCATGCGTTTGCAACGCTGTTTTTCTTTTGATGATTGCATTTTATAACGCGCCCTTGTCAAAAGTTTGCAAAAAAAAAGGAACTTTTGTGTCAATTTGGGGTGAAAAAAAAAAAAAAAAAAAAAGGAACTTTTGTGTCAATTTGGGGTGATTTCTTGTCAAAATTGTGCTCTGAGTCCGAATTTTGACACAAACTCATGCCAAAAGCCCGCAAAAATGCCATTTAAAGCAATGACACAATTTTGACCCAAAATCCGGTTGCCACGTCTGTCTTTTTTTGATATGATAGCGGGCGCATAAATACTATAAAAGGAATTAAGTCATGAGCATATTAAACGTATCAAATCTTTCACACGGCTTCGGAGACAGAACAATCTATAATAATGTATCTTTTAGGCTCCTAAAGGGCGAGCATATCGGCCTTATCGGCGCAAACGGAGAAGGAAAATCCACATTTTTTTCGATAATAACGGGCAAGCGTGAGCCGGATGCGGGCAAAATCGAATGGGCAAAAAACGTAAGAGCGGGATATCTTGACCAAAATGCCGTTTTGGATCCAAACATGACAATAAGAGATGTCTTAAATTCCGCATTTGACTTTTTGTATGACATAGAAAAAAACATCAACGAAATATACGAGCGCATGGGAAATGTTTCGGAAGACGAAATGAACGAAATGCTTGAAGAAGTCGGGACGCTCCAGGAGCTTCTCGAGGCGCATGACTTCTATAATATAGATGTAAAGGTGGATGAAGTGTCAAGAGCCTTCGGACTTAAGGAACTCGGACTTGACAATTCCGTTACCGCGCTGTCCGGCGGACAGAGAGCCAAAATTCTCCTTGCAAAGCTTCTTCTTGAAAAGCCCGATATTTTGCTTCTTGACGAGCCAACCAACTATCTTGACGCAGAACATATAGAATGGCTTAAAAGATATCTGATCGATTATGAAAATGCCTTTATACTTATTTCACACGATATTCCTTTTTTAAATTCGGTTGTAAATATCATATATCACGTCGAAAATGCGGAAATAACAAGATATCCCGGCGACTACAATCATTTTGTAGAAACATACGAAATGAAAAAAAGCCAGCTTGAAGCCGCATACAAAAAGCAGCAGCAGGAGATTTCGGAGCTTAAGGATTTTGTGGCAAGAAATAAGGCACGTGTGGCAACAAGAAACATGGCAATGTCACGCCAAAAGAAGCTTGACAAAATGGACGTGATTGAGCTTGCTCCCGAGCATATAAAGCCCGAATTCAACTTTAAGGAAGGGAGAGCCTCCTCACGCCTTATCTTTGAAACACACGATCTTGTGACCGGATATACGTGTCCTCTTTCAAAGCCGATAAATATTTTGATGGAAAAGAATGAAAAGCTTGTTATAAAAGGCGCAAACGGAATAGGAAAAACAACTCTTTTAAAAAGCATCCTCGGAATAATTCCGGCAATTTCGGGCTCGGTTACGCTCGGAGATTATCTTTTGCCCGGATATTTTGAGCAGGAAATCCTAAATCCCGGCTCAAAAACATGCATTGACGAGATTTGGGATGAATTTCCGTCCTATAACCAATATGAAGTACGTTCCGCTCTCGCAAAATGCGGGCTCACGACAAACCATATCGAAAGCCTGGTGCGCGTGCTCTCGGGCGGCGAGCAGGCAAAAGTCCGTTTATGCAAGCTTATAAATAAGGAAACAAATGTGCTCTTGCTTGATGAGCCGACAAATCATCTGGACGTTGATGCGAAAGCAGAATTAAAGCGTGCCCTTTCCGCCTATCGCGGAAGCATTGTCCTTATTTGCCATGAGCCTGATTTTTATGAAGGCTTTGCAACAAGGATAATAGACTGCTCGGAATATTCGCTGCTTGCGTGATGTTGCTTTGAAATTTAATGTTATCTCACGGATAGATATTATTTTGTAAATTAATGTTAAATCGTGAGATAACTTTTTTCATCTCTTTCATTTTGAATTTTAATACGATATCTTTTTCAAGTGTTCCCTATGCCAACAACCAATCTGCAAAGGGAACGCTTGATTTTTCAATTACTGCCATGTACTCCAAATTCTTATTTTATTTCATACAACTTCTTATATACTTTCAATCTTTGTACTCTAAAAAAAGGATTTAAATACCGGAAAAAGATAAAATTTTAAGTTTGTAAATTGCAATTTTAAATTGCCAATACTGAGCTATTACTCTATAATTAAAGAAGCAAGATAAAATCATGATAAAATTTTGATAAGGAGACTCCTATGATACAGATCAGACCTGTTTCGGATTTAAGAAACAAATTCCCCGATATCGAAAAACTCGTAAGTAACGGTGATCCGGTATATTTGACAAAAAACGGCTGCGGAACAATGGTTGTTTTAAGTTTGGAAGCTTATTCCGAATTAACCGACTCAATCGAAAAAAGCCTTGACGTGGCAGATCGTTTGGCTAAAGAAAGCGATATAAGATACACACATGATGAGGTATTTTCGGCACTCAGGAGAAGCATAAATGGATAGCACAAAATATAAGCTCCGTTATTTGCCGTTATTTTATGAAGATTTGGAACAGAAAATGCGTTACATCTCTGAAAAATTAAATAATCCCAAAGCTGCAAACGACTTGATTGATGCGGTTAAAAACAAGGAATCCCTTTA
This sequence comes from Lachnospiraceae bacterium, assembly GCA_963649295.1. Classification (GTDB taxonomy): domain Bacteria; phylum Bacillota; class Clostridia; order Lachnospirales; family Lachnospiraceae; genus RGIG3528. Next base: position 4,797 of record CAVJHK010000017.1, on the reverse strand, counting down.
TGGGATTCCTTGTTTTTATTTCATCTCAAAATCCTTCAAAACCGCAAAACTGTCTCTCCTTCCCCTTACAAATACGGCAATCTTTGCGCCGACCCACCTGCCTTCGGTAAAGGGATATTTGACATCGGTGATTTGTTTTTCAGTCCCGTTCACCATATAGCCGAATTTCACCTTTTCGTCCTTTACATGCATAACAAGCGTAAGCACATCCGCACGCGCACTCACTTCGCACATGTTTCTCTCACATACGTTTTTTTTATATGTATTTTCTTTATTTATATTTTTTCTCTGTATATTTTCTTCATATATAACCTTTTCGGTAACATATGCATTATTTTTATCAATATTCCCTTTTGTAAAATCCGCCGTTCCGCACATAATTCCAAAAATTATATTTTTATCATGCTTTGTGACGGTAACACACGAATATTTCATTCCGAGCATGCCGAATCCCAACGTATCTCCGTCTTTCATATTTGTGATTTCTGCCGTGAGTTCTGCCCTAAAATCCGGCGCAAGCGGAAGCGTCGTAAGAACATTCGGCATATACCAAACAGAATCATTACGGCAAGGCATCACATTAAGCCTCAGTCCCGTGCCTTTATAATTGCACTCATACCACGCTTTATCGGGATTTGCCTGCCATTGCCAAAGAAGGCTTAAAATATTGCCCTTAAAATCATCCGATGTGATAAGTCTTATATGATCCGATGTGATGAGGCCTATATTGTCACTCGGCACATCCGGAATTTGGGATTCAGAAACACACTTACCCGGAATTGTATATTCAAGAACGGGCGTACCGGCATAATTAATTTCGGTGCCGGTATGAGCATCGGCGTCACTTATATTTCCGATAACCGGCCAATCGTTAATCCGGGTCACGGGTTCAAGCCACGTTATTCGCCCCATCACACCGACATCCCTAAAATGAATAAAATAATCGTTATTATCGGGACCCTTTACAAGCGCTCCCTGGTGAGGCCCGTTAATTTTGGTTTTCCCCTGTTCCAAAACAATCTTGTATTCATACGGTCCATATACATTTTTGGACCGGTATGCCACCTGCCATCCCGTTTTTACCCCACCCGCCGGAGCAAGAACATAATAATATCCGCCATACTTATACATTTTGGGACCTTCAAGCGTGGGATTATCCTGTGTGCCGTCGATTATAATCTTGTCTTCACTCAAAACACGCGTGCAATCCGGCGCAATCTCGCACAATGCAAGCTTGCTCTTTATTCCGCACCTGCTGTATGCAAAGGCGTGAATCATATATGCTTTGCCGTCCGTATCCCAAAACGGACACGGATCGATAAGCCCTTTCCCCTCTTTGATGCAGGTAAGGTCACTCCATTCTCCGTATGGGTCACGGGTGCTTGTCACAAATATTCCCTCATCGGGCATAGGCACAAAAACATAAAAAATGCCTTCGTGATATCTGATTGCGGGCGCCCATGCACCGCTGCCGTGAACGGGTGCGTTGTAGCGCAAAAACGGAAGCATTCGCACACAATAATTTATTCTTTCCCAATTTACAAGATCTTTTGAATGAAACAGCGGAACACCCGGTACATATGTAAAACTTGAAGAAACCATATAAAAATCGTCCCCCACACGAATTGCGTCGGGGTCACTTAAGTCGGCATAAATGATCGGATTTTTATAAATTCCGTTTTTTTGGTCAGATTGATACATAGATTTAAGATCCTTATATACATAATAATGGGTCAAAAGGCCATTTCATCATCTTTAAACAGCTCAATAAATTCCGATTGAGATTTCACCTGTTTTAAGAGATTTAATAACTGTTATATTTTGTTATTAAATTCTCCGCAAACCCTTGAAAACACTGGATTTATCGCAGGTGAGCTTTTCCTTATTGTTTCCCTTGTGTTATATCGTCCCACCAGTGTTTACGAACTCTGATAAGGGCAAATACAAGGGCAAAAAAATCTGATAACACATTATAACACAAAATGAAAGTGACATGGTGAACTGATTGAAATGCTTCTGATTTTTGTAACAAATGATTGATTGAATGATAAGGAGATTCGATACGATGAGAACGATATTTGCAGAATACAATCCACACAGAAACAGCATTGATGTATATACCAGTGCTGGCTATATGCTCTGCATTGACTGTTGGGAAGCAGAAAGAAATTTAAAGACTACACCCGGATCAGACTGTGCGTTGAATGCACTTGCTGTTGACGAACCACTTGAATATGCAAGGTTATATCTTGATGGGAATTTGCAGATGTGGGTAGATGCGGAAGATTCATTAGAAATTTAGAACTTTTAGACAGAGTAGCAACACACACTACTCTGTCTTATGTTTTTACTCTATTTCACTGCTTCTGTCAGGCAGCTGTGAAGTAATATGAATTGACTTTTGCAGAACCTCTATCAAAAGTCCAAAACTTTTCATATCTGGATCAAAATAATAGTAATTTCTGGT
>CAVJHK010000017.1:0-2320 GCA_963649295.1 Lachnospiraceae bacterium | reverse complement strand
TGCTTCCCGTCTCATCTTCAGAATGCCTGCATCTTTCAGAATTTGCAGATGGTGCGATACTGCCGGTCTGGAAAGATGTGTTTTCTCCGTAATCTCATTTACACGAACACCGGAACATTTTCCCATTTTCATCATCTCAAGCATCATATGCTGTCTGTTTTCGTCGCCTAATGCAAGCAGAATTTTCCGGCACTGTTCAAAATCACCTGCCAGTTGATCAATATCCTCTTTTGTGTGCATTATTCTACCTCATGTCCTGCAACTGCTTCAAAATGATATTTTACTATTCCCAAATCAATCTTTGAATAAAAGCCTCCAAGATTTTTGACAGTTACTTTCCCGTTTTTTAACTCAAAAAAGAACTTCTGCTGATTCATAGCGGTTGGTGCAAGACTTACAGCTTCCATGCCCGTTTTAAACCATTCTGTATCCTGATCTGCATGACCAAGTTCTGCTGCACTTTTACTCTTGTGTGAATTGCCCTGTGTTTCGCCATAACCCAGAGAAATGATAATCAATAATTTCTGCCCTCTTTCCATTTTGGCTTTTGATTTTCCATGTGTCATTGCAACCCAGCAGGTATTAAGTCCAAGCTCCTGACATTTCAACACAATTTTTTCACCGTAATATCCCGCTTTTTCCTGTTCATTCTTGTTTCCTACAATCGCAATATAATTCTTTACATTTACAAATTTCCCGTAATGAGCCATAAAAGAATCAAAACATTTCGGTTCATCATAAAAGACCTGCATACTCAATCCGCTTTCTTTATTTGCTTCCTCTATACAGGCATCGAGAACCTCCCGCTTAGATGTTTCAATTGGCTGTTCCTTATACTGACGCACACTGTGCCTCTTTTTCATGATTTCTAAAATATCCATATAAATAATATCCTCGCTTTCGTTTAAGTGTTTAAACTGAGTATATCACACAACAGTTAAAAATTTTCAATGGTAAAGAAAATCGAGACCATTAGTTTACCCTTAATTTTTGACTTCCAGAATTTAAATGTCAAATGAGCAATTCACACTCTGAAAATAACACTGCCTTTCCTGCCAGTAACACTTTATCTCCAGACATTTTACAATAAAGCGTACCACCCCGTTTCGAAGCCTGATATGCTACTATATTGTCTTTTTTAAGCCTTTTAGCCCAATATGGAACTATATGACAATGTCCTGAACCGCACACTGGGTCTTCTGCTATATTCAACTTTGGTGCAAAGCTGCGGGAAACAGAATCTGTATCCTTCCCATGTGCAGTAACCTGCAAAAGCAGACCATCCAGTTTCAGTAATTTTTCCATATCAGGTTGTAAGTTTCTTACAGTATTTTCGTCATCAAATACACATAGTAAGTCCCGTCCCATATACGCTTCAGACGGAACTGCGCCAATCGCATCTATCATAGCCTCCGTAACTGAAATTTTCTCTAACTTATATGCCGGAAACTCCATTTCCATCAATTCACCATTTTTCACTACCGTCAGATCTCCACTTAATGTTGAAAATACGATTTTGTCTGCATCCGGAATATAAAAACGGAACAAAACATACGCACATGCAAGGGTCGCATGTCCGCAAAGATCAATTTCCCCACCTGGCGTAAACCAACGCAAATGATATTTTTCTCCTTCTTTCACAGCAAAAGCTGTCTCTGAAAAATTATTTTCCTTTGTTATATCTAGCATCAACTTTTCCGATATCCACTGATTTATAATACAAACGGCAGCCTGATTACCATGAAAAACTTTGTCAGTAAACGCATCTATAATATATTGTTTCATTTTGATCCTCCGTAAATTTTATTTTAGTCTTAGCATAAATAAATCCGAGTTTCTTTCCGGATAGTCATATTGAACAGGCAGTTCTTCTTTTGAAATTTTCTTAAATCCCTTTTTATAATAAAAGGAGTGCGCCCTGACACAAGCTGCCGGTGTATCAAGCAGTATTGCTTTGAACCCACATTTTCTTGCATGAGACAATAGTTTCTCATAAAGTTGCCCGGATACACCAATTTTTGTACCACGGAATGCTGGATTAACAAAAAATTTTTTCAAAATTCCATAAGGATATTTATTCATCAATCCCAGTGTTCCGATCACATCATCATTATCATCTGTAGCAATCCAGAACCCACCATTACTTTCAATATAATAGTGCATGATGTCATTCATATCCGGTTGCTCTTCCAGTGACAAATCCACTTTATTGTCAAAATTTTGCAGATACAGGATCAGCGAAATCACCTGATTTTTATATTTATCCTGATATTCTTTGATTTCCATTTGTATAGCCTCCGATGTGTACTTGAATTTCATT
>CAVJHK010000016.1:0-37469 GCA_963649295.1 Lachnospiraceae bacterium | reverse complement strand
CGTTTTATTTATCTTACAGCTTAAATCTGTCAACCTCATCCGAAAGGCGCTTAACGGATTCAAGATTCTCTTTTGACATTCCGTCCATTTCTCCAACCTCTTCGCTGAGCTTGGTCGAATTCTCGGTAATTTCGAGAACACCGTTTGCCGAATCCTCAACCGCATGCGAAATACTTGTGATCGAAGAATCGATTTCGTTCATGCCCTTTGTGATGTCTTTGCTGATATTCTTGAATGTCTCCATCATGTCGGCAATCTTTTTGATTTCTTCCGAATGCTCGCTTGAAGATTCAAGAAGTTCATCATAAGCCTTAAGCGTATTCTCGTTTACAAAATTAATAACCTTTTCTGCTTCAGCCGACAAATCTTCGACAATCGTAATGACATTTGACGAAACGCTCTGGATTTCGCCCGCAACCTGAGCGGAATCTTCGGCAAGCTTTCTGATTTCGTCGGCAACAACCGCAAATCCGCGTCCGGCTTCACCCGCACGGGCAGCTTCGATTGAAGCGTTAAGTGCAAGAAGGTTTGTCTGGCTCGAAATATTAAGGATGTTTTCTGTAAGGTTGTTGATCTGTTCAACCTGACGGCTTTCTTCAATCTTGGTCTGCATTGTTGCGGCAAGTTCTTCCGCCGTCTTCTTTGCATTCTCCTGCGAAGCCTTGGAGCTATCATATAGAACGCCCGACTGCTTTATCGTCTTTTCTGATTGAGCACTTACTTCGGAAGCAAGAGACGAAATATCGTTTACTGATTTGTATGTATCCGAAACCTTGTCGCTTATTACGTTCATTCCGGCCGACTGTTCCTGCATGGAAGCTGACATTTCTTCAAGCGCGGCGGAAATCGACGATACGGAATTGTTTACGCTTCCGATATCTGCGGTAATTGTTGTCGATGAATTCAAAATATTATCGGCATCTTTGTTTATTCCCTCGAAAGCCTTTCTGAGAGAAGAATTAAGCAAACGTATATCTCTCATTATCATATAAACTTCGTTGTGCGTCTTGTCGGAAACATCAAACGCCGGAAGCTCTTCCAAATTTCCTGCTGCCATTTGCGAGAGCTCTCCGCAGCCCTTCTTTAAGTCCTTCATAAGAAGTCCGATTATAAATACGGATGCTGCTCCCGAAATCAAAATTATTATAATTTCAAGTGAAAGCACATTTGAGCGGATAACAGCGACCGTTTCGTTTATTTTGCTGCATTCGATTGCCGAGCAAATCGAACCGATAACGTTTCCGTCTTCGTCAGTAAAAGGAGCATAATAAATATTATATGTAATTCCGCCCTTATCGACGTTGTAGAGCTCCACATCGTTGCCTTTTTGTATCTCTGCCCAGATGTCATCCGCAAGCGAATTTTCGAGTCTGTTGTATCCGGCTCTCACATATGTTGTGCATACGTTTGTCTGTCCGTAAAAAATTGTATGCATTATCGATTCGCTGCCTTCGGTCTGCTCCTTTTGATACATATTATTAAGGAATGCATATTCAATTACGGTATCGCCAACCTTAAATATATCATTTTTGGCATCATACGTAATGTCACCGGGTAAATAATCAAAAAAGTTTTGGATTCTGTATGTTGCGGATTTGCACGTATCCATATAGCTTTCGGAAAAATCCGACCGGACTTTTTTGAATGTCCCTATCATCATTATGATGCCGAGAAGTATCAGAGCACCGACCTCAAGCAAAATAACCTTTACCTTAAGCGAAGTATTTTTGAACCATCTCATTTGTGTTTTCCTCCGAATTTTTCTTATATGGTAAGATTATAGCCATTGGGGTGAGTAAAGCAATTTACAAAGTATAAATTTTCGGAGAAAGAAAAGAAAAAAGGCTCCCTTTTTTTTAAAGGAAGCCTTTTAAAATTTAAATAATAGATTCGAGCTGCGCCTTACGGCTTGCTCTCATCAAGTTCTCTGCCACGCCTTACTCAATAATTGTAGCAATCTTACCCGATCCTACTGTTCTGCCGCCCTCACGGATAGCAAAATTAAGACCCTGCTCCATGGCTACGGGATGAATAAGCTCGATCGACATCTCGATGTTGTCGCCCGGCATACACATTTCTGTGCCTTCGGGAAGACGGCAAACACCTGTAACGTCTGTTGTTCTGAAATAGAACTGAGGACGATAATTTGTGAAGAAAGGAGTATGACGTCCGCCTTCTTCTTTGGTAAGAACGTAAACCTGAGCCGTGAACTTCTTGTGGCACTTTACCGAACCGGGCTTGCAAAGAACCTGTCCGCGCTCGATATCCTTACGCTCAACACCACGAAGGAGAACACCGATGTTATCTCCGGCACGAGCCTCATCAAGAAGCTTACGGAACATTTCGATACCGGTAACAACCTTCTTCTGTGTTTCTTCCTTAATACCAACGATTTCAACTTCTTCGTTAAGATGAAGTGTACCACGCTCTACACGGCCTGTAGCAACGGTACCACGGCCTGTGATTGTGAATACGTCCTCGACGGGCATAAGGAAAGGCTTATCTGTCTCACGAACGGGATCCGGGAAGTAATCGTCTACCGTATTCATGAGCTCCATGATCTTGTCTCCCCAAGGGCCGTTGGGATCATTAAGTGCCTGAAGAGCAGAACCCTGGATGATAGGGCAGCCTGTGAAGCCATATTCCTCAAGCTGTTCTGTGATTTCCATTTCAACGAGCTCAAGCATTTCGGGATCGTCTACCATATCGCACTTGTTCATGAAAACAACGATATTCGGAACGCCTACCTGACGTGCAAGAAGGATATGCTCCTTTGTCTGAGCCATAACGCCGTCTGTAGCGGCAACAACGAGGATAGCGCCGTCCATCTGAGCTGCACCTGTGATCATGTTCTTTACATAATCAGCGTGTCCGGGGCAGTCAACGTGAGCGTAGTGTCTCTTTGCTGTCTGATATTCAACGTGTGCTGTGTTGATCGTGATACCTCTTTCTCTCTCTTCGGGAGCCTTGTCGATATTCTCGAAATCAACCTTTGCATTTCCGGGAACTCTCTCAGCAAGAACCTTTGTAATTGCTGCAGTAAGAGTTGTTTTACCATGGTCAACGTGTCCGATGGTACCAATGTTAGCATGGGGCTTGTCGCCTCTTTCAAATTTAGCCTTTGCCATTTGAAAAATCCTCCTTAAAATAATAAGTTAAAAGAATATTTGTTTTGCTCTATTTACTTCGTACGCCCATCGGACTACGGTAAATATATCTGAGCCTTGTATACGCAATTATATTGCATAGTACAATTTTTTTCAAGTAATTTTTGATACGATACAGGTTCAAGATGTCAAAATTTAAAAGTAAATTTCTTTGCATGGGAAATTTTGGCATTTTAATATGAAATTCTGTATCAAATATCTTTTTACTTCCCGTTCTTTGCGGCAAGAACTTTGTCCTGAACCGACTTCGGAACCTGCTCGTATGTCGAGAAGAACATTGAATATGCACCGCGTCCCTGTGTCTTTGAACGAAGAGCCGTTGCATAGCCGAACATCTCTGCGAGAGGAACGAATGCACGGATAAGCTTGGAGCCGTTTACATCCTCTGTGCCTTCGATACGTCCGCGGCGTGATGAAACGTCACCGATAACATCACCCATATATTCTTCGGGAACTGTAACTTCAACTCTCATGATAGGCTCAAGAAGTACGGGAGCAGCCTTCTGCATTGCTTCCTTGAAGGCCATGGAGCCGGCAATCTTGAATGCCATTTCTGACGAGTCGACTTCATGGTAAGAGCCGTCCCAGCAGTTTGCATGAATGCCGAGTACCGGGAATCCGCCAAGGATACCGCACTTCATTGCTTCTTCGATACCTGCCTGTACAGCGGGGATGTATTCCTTCGGAATTGCACCGCCGACAACAGTATTTTCGAATTCGAATGTCTTTTCGCCGTTAACGTCCATAGGTGTGAAAATAACCTTACAGTGACCGTACTGACCACGACCGCCGGACTGCTTTGCATATTTGGAATCGATGTTGACTTCCTTTGTGATTCCTTCCTTGTAGGCAACCTGAGGTGCACCTACGTTTGCCTCAACGTGGAATTCACGAAGAAGTCTGTCTACGATAATTTCAAGGTGAAGCTCACCCATACCTGCAATAATTGTCTGACCTGTTTCCTCGTTTGTGGAAACTCTGAATGTGGGATCTTCTTCCGCAAGCTTTGCGAGAGCCTCACCCATCTTGTCCTGTCCGGCCTTGGTCTTGGGCTCGATTGCGATATCGATAACGGGCTCGGGGAACTCCATCGACTCAAGGATAACAGGATGCTTTTCGTCGCAGATCGTGTCACCCGTTGAAGTTGCCTTGAAGCCTACGGCTGCGGCAATATCACCGGAATAAACCTTTTCGAGGTCGTGACGCTCATTTGCGTGCATCTGAAGAATACGTCCGATTCTTTCTTTTTTGTCCTTTGTTGCATTAAGCACATAAGAACCTGCGTTGCATGTACCGGAATATACACGGAAGAAGGCAAGCTTTCCTACGAACGGGTCTGCCATGATCTTGAATGCAAGAGCGGCAAAAGGCTCTTCGTCGGAAGACTTTCTCGTAACTTCGTTTCCGTTTAAATCCTTACCCTTGATATCCGGAATATCGGTGGGAGCGGGCATATATTCAACAACGGCATCAAGAAGCTTCTGGACGCCCTTGTTCTTGTATGCGGAGCCGCAGCAAACGGGAATGATTGTTCCTGCGATCGTAGCCTTGCGAAGTGCTTTCTTGAGTGACTTCTCATCGGGAATCTCGCCCTCAAAGAATTTTTCAAGAAGCTCATCGTCGGTTTCGCAAATCTTTTCGATCATCTGCTGACGATAATCTGCTGCCTTATCCTTCATGTCGTCGGGGATCTCTTTGATTTCGATTGAGTCTCCCTTGTCATCAAGGTAATAATATGCTTTTTCCTCAAAAAGATCGATAATGCCCTTGAAATCATTTTCTGCTCCGATAGGAAGCATGATGGGGCAGGGATTCTTTCCGAGTCTTGTCTTAATCATTGAAATAACGTTGTAAAAATTTGCGCCCGAAATGTCCATTTTGTTGACAAATGCCATTCTGGGTACGTTATATTTGTCAGCCTGACGCCAAACGGTTTCCGACTGGGGCTCAACACCGCCCTTTGCACAGAAAACGCCGACTGCACCGTCAAGAACTCTGAGCGATCTTTCAACCTCGACCGTAAAGTCAACGTGACCGGGTGTGTCGATGATGTTGATTCTGTATTCGGGTGCGCCCTGAATCTTTTTGTGCTCAAATTCCTGAGTCCAGTGACATGTCGTGGCTGCTGACGTGATCGTGATACCTCTTTCCTGCTCCTGGGCCATCCAGTCCATTGTAGCGGTACCGTCGTGAGTATCACCGATCTTGTGATTTACACCGGTATAATAAAGAATACGCTCTGTGAGAGTAGTCTTACCGGCATCGATATGAGCCATAATACCGATGTTTCTGGTATGTTCAAGTGAATATTCTCTTTCTGCCAAGGTTTTTTCCTCCTAAATAATATATCCAGAAAAACTACCAGCGGTAGTGAGCAAAAGCCTTGTTCGACTCTGCCATCTTGTGCATGTCTTCTTTTCTCTTTACTGCATTACCTGTGTTGTTTGCGGCATCCATAATTTCTGCAGCAAGCTTGTCCTGCATTGTCTTCTCACCGCGCTTACGTGAAAACATTGTAAGCCAGCGAAGAGCAAGAGCCTGTCTTCTTTCGGGTCTTACCTCGATAGGTACCTGATATGTGGCACCGCCGATACGGCGAGCCTTAACTTCGAGAACAGGCATCAAATTATTCATAGCCTGATCAAATACTTCAAGTGCTTCCTTGCCCGACTTCTCGGCAACAATATCGAATGCACCGTAAACAATCTTCTGTGCTGTTCCCTTTTTGCCGTCAAGCATTACGTTGTTGATGAGCTTTGTAACAAGCTTGCTGTTGTACAAAGGATCAGCAAGCACATCTCTTTTTGTAATATGTCCTTTTCTTGGCACGTTGCTTCCCTCCTTAATATCGACTTATAAGTCTATTAATTCATAGGTACTCACATTTACTCTTTTTGTGTTCGCGCTTCTCGGTTTATATCTTTTTCAAACCGGCAACCACTTCTTGTTTGAAAGGATCGTTAACCCTGCGATTATGAGTAATTGTAAATCAATTAACGGTTACTTTAAAATTTATTTCTTTGCGTCCTTCGGTCTCTTTGCTCCGTACTTGGAACGAGCCTTGCGTCTCTTTGCGACACCTGCCGTATCAAGTGTTCCTCTGATGATATGGTAACGTGTACCGGGAAGATCCTTTACACGTCCGCCGCGGATAAGAACAACGCTGTGCTCCTGAAGGTTGTGGCCTTCTCCCGGAATATAGCTTGTTACTTCGATTCCGTTCGAAAGACGGACTCTGGCGATCTTTCTCATAGCCGAGTTAGGCTTTTTGGGTGTAGCCGTACGAACTGCCGTGCAAACACCGCGCTTCTGAGGAGATTGTGTGGCAACGGCTTCTTTGTTGAGGGAATTGAATCCCTTAAGAAGAGCGGGTGCTGTCGACTTTTTCTCCACAGTCTGTCTGCCTTTTCTTACTAATTGGTTAAATGTAGGCATTAACTTTTCCTCCTGTTTGAATTTTTCAATTGGTGGCTGCCTGTGATAATCCTAAAATTAACACACAAAAACCCGTGCGCTTTTTGGCACACGCACGGAATATTATAGTAGGCACAAAATAATTTGTCAAGAAAAATAATTTATAAAAGCGGCAAAGCAAATTGCAAATATCATTGACACCCGTTTTAAAGATGCTTAGGCTAAGGGATATTTAGCCTTAAGGAATACCCGGATTAATTTTCTTATTTGCGGATTAAATTTCTTATTTGCCGATTAAATTTTTATTCGCCGATTGCTCTTAAAATTTTTTGGACCATGTCTTCGTATTCTTTGATATATTCGTCATGATGCTTAAAAATTTCGTCGGTTTTTCCGTCACGGGCAGCCTCCTCCATCGCCTTCATGTGCTCCGAAAGCGTAATCGCACCGATTGTGAGCGAGGTTCCCTTGACGGCATGGACATAAGTCCTGTAATTATCAAAGTTTTTGTCTGCATAGGCCTCTTTGATTTCCTCAATACGTGAATTTTTGGCATAGGACTTAAGCATTGCCTTAAAAAATGCCATATCGTTTCCGGTATACATAAGCCCCGTTTTGGTATCAAGAAAATCAAGTGTCTTTAAAAATTCCTCATCTTCCTTTGTGAGTATGAGAGCATCTTCCTGCAAATCTTCCGGGTCCTGCGTAAAATTTTCTTTACTTATCCCTGTTTCTTTAGGTTTTTGTTTTCCGACATCTTTGTTGTGCAAATTTTTGTAATCCGGATTTCCGGTATACGAATTTTTGTCTGATTTTTCACGGTCGTTACCTGCAGCATCTTCCGTAATCTTTTCCTTCGGCAGCATCTCTTTTACGACCGAAAGCAATTCTCTTTTGTCGATAGGCTTTGCAAGATATGCATTAAAGCCCATGTCGAGATATTTTTTCTTTTCTCCCGCAACGGCATTTGCGGTAACAATAACTATGGGCGTATTGTCGCACAGGTGTTCGTCTCTTATCACCTTATAGGCTTCTGTTCCGTCCATAATCGGAAGCATGTGGTCCATCAAAATCACATCGTAGGGATTTTTACGTACAAGCTCCACCGCCTCTGCACCGTTCTCGGCATACTCGATCGTAATACGGATTTCCGACAAAAATCTTCCTATCAAATCAAGATTCATTTCGTTGTCATCAACAACAAGCACACGTGCGGATTCGGCAGTATATTTTGATTCTTCTGATTTTTTGATGCGGTAGAGATCATTTTTGATTGTTATTTCACCGATCGGCGTTTCGTCGATTATGTGCGGTCTTATCGTAAACCAGAACCTGCTTCCTTGCCCATAACGGCTTTCCACCTTTATTTCGGAGCCCATTTTCTTTAGAATTCTTGCCGCATACGCAAGTCCTATTCCCGCACCCTCAATGCACATGACGCTTTTTCCCGTAAGCTGGTTTTGCTTTAATAATTCCACTTCTTCGGGTCTCATTCCCACACCGGTATCGGATACGGAAAATATCAGTTCACCCTTGTCCGTCTTTTCGATTTTTTTCCAGACAAAGACAATTTCTATTTTGCCGCTTGCCGTATATCTCACCGCATTGAAAACAAGCTTTATGGCAACTCGCGCGTAGCGCTCCGCATCACCCAGTATTGCACTCGGAATCATGGGATCCACAAATTCCGACAGCGTTAAGCCTTTCTTTTCCGCATTGTATTTTGCATAAGACAAAATATCGATTATGCCGGGGAGAGTTTTGGCTTCTTTAAATTCAACTTCAAAATCCGTATTGTCCGCTTCCGTAAAATCAAATATGTCACTTACGACAGACAAAAGATTTCTTCCCGACTGCTCTATGTTTTCGGCATAGCCGAGCGTGCGCAGTTCCTTGCTTTCGTCCTCTATCATCCTGCTGTATCCGAGTATCGCATGGATCGGAGTGCGGATTTCGTGGGACATATTCGCAAGGAATTCTGTTTTTTCTTTGTTTGCGAATTCAAGCTCCGACAGCGTCTTATCAAGCTTTTCCGTCCGGTCCTTCAGTGTTCCGTTTTGTTTTTCAAAAACATGATTTTGAATTTTTAGGAAAAAAGCAACAAACACGGTAAGCGTAACTATTCCGACTGTAACGTCCACCGCAAGCAAATCGCCCTGCAGAGGATTTCTTACCGTTTCCGGATAAAGTATCGATATTATTATAGAAGAAACATCCGTAACAAGAGTTATAAAATAAACTATATAGGATGCCTTCCCTCTTGAAACAACCCACGGCATAAAGAGTCCGAACACAAACCACATTGGCATGCCCGAATATATTCCGCCGCAGTTGAAATAAAGCATCGGGAACAAAACATCCAGACACACAAGCTGTGCAAAAGCGGAAGAAAACATCGTATGCTTATCCTTATACGAAATATAAAGATAGAGAATTCCGATTATTACGCACCCGAGTATTGCTACAATCGACGTAAGATTTCCGTTTATGAATTTTGTTGCAACAGCACGCACAATTCCGCCTCCGACCATGCAGACTATGGCTATGTTCTGCGCAAGCCGAGTTATATCCCGGTCAGTGTCAAACAGTGTCTTTATAACGGCTTTGAGTTTCATGATAAATCCCGGCAAATTTTTTTGCGGATTTTTGGTTACGGTCCCCATACTTATCCCGCTGCCGGTTGACATGCTTTCGCTGTCCGTTTCCGAATTTGTCCTGCTCTCAATTATATTTTTTTCGGATTCCAAACTCTCGTTATTTTCAATTACATTTTTTCGGTTTTGGAAATTTACGCTTACGTAACTTTCACTTAAAGTGTTTCCGTTTACATAACTTTCACTTAAAGCGTTTCCGTTTTCGCTCTCGCTTCCCTTAAGTTTTCCGATTTTGTTCTCATTCTCGGGTGTTTTTCCGCTTTTCTTCTCATTTTCCTTATATTTATCGTTTACCCACTCGATTTTTGATTTCGGAAGGTACTTATAAACCATATCTTCAAGAGCGGCGCCCGCAATGGGCTTTGAAAGATAATCGAAAAATCCCGCCTCAATGTATTCTTCTTTTGCGCCCGCAACCGCATTGGCTGTGAGAACAATAACGGGAGTACTTCTGTTAATGTAATCTTCTGTGGCATTCAGTTCCTTTAATGTCTCGATGCCGTCAATGTCCGGCATCAGATGATCCATGAAAATTATATCGTAGTGATTTTCACGCGCAAGATCGACAGCGTCATATCCGCTTAAGGCACTTGTTATTTTTACGCAGGTTTTCTTTAAGAGTCCCTTAAATACATCCAAATTCATTTGAACATCGTCAACAACCAGTATTTCGGCATCGGGCGCCCGGAATTTTTCGCTGTAGGACGATATATTTTTGGTGCTTATGTTTTCTGTTTCCGAATATGCACCCATAGGCGTATCGTCAATTATTTCCGCAGGTATCGAAACAGAAAATCTTGAGCCGCACAAGTATATACTTTCAAAGGAAATTGTGCCCCCCATGAGCTCTGCCAATTGCTTTGCGATCGAAAGCCCGAGTCCCGTTCCCTCAACGCCCTTGTTCTTCTTTTCGTCAAAGCGTTTAAATGATTTAAAGAGCTTTTCCTTGTCCGTATCGGAAATCCCCATTCCCGTATCCGAAACGGTAAAAATAAGCATTCCCATGTTTTCGGATGTTTTTGCAAAATCAAATTCTATTGTGACAACGCCTTCACTTGTATATTTTATGGCATTGTTGGAAAGATTGATAAAGATTTGTCTGAGTCTTGTCTCGTCGCCTTTAAGCTCTGCGGGCGTCATCCGGTTATTGTATACCGTGAGCCTTAAACCCTTGTCGCGTGCTTTTTGGGAAATCACGTTGCAGCAGTCGGAAAGCAAGGTCATTGCCTTAAAATTTGCCTTAAAAATAGGCATTTCTCCCGCTTCTATCTTTGAAAAATCAAGAATGTCATTTACGATCGCAAGAAGCGATTTGCCTGCGGACTGAATATTGTTTGCATATTTTAAAATGTTTTTGTCGGAGCACTCACGTAAGACCATCTCATTCATACCGAGCACGGCATTTATCGGTGTCCTTATTTCGTGCGACATATTTGCAAGAAACTTGCTCTTTTCGATGCTTGCTTTTCTTTGCTCTTCAGCAATTTCCTTTAATTCTTCCGTTTGATCAAGAAGTCTGTTCCTTGAAATTACGCTTGACGTACAAAAATATGCGACAATTCCAACGGTTATGAGCGAAAGAAGTATGCTCCTAAAAAGTACCGACATTTCGTTTTCGTATACCGAATCATAATCAAGTACCATTCCCGCATACCAGTCGTCGCATATAATATGTGAAAAAATCATGAGCCTATGACCTTTGTATTCAACGGTGAAGAAATATTCCCCGCCCGCCGAATCGGTTTTTTGAAACAACAATTCTATTATTTCGGTCATTTTGTCGGTAGGCTTTTCGGCGCCTTCCGCATAAATGCTTATGCTCTCATATGTCTTTAGTCCGTGAGCCAGCATATTGCCGTTTTTATTTACAATAAAGCCATATCCTGAATCGTCGCTTCCGATATTTGCAACGATTTCACGGATTTCCGCAACATCTATGTCTGTCGCAATTACGCTTTCACCGTCCGAAAGCATAAGACTTACCGTAATTACGGTTTTGCCGGTGTCCGCATCCGTATACGGCGCAGTCGTTATGATGCGTCCGTTTGCTTTAATCCCTTCGGTATACCAGATGCGTGCGGTTGCATCATAATCTGCGGGCACATCCCAGCCCGTTCCGTCAAGATATCCCCCCGAAACCCATCCGTAAATTCCCGTAAATCCGTTTGCTTCGCCGTTCATATACTTTTCGGACACGGCATAAAAGGTTTCTTTTATTTCATCCGTGTCCGCATTCCGGCAGATCATCGAATCTACAAAAACTCCGCTTGTTGAAACCGTATTTACCGCAGCGGATAAGTATTCGTTGATTTTGGCGGATTCCTCGCCGAGCGCATTTTGACAGAGCTCCACCTGCCTTGTCTCCGCAAGCTTATAAAAGCCCTTAAAGGTAATAAACGTAATCAGCGTCACTGACGCAACGGTGAGCATTAATGTAATTATATACAGAATGATATTTTTGCGTTTCATTATGACACTCTTTTCATTACATATCAATTAATGCCGTCAAGCACCTTATTCACACGATTTACGAGATCCTGCTTGCGAAAAGGCTTTCGTACATAATCCACGGCTCCGAGCCTGCTTGCTTCCTTGACATGGTCAAGGTCCGCAATCGACGTAAGAAAAATAACCGGGATATTTTTAAATTCGTTTCTCGCGCGAATTGCCTTAAGCGTCTGGATTCCGTTGATTTCGGGCATGTCGATGTCAAGAAGGACAAGATCTATGTTTCCCTCACACAAAGCGGCAATACATTCTATTCCGCCGTGAACCGCAATCGCATTAAACCCTTCCTGCTGCAAAATAAATTTGTTTCTGTCAAGATTCATTTGGTCATCGTCAACAATCAATATCGTTTTCATATCAAAAATCCCTTCTGCTCATTTTTTATGAATTTCCGTAAGCAATATATTTTTTTGATTTTAACACAAATTTTATAAAATTACATCTCTTTTATCACAGATGCATATCGACTTGTCCGTCATCCATACATATTAAACTACCGTCATCCATGCATATTAAACTACCGTCATCAATACATGTTAAATTTTCCGCCGGCGCTATGCTTTAACTCACCCGTTTCCTTTATAAAAATCGAGGGCTCTGCCTTTCTCTTTCCTATTTTTTTGACATAAGACATATTAAGCGCCATTTTTGCGCGCGTAAGTGCCACATAAAACATGCGCCGTTCCTCTTCTGTTTCTATGGTTGTCACGGCATCCGGGTATGGTATAACAGTCATATTCGCCCGCGGCACAAAAACAATATCAAATTCAAGCCCTTTGGATCCGTGCATCGTCATAACGTTTACCGTATCCTTAAGGTATGCGTCCCGTAGGCACTCTTCCGCATTTTCCGATGAAGCCATGCGCTCGATATTAAAAAACCATTCATTAAATAAGTCAAAGTTTTTTGCGTCCCTTTCCACGGCATCAAGGGTATGCAAAACTTCATCGGGATTCATGCCGTGCGTTCTCGCATATTCCGCCGCAAATCCGTCATAGCCTATTCCCTTTCTTATATAAATTACCGCCGACACAGGCGTTCCTCTTTTTATGAATTCAAGGTCCCGCAAAAACATTTGAAGCTTTTTTAAAACAACAGTGTCCCTCTTCACCTTTTTTGAAACCTCACCAAAATCAACCGTTTCATCCGCAAAAGCTTCTCTCATAATATATCTTTCGGGTCTGTTTATTATGCTTAAAACGTCACTTCTGCTCCGTCCGCCTGTCGCCACACGTATATATGCAATAACATCTTTTGCGGGAAAACGTTCATATATGTTTCCGTGTCCCGAATATTTTACGGGAATTCCGAATTTTTTAAGTCCCTCCTTAAATTTATCGGTAAGCGCGTTTGTCCGCAAAATAATGCACATTTGCGAATACAGTATGCCTTCCGCCGCATAATGATTTATTTTTTCTGCCAATCCTCTTATTTCATCGTCCGGTGTTTCATATGCCGTAATTGTTACCTCTTCCCCAGGCTCACGGAAAGCCTTTATTTCCTTTTGAAAGCGTGTCCTGTTGTTTTTTATGAGATGCTCCGACGCCGCAACAATATTGCCTTTTGAACGATAGTTTGTATTTAAAACAATCTTTGCGGTCTCCGGAAAATCTTTAGGAAATTCCTGCATAATTTTGGGCTCCGCCCCTCTGAAGCCGTATATCGACTGGTCGTCGTCACCCACAATAAAAAGATTTCTGTGAGACGCAGAAAGCATTTTTATGATTTCGTATTGTATGGGATTTATATCCTGAAATTCGTCAACCATGATAAACTTAAAGGCATTTTGCATTTTTTTAAGCACAATTAAGTCGGATTTTAAAATATCATACGTTTTTGTCATCATGTCCTCAAAATCCACAAGCCGTTTTTTTAAGAGAATATCCGTATAATCGTTATATATATTTATGAAATCGCAGGTGTTGCACGAATGAGCTGTATAATTTTTGTTAATTCCGCCGTTTGCTTTCACACGTGCGATTTCACCCTTTAATTTGAATATAAGTTCCGCTCTGTCAAACGTTTCGACATTGTACCTGTCAATCAGCATCGAAACAAAGAAGTCCGAGTCTCTTTCCTTTATGATATTTTCCGCTGAAATTCCGTCAGCATCCTTTAAAATTCCAAAAAATATGCTGTGAAATGTCCCAAAAACAACGCTCCGAAGTTCGTTTTCCGGGCACAACTTAATATAACGGTCACGCATTTCTGCGGCGGCCGCCCTTGTAAATGTGACAACAAGAATTTCTTCGGGCTTCACATTGTGATTTTGTGTTAAATTAAGTGTTCTTTTTGTGATTACGCGTGTTTTTCCTGATCCCGGCCCCGCAATAACAAGTGCCGGCCCCGTGATATGATTGATCGCGATAAGTTGATTTTTGTCTTCCAAAAGAATATTAAGATCATGCATAAAAATAATAACACAAAAGGCGGTGCAAATCCACCGCCTTTTTAAAACATTTAAATCGAATATAATTTAAGCCAAACCGTGCTTTCGTATTATAATCCTGTTTTTAAGAGTTCTATTCCTTTTTTAACTCTTTTAATCGATTCTTCCTTGCCGATAATTTCCATTATTTCATATGCACCGCCCGGTGTCATCTGTTTTCCGGAAACCGCGGTACGAATCGGCCAAAGCCCCTGTCCGTTCTTGATTTGTTTTTCCGCAATATATCCCATGATTACACTTTCGATTCCCGAAATCGAATAATCATTAAGCTCTTCAAGACGTGGAAGCAACTCCGTAAGCACGTTATATGAGCTTTCACACGTTGTCTTCATTTTCTTATGCACATACATCTCGGGATCATATTCCGGAAGCTCGTCAAAGAAATCGATCTTTTCCGCAATGTCAAGGAATGTTTCGATACGTGTTTTTACAAGCATCGCAATCTTGTTCAAATCGTAATTTTTGTGAACAGCCTGCTTTACATAAGGAACGGCAAGTGAAAGATAGCTTTCGTCGTCAAGCTCCTTCATATATTCGCCGTTCATCCAGCGAAGCTTTTGAATGTCAAATACAGATGGCGACTTGTTGATATGGTGATAATCAAATACCTCAACAAGCTCGGGAAGCGAATAAATTTCCCTGTCCGTGCCGGAGCTCCATCCGAGAAGCGCCATAAAATTTACAACCGCCTCGGGCAAAAATCCCTGATCGAGCAAATCCTCAAACGAAGCATGTCCGCTGCGCTTCGAAAGCTTTTGGTGTTCCTCGTTTGTGATCAGGGGACAATGGATATAAATGGGCTCTTCCCAGCCGAATGCATTGTAAAGCCTTGTATATTTGGGTGTCGACGACAAATATTCATTTCCGCGCACAACATGCGTGATTCCCATAAGATGGTCGTCCACAACATTTGCGAAATTGTATGTGGGGAAGCCGTCAGACTTAATGAGGATCATATCGTCAAGCTCGGAATTTTCAACCGTAATCTTGCCATAAACGGTATCCGTAAAGCTTGTTTCGCCGTTTTCAGGAATATTTTGGCGGATTACAAAGGGCATTCCCGCATCAAGATTCTTTTGAACCTCTTCCTTTGAAAGATGAAGACAATGCTTGTCATACTTTCTTATTTCCTTTTGATTGTCTTCGGAATCGGCATCGGGATTTACGGGAGTTTTGAGTGAATCAAGGCGCTCTTTGGTGCAAAAGCAGTAATAAGCTTCGCCCTTTTCAACAAGCTCCTTTGCATATTTCATATAGATTCCCGCTTTGACGCGCTCAGACTGAATGTAAGGGCCTACACCCTTATCCTTATCGGGGCCCTCGTCATAGGTAAGCCCTGTTTTTTGGAGCGTATCATATATGATTTCCGTTGCGCCTTCCACAAAGCGTCCCTGATCGGTGTCCTCAATCCTGAATATAAAATCGCCGTCCTCATGCTTTGCGATAAGGTAAGCGTAAAGCGCCGTCCTTAAATTTCCCACATGCATCTTTCCCGTGGGGCTCGGTGCATAACGTGTACGTATCTTTGCCATTTAAATTCTCCTTACAGCCGAATAAAATTATGAGCCTTTCAACCCTAATGCATGAGTATAAACCTTGATTTATCCAAAAGTCAAGTATCGCCTGCAATGTCAAAAATCAAATTCCTGTTATTCCGATTTTGCCTGCTCTTCTTCGGTCTGCACCTCGGTCATTTCGTATATTCGTGACTCAAAGTCCGCAAAAAGACGCGTGTTGCTTCCGTATCCCGTTCCGACATAGGTCTGTGAAAGGTTGATGCCGGCATTGTTTATAATCTGCCCGGACACAACATATTCTTCGGTTTCGCCGTCAAGCTTTATGAATTTTGAAATGATATTGTGCACAAGTCCGTTTGCCTTGATATGGAAAGGAGCCATTGTATTTATCAAATCTCCCATCCGCCTTATGTCATGCTTTTTCACCCTGTTGCAAAAATGATAAAGCGTGTCACTCTTTAGGCCCGCTCCCCTAAATACGGTATGCGAATAGTTCGGATGCACCTCACCGTTTACGATTATGCCGAGTGCCGCACTTTTGTCCTCAGAAACAATCATAAATCTTGTAAGCATTGTGTCAAGACGCGATGACAAAAATCCGCCCGAATATTTTTCAAACGAGTTTTCTGATACCGTACCGCCAAGTCTCAAATAATTGCCGAATTGAAGAGTCTTACGCCATTTTTTGTAAAATTCGACCTGCTCCCTGATTTCAGTGAGTTCTTCCTTAGGAAGATCGCACAAATTTAATTCATATCCGAATATACCGGACAATGCAACCGCAAAACGCGTGTCAAGAGGAGTCGTGCGGAGCGTCTGGTGATTGGGAGACGCAGACACGTGACACGACCACGTGCTTTGCGGATATCCGTAAGAATAGCCGTTTTGGATTGAAGCACGCGATACCGCATCCGTATTGTCGCTTGCCCAGATTTGAGGAAAATAGGAAAGGATCCCGAGATCAAACCTGTTTCCGCCCGAAGCACAGCCTTCAAATAAGATATTCGGAAACCTTTCCGTAAGTTCTTCCATAACGGCATAAAGTCCGACGACATAATCATGAGAAAGAGCGCCCTGTGCGTCAAAATCCCCGCCTATCGAAAAATAATCCGAAAAGTTTCTGTTCATGTCCCATTTTACATAGTCGCACGCACTTCTCGCAAAAACATCCGACATTACGGAAATTATATGTTCGCGCACTTCCTTCTTTGAATAATCAAGAAGCATTTGGTTACGCTGAAGCGCATGGTCGCGGGCGGGATTTTTGATCACCCAGTCGGGATGAGCGCGATAAAGATCCGAATCCTCGTTTACCATTTCAGGCTCAACCCAAAGGCCGAATTTGAGTCCGAGTGCCTTTACCTTCTTTGAAAGTCCGCCGATTCCGTTGGGAAGCTTGTCCTTATTGTCATACCAGTCGCCGAGAGACGTTTTGTCGGAATTTCTCTTTCCGAACCATCCGTCATCCACCACAAAGAGTTCGATTCCGACGTCATTGGCGGCTTTTGCGAGCTTTAAGAGCCTATTTTCCGATATATCAAAGTAAGCCGCCTCCCACGAATTTAAAAGCACGGGTCTTTCGGCATATTTATAAGCGCCTCTTACGATATGTTCTCTTACAAATTTGTGATTTGCTTCCGAAATTCCGCGGTAACCCGTCCCAGAATATGCCATAATTCCTTCGGGTGAAAGGAAAGAATCGCCGGGATTAATCTTTTTGCAAAAGAAATCCGAATTTATTCCGCTCAAAATACGAAGCTTTGCATGACCGCCGAATTCTGCCGATTCCCTGTGATTTCCGGAATAAACAAGGTTTGTGGAATATACTTTGCCGGCAAGTTCTGTTGCAGAGGGCTCCGCATACATAACAAAAGGATTTGAGTGGTTTGAGGAATTTCCGGTTCTCGATTCCGAAACAAACTTACCGCCCGTAAGCATAACATCGCACTTTTCTGCTTCACGTCCCCAGTCGCCGTGGAAGGAAGTCACCTTTACGATATCCGCATCAAGCTCTATTCCGATGCTGTTTAAGGAATTCAAATAAAAAGCCTTGTCGGAATCATTTATTATTTCCGCCGACCTTGTGATTACGTCCGAATCCTCATAAATACAGTAATAAAGTCTGAGCCTCACATTTTCCTTCTGTTCCTTAAGCGTCACTAAAAGCGCGTTGTTCTCACCCTTTTCGTCAGTATAGGAATGGGGAAGGTGGGATTCCTTATATTTTTTTTCAATATCTGCAATGCTTACGACTTCAGCCTTTTCAAACAAAAATTCGGCTGTGGTGCTTCCGTCCGCCCACTTTATTTCGACAAACGGCGTTCTCATGTCGCCTTTTCCGAGAGTAGATGCCTCATATTTTTCGTCGTCCGGGCAAAGATTGTTGTGTGCCTTGTCATTTGCCACGCTGCAGCCGTTCTGATTGGACCATTTTTGCATAAGGGCGTTGCGGGCATTTCCCAAAGTATCCGCTTTTGCACCGTAATGAAGATGCAAAAGTTCACCGTTGTCATAAACGGTGAACAAATAGGATGTTTTGGGAGTATACAGGTGAAAAAGATTGTTGTTAATTACTTCTATCATATGTACCTCCGGTCATATATGGATTTTGCATAAAAGACAAGTACTTTTATTTATTTTTTGCTTCGATCTCCTTACATATTTTATCATATTCTTCTTCATCAAGCTTATATTTTTTCATATAAAGTATATAAGATATGAACATGAGCACAAGAGGAAGCACCGACATGCATACAAGAAGTCCGTTTGTTTCCGCTGTCGTAACGCTCTTTAAGGCTTCTGCGATACCCGCTGCCTTTTCGGCGCTTGAGATTGCGCCGGAGTTTGCCTGAGTTTCAAAATCGGAAATTTGGTTTGTATATTTTGTTACACCAAAAATCATATAAATTCCCGATGTCATAAGAAGGAAAAGCGCAGATCCGAGCTTTGTGATAAAGGGTCTTACGGATGTGATTATTCCTTCGCTTCTCTCTCCGAACTTGAGTTCGTTGTACTCAACCGTATTCATTATCGAAATCATCATGATGAGATAATAGCTGTAGTTGCCGAAGTTTCCGAGCATATAGCCGACCGTCAGCCCCCAGAACTTGATATTGTCGGGAAGGAAAAGCCCCGAGAGCAAAATCATAAGATAGCCGACCGTCGACACAATCATCATATAGCTCATAAACTTTTTGCGGTGAATGCGTCTTGAAATCATGGGATACGTAATCATGAGAACGGCTGTTGCCATCATTCCGACCGTCTGGAAAAGCGAATAGTTGCTTCCTTCATAGCCAAACTTAAAATAAAGATATGTCGAGCCGAGACCGCCGCCGATAAGGCCGTTGCCCACCTGCTGAATCAGAAAGATAAGCGCGATCCACATAAGCTGGTCGTTGCCTGTGATTGTGCTTACAATCTTTTTGACGCTGACACGTGTCTTTGGCTCTGTATTTATGTCTCTGCTTTCCTTAACTCCGATAAGAGTAAACAGCGCAAAGAGAGGCGTAATAATCGAGATCACGATTGCGATAACGCCGTATGCCGTCTGAGCGTTTCCGCCGATTGCCTTGTCGCCCGCCGTCAAAATGGGAAGTAAAATTCCGACAAGTGTTCCGCCGACACCCGCACAAAATGTTGCGCGTGACGTAAGCTCATTTCTCATGTTGGCATCGGACGAAAGAGCCGGAACCATTCCCCAATAAGAAATGTCACACATTGTATATGTGATTGAGTACATGATGTACATGCATCCGAAAAGGATGATGAAGGACCATCCCTGAAGCTTTGTGGTAAATGTTGTGATTATTACCGCACCCGTCGAAACGCAGCCCGCAAGGAGCCAGGGCTTGAATTTTCCCCACTTTGTGCGTGTTGCTTCAATGATGTTTCCCATGATGGGATCGTTTAATGCGTCAAACACTCTCGCAAAAACCATAATTGCGGTTACTGCGCCAAGCTGCGCATTTGTAAGGCTTCTGGTAAACATGATGTAAGTCAGAAGGTAGCTCGACACAAGCGCATATACCATGTCGCGTCCGATTGTTCCAAGCGGGTAAAAGATAAGATTTTTTTTGTCAACAGCTGATTTTGACATACCGTTCTCCTTTATTTTTATTTTTTATTTTTAAGCTTCATCGCTTCTTGTACAACTTTATAGCCGCCGTCATAAATTCCCGACTGCTTGTTTCTCATTATGTTTTCGCACATTGTATTAAGCAATACCGGATCATTCATAAAGAGCTCAATCATTTGCAATGTATGCGGAATATCCCTGCACTCAAGCGTTCCGTCCCCGATTTCGGCCGAATGTACGGCTCCCCATTGTTCGTGACCGCCAACTCGCCTTATAAAGAGCTTCGGGACAGGATAAAACGAAAGTTCCGACGGCTTTGTGACAAGCACGTCGCACAGACGCATCAGAATATTCGTGCAATAAACCGCCTCAAAAATATTTTCGTGCCAGAAAGCGTGAATGCCTGTCTTAAGAGAAACATTGTCGAGATTTTCGTTTAACATATCGGGCATTCTTTCCTGTAAAGAGCGTTTGTCGCCGTTATCAAAATGCCGGACCGCAGTCTCATCAAGTCCCGGGATTTCCTTTACAAGTGCTTCCCAGACATTTTTGTAATCGCCCACATTCACATAAAGTGCGGCTTTTCCCTTTCTTACAAAAGGAAGGAGATATTTTATGATTTCCGAAAAAATCTCCTTTTGTGCGCCCGCACCGCCGATTGTGAGTAAGAAACGTATGGGTTCACCCGACTTTTTGCGGTTTATGCGCTGTTCGCAGTCGTTTTCAATATTTCTCACGAGTTCGTCATCCACATAATGTCCCGTATAAATAAGTTCATCATACGGCATCGGATTAACAACCTTTTCTTTTAGGAAACCGTTTCCGATACGGTAGCCTTCATATGCATACCACGTCTGAACCGTATGCAGAGCGCCCTCGGCATAGTGAAGAGCCATCGGCCAGTTGTCGGGAACGGCATTTACAACATACTTCATGTCCGCATGAAGAGCCGCCTGTGCCGGCCAAACGTGTGTTGCCACAACCGGAATGTTTTTGGGAACGTTTTTATAAACCGGAGCCATGAGCTCGGAGTTTTTTTCGTCCGACGCATTGTAGGAAAGCTGTCTGAAGCCTTCATAATTCATAGGCTCCCATACGAATTTATTAAATAACGAAAACTTTTGCGAAAGACGTGAGCCGAGCGAATAAAGGTCATTCTGCGCACCGATAACCTTTGTACAGGTGGTGTTCGGATATGAATTTAAATCCATCCAATAAGGAATATATCCCAATGCCTTCGCACATGATGCGATTGCCATCGAAATTCTGTAATGTCCGAATCCCATGCGGATATTTCCGACTATTATTCCCTTTTCGGTGTCGAAGGGTTCCGTCCCTTCCATATCGGTTATCAAAACGTTTTTGATTCCGAGCACATCGCCGATATAAGCATTTTTCTCGATAGTGATTTTATAATCCGCTTCTGAATCGTCTCCGTATTTTTTTTGATATTTGAGCTTTGATTTGAGTGCCTTTTTTTGAACACGTGTGGGCATCTCATTTCCAAAGATCTCTTTGCTCCTGTCTTTCATCAATTTTCTCCTTTCACCGTAATGCCTTCCATAATAATGTCTATCATTTCATTTAAACCCTGTTCGTATGTCATGTCATTTTCGATCAAAACATCACTTCCGAAAAACGCACTTATGGTGCTTTCTATCATTGCCTTTAAAATAGGAATTTTGATTCTTTTTATTTTCCCTTGAGCCATACCGCTTTCAAGTAGTAATATTGTAGCATCCCAGTCGGTTTGCAGGTATTTTTCGACCTTTTTGTAAACTCGCGGTTCTTTTTCCTTTAATTTGTAAAGATTACTGAGTCCGATGTTACGATATCTTTCGGGAAGTACAATAATTATGTTTCTGATTTTTTCGGTAATATCAAGATTCGGATCCGCAAGCACCTCCTGCTCGCTTCTTTTTATGTCCGTAAAGCAATAATCGGCAATTCCCAAAAGCAAATCTTCCTTACTCTTAAAAACCTTATATATTGTTTTTTTGCTGATACCGAGAGCCGCCGCCACATCGTCCATCGTAAAATTCAGCCCGTGCGTACTGAACTCGCCGATTGCCGCAAGTATTATCTTTTCTTTCACTCTTATTCCTTTCCGTCCGAACGCGGGTTTACATATGAATTTGCATTTTTCTTTCTGTCTTTGAATATTCGGATATTCTGTGCTTTTTCTGCCTTCAAATATTCGGATATTCCTATCTTTTCTGTCTTAACAATTTGTTGATTCCTGTCATTTTCATGTTTCATTTTTTTGATTATTCTCGAGTGATTTTAACATTCGGAAACTCGGAAACTCATATCCGTTTCGTAGTTTCCATATTAACACGACTTTTTTGTTCAGTCTATGTGAATTATGCACAAAAAAGAAATGCGTTTTTGTACATATTGCACAAATAAACATTTTCTTGTAAATTTTCGCCTGTGCGATTATAATGAGATATAAAATATATTGCGAAGCCGCGCAAACGGTTCGCATACAAACAAAATACTTTGTTTTTTTTAGGGCATATGGGGGAAATCATGAGCAATCAGACTTGTACAAAAAAAGGAGATTTGTACACATCGGAGGACGGATCAAAATTTGAGCCTCAGGTAAAATCGCTTCTTGCAAAAGCTTTTAACCTTGGTACAACAAATTTTTTAAGACAGCTTGAAAAAAATATTTTGATTCAGAATATAGAGGCTTATCCCGACACCTTTGTAAAGTGTCAAATTTCTTATGAAACAAGAGACATAAAAGATGTTATTAGCCCGGGTGCGGGGTCAGTAACCTCAGACCGCAAGCGTCATGCCTACGAATTCAACATTTGGGATATGGGTATGCCCGTACAGGATATTTTTAAAGAAAGCAAAAATACTGTCACGCTTCCTTATACGGATTATGTGGAATCCTGCCCCGTATGCGCGCATCACGGTAATGTCACATGCCGCACATGTGACGGCATAAAGCATGTTCCGTGTCCAAAGTGCCTCGGAACGGGATATAATGTGTCTTCTGATGCGGCAACAGGAAATACAGCAGGAAATGCGTCAGAAAATGCGAACGGAAGTGTAAAAACTTTGAACGATACAAGCCTTGCCGGAGCCTCTGCCGAATCCCCTGCATTTTGCCGCACCTGCGGAGGCACGGGCAGCATTTTGTGTCCCGACTGCGGAGGGACGGGCGCTGTTACCTGCGACACCTGCGGAGGCACGGGCGCTGTTACAAATAGTGTAATTGTTACATCAGAAATTCACACGGCAGATAATTCAAACATGTTCTTTATGTCAAAGCTCAGGTCCGAACTTGTGCCTTTCTTTGACGAATTAAATGACTCCTTTTCTACTCATACGGTTGCCGTATACGAAAGCAGCACTCCGATTTTGTCCATAAATACCAAGGATTTTAACTATCGGCTCACCGAAACGGAATTTAACACGGGCGCAATATTCAATAATCTTTGCGATACAATAAATACAATTCCAAACATGCGTATTTTAAAGTACCGCGCAATTGTTTTCCAGCGAATTTATTTAAAAATCACATATGTTTTTGATGATCGGGTTTATACAATGTATTACGATTCGGGATCAAAAAAATCGATACTCACTTCAAACCCGTATGACGACATAATCACGTCTCTTGCGGAAGGTGTCCGCATTGCCTACGAAAACAAGGATTACAAAATGTTAAGTATTCGTCTGTCCGAATACAGAGCACTAAAAAAATCGTCAAAAAGAGAAGTAAACGTAAAAAAGGATCCCGAAACAATCGCCGAATCGATGTGTGACAGGTTTACGCTGTCTTTTGTTTTCGGGCTCATTATACCGCTTGTATTGCTCACACTTCTTGTTACAACAAATCCCGCGTTTACCTCTGCCGACGCAAAAAGCGCAATAATCGCATCAATCATTTCATCCGTAATATTTGTTGTAAGTGCTTATGCCATAATCAAGCGCACCTGGACAAATATACTCACACGTGTGTCCTTTATGAGTGCAAGGCTCACATATACCGTAATCGCTTTTATTGCATCGGCTTTGGTATTTATGGGATTTACGTATCTGGTTTATTTGGTATGAAAAAAAAAGCTTACCGCATCCGGTAAGCTTTTTACTTTATTTCGTTGTTCTTTTATTATTCTTTATCCCCAAGCGAAAATGCATATCTTATTCCCATCGGTGCGGCAACAAGAAATGTCATCACATCCGCTATGCTTTGTGAATATTGAACGGCGGGAAGCCCAAACAGTTTTAAGCCGATACTTAATACAGGAATAAAGAAGAGTCCGCTTCTGCATAGTGACAGCACCGCAGCCTCACGCGTTTTTCCCGTACTTTGAAAAAGCATGTTGGAACATACCGCAACAGGCTGGAACAATTGGCCGATAAATTGCACCTTTAAGGCACTTGTACCTATTTTTATGACTTCCGGATCATTTCTGAATATTCCGATTATTCTGTCTGAAAAAATAAATCCCAAAATCGCAACCGTTGTGAGGAAGCATCCGCCGACCGTAACCGTAAAAGCGTAAGCACTCTTTACACGCTTATATTTTTTGGCTCCGTAATTGAATGCGGCAACAGGCTGAAAGCCCTGTCCGATTCCAAGCGCCGTCGCAAAGGTAAAGAAGCATACGCGATTTACTATCGACATTGCCGCAACCGCAGCATCACCGTAGATTTTTGCGCCGTTGTTTAGCATCATCGTTGAAAGGCTTGACATTCCCTGGCGTATAAGGCTCGGAAGTCCGGTTTTGCAAATATCTCCTATCATTTGAAAATTAAAGGTCACGTCGCGAAGGCTCAAATGCGCAACACTGTCGCCCTTTAAAAAGGGCAAAAGCAAAAGCAAAAAGCTTATCACCTGTGACACCGCAGTGGAAATCCCCGCTCCCATAACACTCATATTAAGAATTCTCACAAGCACATAGTCACCGAATATATTCAAAAGTCCGCCCGCAACAAGCCCTACCATCGAATAAACGGCTTTTCCCTCAAAACGCAAGATATTGTTTAAAACGCAGCTTGCGCACATAAGCGGTGCCGCAATAAGAATAAAAAGAGAATACTCTCTTGCATAGGGAAGTATCGTTTCGGTGCTCCCAAGAAGCCTCATAAAGGGATCAAGAAAAATCAGTCCGAACACTCCTATTATTGTGCCCGCAAGGAGTGCCAGAAAAAGTCCCGTCGAGTCGGTTTTGTCGGCTTTTCTTTTGTCGCCCGCTCCGAGCGCACGTGATGCCAAAACACCCGCACCCTGTCCGAACAAAAATCCAAAAGCCTGAATCACCGACATAAGTCCAAAAACAACTCCCACCGCACCCGACGCGCTTGTGTTTTCGTCGCCCACAAAATAAGTGTCCGCCATATTGTAAATGCTTGTCACAAGCATGCTTATCGTAGTGGGAATTCCGAGCTTTATCACAAGCTTCGGTATGGGAGTTTTGGCAAGTTCGTTATATATCGGTTTTTCGGTTGCATGATTATTCATTTCTTTTTATTTTTCGGCATGATACCATATTCAGCAAATATATTTTATGTTCATCAAATGTATTTTATGTTCATCAAATATATTCTTTTTCATCAAACATATTTATAGATATCGATGCAGTCCTTACCTTTCTTACTTTGTCCCGTAGTTTCCCCGACAACAAATTTTCCGTATCCCCTCACAGAAAAAATATCCCCTTCTTTTAACATTTTGTCCCGTGCTTCAAGCGTTTTTCCGTTTAATGTCACAAAGCCCTTCAAAAACAAAGGCGGCACATTTCCGCGAGCCATATGACACACATGCGCTATAACGGCATCCGCACGAGCCGATGACACCTGAATATGCGTAAGCTCCTTTTTAAATATAACATCCGAATCCGGAAATTCACATACAGAAACCGTCACAAAGTTTCTGCCCACGGACACGAGATTTTGTATCAAAAATTCCGAAAATTTGGTTTCGCAAAAAATATATGCGTCTTTCATCTTTACAACAATGTCTCCGAACACACGTCTTTCAACGCCGAGCGACATAATCGCGCCCAGATAATCCCTGTGTGTGAGAGTAGCGGCAAATTTTTCCGAAACCGGCGAAATTTTTACGCATTCGATCGGAAACGGAACCGAATATCCCATCTCCTCCGGATTTCCGAATCTAATCATGCGTCGTTCCGCCATATCATATCCGCCGTAAGTAAAATAGGTTATTCCGTATAATTCTCTTTTTTGTTTTTCAAATTCCGAAAATTCATCGATCGTCAAAAAGTCGCTGAACAAAAATATATTGTCCGAATACGACTTTTTGGCCATGTCGATGAGTCTTTTTGTGAGAAGGTCAGAATCCATATGTATTTTTTTACCTATTCATTGATTTATATGTCCGTTTGCTGCCGTGGCAGATGAAAAGCATTTTTATCATAAAAATCTCCTGTTCTAAAATGCCCTATACTGCCGAACTGTTATTCAACAATTAAGCACTATATAACGACAGTCCTTATCTATACCGCAAAATCCGTATCTTTCGCAACCGAATAAATGATTTTTTCTTTTACCCTTTTGCCGGTGATTTTGGTTACAGCAAGAGCATAAATATCAAGTTGCACATGGTATTTTGCACGGAGCTCACTTTCCGCATCCTTATTAATCCTGTCCGTTTTGTAATCGATTATCGTAATCGAATCGCCGTCATCTATATAGGCGTCGATTATGCCCTGCACCATGACGGGCGTGACTGCCTTATCAGTTTTTGAATAAAAATTGTATTCCGAAGGCGTAAGATTGTATACAAAAGGCTGCTCCCTGTGAAGACGTCCCGTCTGCTCTGCCATAATCATCCGTTTTCCTATGTCGCTCATACAAAATTTTGCGATTTTTTCAATAGACACGGTATCAAGGATGTCATCCTCAAGGAAGCCCTCTTTTATCAAATAAGCAATATCTTCCGAAACGGATTTTTTGGCGTCCTCAAATGTATCATATTTTCCGTTATATTGCAATTTTTCAAACACTTCATGATAAAGAGTTCCGCGGAGAGCGCCCTTTTGTACTTCGTTTTCATGCTTAAAGCGTCTTGATTTTTCTGTGTTCGCGTCAGCACACGTATCCGATACATTTAATTTCGGCAAATTTAAATCCGATATGCTTAAATCCGATATATTTTCTTTGAACTGTTCCGCCCCTTCTCCCCCCAAAAATCCCGGAAGATAAGGCACATTTTCCGCATCCTTTTCGCTTTCTTCAAGGAGATTTTCGATTTCGATATGCTTAAGCTCCGACACCGAAACTCTGACGGGCGCAAAAGCCTCCGCCATATAAGGATAAACAAATTCCTTTTGCGCTTTTATTTCCGCAAGTATATCCGGATTATCAAAAATTGTTCCCGGTCCAAAAACATCTCCGTTTTCCGGCAATTCAGCACGGCTTTTTACAAACTCTTCTTTCTCTTGGCATTCATTTGCACTCGATAAGACATTTGTTTTTTCCGTTTTCTCGGCATTTTCTCTGTGCTTTGCAGTCTGCTCTTTTAATTCCTCCCTCGTATATCCCGAATTTTTAAGCATAAATGCGGCATCGCTCGCGGCATAGGCAGCAATTGTCACATCAAAATCCGCCGAAAATTCTTCCGTACCGCAATTTCTTGTAATCCTTATCCTTTCCGTGATATCCTTTTGGGGAAGCTCTGCAATATCGATATTTTGCCCAACAAGCAAAGACGGACAGACAAAATCCATAAGACGATTAACCTTTGCAATATCGCAGTCCAAAAATGCGCCGTCGTTTGACAAAACAGTCTCACTCCATTTTTCCACCTTATTCTTATTTTCCTTTTTGCCGGGCAAAAGCTTTTCCTTTCCGACGATAAAAAGCTTTTCCTTTGCACGGGTAAGCGCAACATAAAGCGCCCTTGCCTCTTCCGAAACATATTTGCTCTTTTCGATACCGAGTATAACATTCTGCTTCAGAGTCTTATATTTGATATGCTTTTCCGTATCCACATAATTTGAAGCAATACCCAGTTTGTGATTCATGATTATGGGTGCAGAAAAATCATTTTTGTTAAATTCCTTGTCAGTATTGCACAAAAATACAACGGGAAATTCAAGGCCCTTTGATTTGTGAATCGTAAGGATCCTTACAGCATCGTCTGTTTTCTCCGGACTTGCCTCACCAAACTTTTCCTCATTTTCGATGCACCTGTCTATATAATGAATAAAGTCGTGCACACCCGCATATGAGCCGTGTTCAAATCGTTTTGCGAGGCTTACAAGAAGTGCAAGGTTTCCGCGTCTCCGCTCACCGTACGGCATAACCGATACAATATCCTTATATCCCGTTTCGTCATAAATTGCTTCAATTAACGAGTGTACCGTATATGTGTTCCTTTTTGCGAGAAGAAGGTCATAAAGCGCAAAAAACCTTTTAAGCTTTTTGATAACGCCCTTTGCTTCAGCCATTTTGACGATTTCATAATATTCACACGTTTTGCTTTCGTTAACGGATTCTGCTTTTTTTTGATTTTCCGCTTTCTCACACAATTCCCTTGCCGCCCTGTATAGCGGAAGCTTGTTTTCATTATCCTTGTTTTTGTATGCAGCAATTATTCCGAGATCGTTTGCGTCAATATTCACGATTTCGGAATATAAAATTGCCGCAAAGCTTATATCGTCATACGGATTGTCAAGAATTTTTAAGAAGGACATCATTTTTTTGATTTCAACCGTATCAAAAAAGCCGACTGTAATTTCCGAGCTTATCGGAATTCCCATTTTTTGAAACACATCCGTATAGATTTTGGAAACACCCGTCGTATACAAAAACAAAAGAGCAAAATCCCCGTATTTTACATTTCTTGTTATCGGCTTATTGTCTGAATCCGTACCCGCAGACACCGGGAATCCGTTTTTGACCATTTCGCGAATTTTTCGCCCGACCGTCAAAGCTGCAATATATTCTTTTGAATCGTTTTCTTCTTCCGTACCTTCTGTATCTTCGCCTTCTGTATCTTCGCCTTCTGCATCCTGTTCAGCTTCAAATTCCGGATTTTGCCTATCTCTCTCGTCACTCGTATCGTCGTTTAATTTTTTTCTTATCTTTGGGTTTGTTTCAATCAAAATAAGTTCCGTATTATAATTCGGATTTTGCGTTTCGTCCGGGCAATAGCTTTTTTGCGAGCCAAAATGCAAGGCACTTGCGGAATCATATTCAATTTCCGTCAGACTTTCACGCATAATCGGTGCCAAAAGAACATTTATGGAATTTAAAACGCTTTCCCTGCTTCTGTAATTTTTTGAGAGATCGATTTTTATATGATCGCCGGCGTCCCTAAAATCATGATATTTTCCCATAAAAAGCTCGGGACTCGCATTTCTGAACCTGTATATACTCTGCTTTACGTCACCAACCATAAAAAGGTTAGGTGTAAAGCCTGTTGCCGTTCCTTCCTCCTTCACAACACTTCTGTCATGTGACACGCTTGCAAGAATATATTCCTGAATAAAGCTTGAGTCCTGATACTCATCAATCATTATTTCGTCATATTCTTTTGAAATTTCACGTGCGGTTTCGGTTCTGTTTACACATCCGTTTTCGTCCTCCGTGCACAAAATATCAAGTGCCATATGCTCTATATCACTGAACGAAAAGCCGTTTTTTTCTTTTTTTGTTTCCCAAAGTCTGTTTTTAAGCTCTATTGTCAGCTCAATAAGCTTTTTTACGGCAGGAACCGTTTTTTTAAAAATTATGTTGTTTTCCGCACGATCAAAAGCATAAAATTCGGAAATATAATTTTTAAAGGCATCTTTAAATTTTGCTCTCCTGTTCGCAAGCAAATCCTTTTGGGTTATGTCAACAGGATGATCCGCATAGCTTTTTCCGTTATATCTGCATCCATAAAAATTTGCAAACTCAAATTTTATCTTTTTAAAATATGTATCAAAATCCGGTCTCAACTGTCTCAAAGCCTCCAGATTTGTGAGATCCGTCATCACCCTTTCCGCATGCTTATCCGCTCCGCATGCCATAAAGCCTTCTTTTATTTCTTTAATAGCCGCATAGGTTTCTTCGATTAATTCATGCGTTTCAGAGGCGATTTTATCATATAATTCATCCGGAAGACCTTTGTCACACTCTTCCCTTATGTCATTTAACCATTTTTTTGGCCAAGGCTCATTTTCGGCTTTTTTTAGGACATTTTTTATGTAATTTCTTACGTCTTTATCGTCCCTATATGTTCCGTAGCTTCTTACAAGGCATATAAAATCAGGTGATGCAGCCGTATATTCTTCTTCAAAAATATCATCAAGAATATCATCAACAAGCTGCTTTTCAACCGTTTCTTCCATAACGGAAAAATCCGGATTTATATCGCACAAATCAAAATTTTCCTTTACAATTCTTCCGCAAAAGCTGTCTATCGTCGAAATTTCGGCATTTTTAAGCTTTGCATATTGCATATTTAATTTTTGATCAAGAGGATTTTGGCTGATTTCCTTTTCAAGCGCACTTTCAAGTCTTTCGAGCATTTCCGAAGCCGCAAGGCGCGTAAAGGTGACAATCAGAAGTCTGTCAACGGATACTGAGCCTTCTTTGATGCGTTCCATAATTCTTTTTACAAGAACAGCCGTTTTGCCGGAGCCCGCAGCAGCCGCAACAAGGAGAGAGGCATTGCGTGTATCAACCACTTTTTGCTGTTCTGCGGATAATTTAAAATCAGCCATTGTTTTTCTCCTTCACTGTGTCACCGTCCGCAAATTCGCTTTGCATATCCTTCCTGTTCGGCGCATAGGCTTTCGGTAATTCTTTTTTCATTGCGTCAATAATTTCATTATCTTCAAAATTCGGAGCCCTGTTGACTTTGGATCCGTTTGACACGTCAAAGCCGCATACTGCGGAATATATGCAATTAATACAGCCCTTATTGGTTTTTCCCACACATAAAGGCGAAATGCTTGTATTCCCAAGCAAAATTTCACGAGTGTCGTTTTCTGTCTTTTTGATTGCATAATCCATTATCAAATTTAAGGATTCCTCATCTATTGCACTTTTGCCTTTGAATTCCGGACAATTTATTCCGGGTTCCGCATTTTTGGTATTCACAGGTATTTTTAACGAATTGACATTGGGCTTTAAAACAAGCGGTATTTCTTCAATTTCTTTTTTGCCCTTTTTACTTTTTTTGCCGCCTTTTTCTTCCTGCGTGTCTTCGGATGACGCATCATTCTTTTTTGGTTCTTCCGGTATAAAATCATGATCGAGACGCTTCAATATTTCGGGATCGGAATTGACAAGCCCCTTTGTGGTATATTTGCCACACAATTTTGCAAGGAGCTTATTTTCATCACCTTTAGTTTTTTCGTCTTCCTCGACAATCGCATCCTTTATCGCATTATAAAGCATGGCGCCGGGCTTAAATTCTTTTGTCTTATTTAATTCGCCCGATATATTCTCCGTATCTGTAATGTTTTTGACACTTTCACCCGTACCTGTAGCCATGTTTTCCGCATTTTTTATATCCGTTATCACGCGGAGATAAATCGGCAATTGTAAGGACACACCCATATAAACGTCCTTAAGATCAATGCCTTTGTCGCTCGACTTATAGTCTATTATTTTGGTTGCACGCACATCTTCCGTATCGCATATATCAATTCTGTCAACCGTACCCTTTAATAAAAGCCGGGCTTTTGCGGCCTCACCGTTATTCTCCGTTTCCGTAAGGCTTATGTTTCTCTTAAGTTCAAATTTTTTTTCAAAATCATAAGGCCTAAAATCGGAATCTTTAAGCTGCTCCGTCATCATTTTGAGAGTAAGCGTCAAGGCGTCCGAAACACGTGTTGCAAGATATTTACTCTTTTCCGAATCGTTAAATTTGCCGTTCTCATATTGATTTATGGCATCGACTGCACATTCTTTTATATATTCCGCACGTTTTTCGGCGGATATTTCCGTCCAGTCAAGCTTTTCGTCCAAAAGTCTGATTCCGTAATTTTTTAGGGCATCATGCGAAATATTGCCAAAATCCGGAGGCAAAAGCTTATATTTATCTTTTTCTTTGATATTAAGCCCATAATTCAAGAAAAAACTGAACGGACATTTTCCGTATGTTTCAAATTTTGAAACACTGCCGTATAAATTGTTTCCGTAAATTCCATAAGCAACTTCCGGATCTATTTTTTCCGGTATGTGTTTTTCGTTATTTATCCTTGCCTCATTTTGGGCACGCTTAATACATAAAGTCATATCGTTTCCGAGATCGTTTTTTAGTATGCCGATCAAAGGATCCAATGTTTCCGATGTAATTATGTTTAAATTGTCATAAACCTTCAAAACTTCCTTTATAGCAAGAGTAGGCTTAAGCTTTTCGCCCGCATCGGCGGAAGAATACGAAATCCACAAAAAGTCCGTCGGACGCGTGAGCGCAAGATAAAGATAAAACCTGTCGTTCCCTGTTTTTTTGAGTCTTCCGGGTGACAGTTCCATGCCTTTTTTCTGCAGACTTTCTTTGTCCCTGTCAGTCAAAAAGCTTGCATTTCCAGATGACTTAAAAAGCTTATTTTCATTTGCACCCAGCAAAAACAAAGCCTTAACACTACTCACTCTTGTGCGCTCTATATCTCCTATCGTAAGGATATCCCGTTCAGCGGGCACAAGTCCCACTTTTGCTTCCATGAGCCCTGCTTCTATGATTTCACGAAATTCCTTTATATTTATCTTTTCGTCGCCCAAAAGCGTGCTTCCCTCGTCAAATATGCTCATAACCGTATCAAACACAGCCGCATATTCGCGTGCTTTAAGAAAATCACCGTGTTTCTTAAATTCTTCGGATCGTTCAATAAGGCGCCTTTCCGAATCCGTTTTTGTAAAAAAGTCAAATAATTTTTCGGAAAATTCCCGGACGGTTTTTGAATTGGTATTTTTACCGGTTTCGATTAAGGGCGCAAGATCCGAAATTATTTTCTCTCGTATTCCGTTTACATATTCAAGACCGATAAATTGTGCCTTGTTTTCTTTTTTAAATTCCTTTGTGAATTCATGCTTAAAATCTTTTCCCTTTATTCCGTGCGATGTGCAATAATTTTCGAGTATGCATGCGTCATCAAACGATATCCCCGAAAATTCGCATTTTGCATACGAAACAAAAAGATCCGTATCCGCCTTTTTTTCCATGATAAGAAGAACCGTTTTTACAAAATAAGCAAATTCGTTTTCCTGTAATTTTTTCTTTTTGTCAGGGAAAAATCTTGCATTAACTGCATATAATGCGCGTTCCAGAGGCTCTGTATACGCATCCGTATCGGCAAGCAGAATCGCTATATCCGAATAATGTAATCCCTTTACTCTTACAAGGCGTTCGATTTCGGCAGCCGCGATTTTTACTTCTTCTTCTGTATTAACCGCATTAAAAACGGTAATCGAATCGTCGGCGTGTATTTTTTTATTTGCCGCACCGCCTGATTTTCCATAAAGTCCCTTTTGCAGGGCAGATAACGCTTCCGTTTTATATTTGTCATGATCCGTAAAAATAAATTCGGGCTCAGTTTCCGTTACTGCCTTCGACAATCTTGTGATTTTATCGATTGTTTCCTTACTCATGTGAAAAAGGTCATATTCCGCCAAAGGCTTTCCGACACTTTCCTTATCGATTGTAACTGAAACATATGTATCAACAGAAAGCCGCAAAAATTCGGAAAGCAAATAATCCTCTGACGGCGTAAATCCCGTAAAGCCGTCAAGAATGACAACTGCCTTTTTCATAAGGCCGCTTTTTTTGAGTATTCCCGCAAAGGCATCATACATTCCCTCGTTTGTGATAAGCTTTGCCCCCAGGAATTTATTGACTTCGGAAACAATTATAAGCGCATCCGAAAGCTTTTTCTTAAGCGCAGGTTCTGCGGATGATTCCTTTATCACATTTTCTAAGTCCTCTTCCGTAATACCGTAATTCCACATTTCGGAAAGCATGGCTTTTGCGGATAAAGTAAATCCCGCTCTGTGCGCATAAGCCCCGTATGCGGTCATTCTGTCCTTATTTTCATAAAGAACTTTTTTTATAATCATGCTCTTTCCGATTTCGGAAACAAATTCGGGGCGATGCCCGGAAAGCTTGTTAAACGCATTGTTTGCAAGCTTTGTCATGCTTGTGACATCAATATTTATTATTCCGCCGTTTGGGCACACAGATAACAAATCATATTGTGTCTGAAGCGAAAACTGTTCCGGAACAATATAATAATATGTTGTGTCCGGATTCTTCTTTGCTTCTTTTATTACAATATCAAAGAGTTTTTTTGTTTTGCCGCTTCCAGGCATCCCGCATACAAATTTCAGTCCCATTTTTACCTCCGCCATAATTGGTAAAATCAATCAGCAAAAAGCTTTATGACCTATTTATTGCAAATTTAATACATAATTCCGATAAATCAGATTTTTGATTTCCGTATATTGAAAGCTTACTTCCTGTATATTTAATACTTGATTCTGATAATATGTATCTTAACATTTTTGATGTGAAAAAAAATCCCCATATGGATTAAATACAAAAAAAGTTTGTCTGTGGATTTTTTAAAGAAATCGCCGAAAATATTTTCCCATAAAATAAAGAAAAAAGAGGGGTGCTTTTTTGCACGCCCTCCGGCCAAAGATGCCGGCTCCCGCATTTTGACTCCTAGCAATTGCTAGGTGGGTAACCGCGGTGTGATTTGCTGCCATCCGCCGGGCGGTTAAAAATAACCTGCCAAAATTTGCGGCCCGGCATCCGTCACACAATTAAGAATCCCGTTTGAAGTTTGTAGGTTCAAAATAGCAAGAAGTTCTCGTACATCCGAGGTAAATCTATTTTACCACACTCGGATAATCTTCGCAATCCTTGCATACCGAATAAGTTGGCAGTGTCAAAATTTTGACCCAATCCCGATACATATGACAAGTGGCAAAATCCTTCTTTGTGCCTATATCTTACTCCTTTACCGGATAAAACAGCCTTAAAAAAGTTTCATTTTGAGTAACTCTCACGTCAAACACAGCCGCTTACGGCATATTTTTTAACGTAAGTGCATATCAAAAACGGATCGTTTTTTCCATATAGGAATAAAATTCCCCTAACAATCAAAAAAAACCGAGTAAATACTCGGTTTTCAAAAATCATGAGAGGCGACAATCGGATTTGAACCGATGCATCAGGGTGTTGCAGACCCACGCCTTACCACTTGGCTATGTCGCCGTATGCTGTCCTCTCAAAAGACAGCTTGTAAAGTATATCTTAATTTTTTTGGATTGTCAACAGGGAAAATTTATTAAAAGCTAAAAGTTATTCCTCAATCCTTCTTATTCCCGCAACCTCGCTTACCGGAAGCGAAAAGCTTATTGCGCCCACTTCGGTGCCGACGCCGCATTTTTCGTTGATTGCCTTCATGATATCGGATTTTTTCTTTTCCGGTGCCAGAATATAAATAACATCCTTTTCTTCGGCAATCGAAACTCCGAAGAACCCTTGCGCATCCTTGGGTGCGGTGCCTTTTGCATGAAGAACGGTGCCGCCCGTTGCTCCCGCTTCTCTTGCCGCATCCATAACCGTATCAGCATGTCCTTCGTTAAGAATCACTATAATCAATTCGTTTACAACCTTCATATTCGGTATGCCTCCCGCAATCTTTTGTCCGTTTGTCATATATTCGAGTGTCTTTTTGCCCGCAATGCTTTTTATCGGTATCGCCATCATTATTCCGTTTCCGGGAATATCGATATAAAGCTTCTTTTGAGCTCTTTTTATAAGCTCTGACAAAGAATCCTTTGAAGCCACCGCATAAATTACGGCTTTTTCGGTAGCCTCAAGCTCATGCAGATCAAGATATGCCTTTTTGGCTGTCCCTCGGGCGAGCGTCGTAATGCAAACCGATATGTTGAGATCCTTATGAATTTTGATCAAATCATTTGCCTTATCGGCATCAACTATACTTATAGTACAATAAAGCTCCATCAGTCCACCTCCCAAAGCTCGATAATATCGTCGTTTCCGTATGTATCCCTGATGTCGATTGTCTTGGTAGACTTAATGCGTGCAACAAGTCCCATAAGCTGAACAGTAATAAGAGGCATCATCGCAACAAGCGCCACAAGTCCGAACGCATCCGTTATTACGTTGCCGCCGTGAGCGGCACACGCTCCCATCGCAAAAGGAAGTGCAAAGGTTGCCGTAAGCGGACCCGATGCAACACCACCCGCATCAAATGCTATCGCGGTAAATGTAGGAGAAACCACAAGCGCAAGGAGAAGTGCAATCACATATCCCGGAATCACAAACCACAATATCGAAACTCCCGTAAAAACTCTGACCATTGCAAGACCGTTTGCTATGGCAATCGCAATACTTAACGTCCGTCCCATCATTTTTTCGGAAATGGCACCGGCACTTACTTCGTTAACCTGTTTGTTGAGCACGTGAACGGCAGGCTCCGCATCAATTATAAACCAGCCGATAAGCATGGCAAGCGGAATCAAAATCCATCCGCAGCCCGAATTCATGATTTCTTCGCCGAGTGTATATCCGAGTGACGAAAATCCGACATTTACGCCGGTCAAAAAGAGCACAAGTCCGATATATGTATAAACAAGTCCTACAAGTATCTTTTGAACGGCAACTTTCTTTAAATGAAGTGAAATCACCTGGAAAATCACAAAGAATACAAAAATCGGAAGAAGCGCAAGCATCACGTCCTTTAATTGCTCGGGAATTGCCTCCAAATATCCCATTCCGAGATCGACCGACGTTTCAAAATCATAAACGGCGATTGCGGAGCTTGCCGAAACATCATCCTTATAAAAAAAGCTCAAAATCATAACGGCAAGAATGGGCCCGATTGAGCAAAGTGCCACAAGACCAAAGGAGTCTGCCTTTGCGTCTTTGTCCGTACGGCTTGCCGCAACACCGACGCCAAGGGCCATAATAAAAGGAACAGTCATGGGGCCTGTTGTAACGCCGCCCGAGTCAAACGCTATCGAAAGCATGCTTTCGTCAACAAATGCGGCAACAACAAATATAATTATATAAAATCCGATCAAAAGGAAATTAAGCGGAATGCCGAAGAATATACGGATCATGCTCATCATGAGAAAAAATCCTACCCCTAAGGAAACCGTAACAATGAGCACCGTTTTGTCTATATTGGAGGCATTTGTCGCAAGCACCTGAAGATCAGGTTCCGCAACGGTTACCGCAATTCCTATGAGAAACGACACTATGAGTATCAACGGCAGGTTTCTGGACTTTGTGATTTTTGTACCGATTTGCGAACCGATTTGGGACATCGATACATCGGAACCGATAGTAAACAAAGCAACTCCTATCACAATAAATGCCGAACCTATAAGGAACGACAGCAAAAGTCCTGTGCTTAAAGGGACAAAAAACAATGTCAAAAGAAGCACAATTCCCGTTATCGGAAGAACCGAACGCAGGGATTCTTTTAATTTTTCAATTGTTACGTCTTTGTCTTTCCACATAATGTTTCCTTTGTTTAAAAAAAATTGAATAATAAGTATGATACCTTAGAAAGAAAATAAAAACAACCTTTGAAGAAATTAAAAAAAAATAAAATTAAATTTTTTCTTATAAACAAAAAAAAGACAGCCCATGCTGTCTTAAAAAGCTCCCCGAATTGGGCTCGAACCAACAACACCTCGGTTAACAGCCGAGTGCTCTAC
>CAVJHK010000015.1:0-38973 GCA_963649295.1 Lachnospiraceae bacterium | reverse complement strand
GTAGCGTGGTATATTCCGTCAGTTTCATTTGTATATCCTAAAATAAAAGTTTGCCCCGCTATTAAGTTAATTTTTTAAACATATGCCTTTTAAATTTTTATCATATGCCTTTTTTGATACAATTTACAAATTCTTTGTTGTTCTTTGTATGAGCGCACATATTTATGAGTTTTTCCGTTGTGTCCTCCGCACGCGATCCCGAAAGTGCTTTTCTTACGCGTGCCATTGCCTCGTATTCATCGGGAGTGAGAAGCAGATCGTCTCTTCTTGTTCCCGACTTTGCAAGATCGATTGCGGGGAAAATTCTTCTCTCCGACAAATTTCTGTCAAGCACAAGCTCCATGTTGCCCGTTCCCTTAAATTCTTCAAATACAACGTCGTCCATTCTGCTTCCCGTGTCAACAAGTGCCGTTGCGAGTATGGTAAGACTTCCGCCCTCTCTCATCGTACGGGCTGCACCAAAAAATTTCTTCGGCATATGAAGTGCCGCGGGATCAAGTCCTCCCGACAGCGTCCTTCCGCTTGCAACGCATGTAAGATTGTATGCTCTTGCAAGTCTTGTTATGGAATCAAGCAAAATTACGACATCGTTTCCGTATTCGACAAGACGCTTTGCACGATCGATAACCATTTCAGAAACACGTTTGTGATTTTCGGGCAATTCGTCAAAGGTAGAATATATTACCTCAACCTTGTCCCCATGTATCGATTCCCTGATATCCGTAACTTCCTCGGGACGCTCGTCAATCAACAGAATGATCACGTTCATATCGGGGTGATTTTTTGTAATCGAATTTGCAATTTCCTTAAGGAGCGTTGTCTTACCGGATTTGGGCTGTGAAACAATCATTCCTCTCTGGCCTTTTCCGATCGGTGCGATGAGATCAACCATTCTTGCGGCAACACTGCATCCGGGTCTTTCAAGGTGAATTCTTTCATGCGGGAAAACAGGCGTCAGTGTTTCAAATTTCTTTCTTCTTAATGTTTCTTCTACGGAATATCCGTTAACACTTTTCACATAAAGAAGCGCCGAAAACTTTTCCGTAGCAGTCTGAACCTTGGTATTGCCTTTTATTATATCGCCGCTTCTTAAGCCGTAACGTCTTATTTGTATGGGCGACACATAAACATCATTTACGCCGGGAAGATAATTGTCGCATCTTATAAATCCAAAGCCCTCGGGCATAATTTCCAAAATACCGTTTTTCTCAATACCGCTGTCAAGTTGGCTTTGGTTCTGCTGCTGGGATGCCTGATTCTGCTGCTGGTATGCCTGATTCTGCTGCTGGTATGCCTGATTCTGCTGCTGGTA
This sequence comes from Lachnospiraceae bacterium, assembly GCA_963649295.1. GTDB lineage: Bacteria > Bacillota > Clostridia > Lachnospirales > Lachnospiraceae > RGIG3528. Next base: position 37,661 of record CAVJHK010000015.1, on the reverse strand, counting down.
TGCCTGATTCTGCTGCTGGTATGCCTGATTCTGCTGCTGGTATGCCTGATTCTGCTGCTGGTATGCCTGATTCTGCTGCTGGTATCCCTGGTTCTGCTGCTGATATCCCTGGTTCTGCTGCTGGTATCCCTGGTTCTGCTGCTGATATCCCTGATTCTGCTGCTGATATCCCTGATTCTGCTGTCCGTACTGCTCACGGGATTGCAATCTGTAATTACCGTTTTCTCTGTAATTTTGATTATTCCGGGAATTTTGTGCACCATAATTTTGGTTGTTTTGGTAATTCCTTTGATACCCTTGTTTTCCCTCATCCGCAGCTTCTCTTCTTAAGAGTTCACGTCCGGAACCATTTCCCTGAAGCTTTTCCGCCGATTTTTCCTCAGGCTTTTTTTCGAACTTTTGCGAAACTTTTTCTGATACATCTTCAGACACAGTTTCGGTGACATTTTCCGACAAGGCATTATTGTCCGCATCTCTAAGCAGGTCGCACAGGTTCGATTTTTTCAGCAAAGATGTCTTTTTGAGTCCTTTTTCCTTTGCCAAAGCCTTAAGTTCAACAAGTGACATGTCTTCGTAATTCATAATATTCTCCCTAAACAATAGATTGTGTAAAATACTGCTCGCTTTTATTGTTTTAATTTTTTTAAAACCTTGATTCTTCGGAGGTTTGCAACCAAAAGAGCAATTCCTTCCATTTTTGATATAATGTCAATCGCCCAAAATCCCTTATACAAAGGAGGGATTATTCATAGACTATTTGACACACCCCAACAATATAAAATTTTTAAGCCCTGCCTGATAGGACAAAATACCAAAATAATTCTTATCACGTGGATTTTATGTAAAGATACACTAGTCAATAAGATTTCTTTTCCGGCGGAGGGCTTAAAAGCATTTGTTTTTAAGCCCCACCGAATTTCCAAGAACTTTTTTAACAGATATAAGAATAATACTGTAATCAAGCCGTTATGTCAAGACATATAATCAGAAAATTTCTGCATTTTCTATGAGAAAATCGATTGTAAGATCACTTATTATCGATTCGTTCAAGGCATCTTCACCAACGCTTTCAATCAAATCCGAAACAGAATCATATCCGTAATATTCGGCATATTCCTCGGAACGTACGGCATATTCGTCCTCGGAGGGCGTAATGCCTTCCTTTTCGGCGATTTCTCTGATTATATATTGATATGTAATTGTCTCTGTCGCACCCGTTAAGCAATATTCCTTTAAAGCATCGGTCGATTCAAGTCCGAGCATATAATAAAGAATGGCACTTTCGCTCATTCCCGACATCGAAGAATAATAACTCATATAAGACGTAACATAAGAATATATCGAATCCGAATATTCCGTAATTTCATCCTCGGGAATATTTTTAACCGTGCAATTATCCGCAAGATATTCCGCAATCTGATTTTCGTATGTTGTGCGGTTTAACGATTCGCGAACGCCTGCATAAAACTCGTCTACCGTTTCATATTCAAGTCTTTCTTTTACCGATTCGTCGGTAAGCTCAACAGCAACCGGTCTTGTTATTTTGTTTATGGTAACGTTAAATACAACATCGGCACCGTTTAATTCCGTATTGGATTCGCTGTAATTTTCCGGAAAAGTAAGATTTAAATCAATATTCTGTCCCTTAACCGTTCCTATAAGCCCGTCTTCAAAGCCGTCGATAAACGTGTCAGAGCCGAGCGTCAAATCATATCCTGCCTCATCGTCGCACGTTCCTCCGTCAAAAGCAACGCCGTTAAGTGTTCCCACATAATTGATGTTTACGGTATCGCCGTCTTCTGCGGGTCCGTCAATCTCAACATCATCGGTAAAATAATTTGTAACATATGTCTCAATCTTTTCTTCGACTTCATCGTCCGTTACACTTTGAAGCGCGATTCCCTTGTACTCGCAAAGGCTGACCTTTGCCTTTTTTTGTCCGCATCCCGCAAGGCTTGCGACAAGCGAAAACATAAGCGCCGTTACCAAAAATTTCTTTTTCATATATGATTCCTTCCGAATATTGCTCTGTTTTTGTATTGGCCCACGGCAAAAATTCAAAATTTGCCCGCAAAGCTTCCTTACAAAAAACATCCTGCAAATTGTAGCACAGATTAAAGCAAAAATAAAGCAAAAATAAAATCAATAAAAATAAAATTACATTTGATCGATTATATATTTTTTTACCTTTTCAAGCGTACTTTTTTTTAGATCCGCATCTGCGGCTCTTTTTGCAAGCGGACATACGATAAAAAAGTCAAGCGCTTCACCGGGAACTCTTCCGGATCTTTTAGGATTATTAAATTCCTCTTCCCACTTTTCCTCTGTGGCGTCTTTAAATTCATCCGGCCGCATAAATATGCACTGCCTTTTTGTAGCCGCAACAAACATCTTTGCGGCAAGCGGAAGAAGGATGTCATATTCTTTTTCCGGTACACACGTAAAAATATCCGGAAGATCGGATTTTTTTATCCTTTCGTCGGTTCTGTCGATTTTTATGCCCACGGCATCAAATTTAATCTCGTTTTCCGTGAACATAAGCTTCAGCAATATGCCTTTTTCCGTATTAAACTGCGCTCTCTGATAATCCGTGTCAAAAATAAAATTCCCAAGCGAATAAAATATATATTTTCCGTTTATTTCCTCATAATTCATGGGCACATGGGGGTGATGACACACGACTGCGTCCGCTCCCATTTCGATAAACTGCAAATATCTGTTCCTTGTATAAGGCATCGGGAGCGACGTAAATTCCTCTCCTCCGTGGCTTACGATAACGCACCAGCGGCACTTTTCCTTTATTTTTTTGATGTTTTCACGGATTATATCGATTTCGTTCCAGTTTAAGCATCCCGCATCATTTTCCGTCGCGCCTTTGCAGCCGCGCCTGTATCCGACCGAAAACATGCCGATTCCGCCTGCCCCCTCAATATACACGGGTGCCGCCGCCTCATATATATTTTCCCCGGCACCGAATGCCGTGGCGCCGCATTTCCGGGCTTCATTGATTGTTTCCGTGATTCCTTTTTTTCCGCAATCAAAAATATGATTATTGCAAATATTCCAAAAATCCGCCCTTATACGCCTTAAAACAGCACCTCCTTCCTTACTCATGCTGTGAGCAAGAAGCCTGTTCTCATATGCGGCGTCGTCTCCCACCATCGGTCCCTCAACATTTGCCACCACATGATCCGCAGAATAAAAAAAATCGAGAAGCTCTTTTTGCACAAGGTTATCGTCTTCCCACTTTTTGTCCATATATTTGTCAAAGCCGATATCGCCCGTAAATACAACGGAAATCCCATTTTTCATTGTTTTTCTCCGTAACATTTTTGTTTTCGTCTCTTGATTTTAATATATTTTTCTGATATTGTTAAGCGGCTTTTGAACAAAGCGGAAATAAAACTTGGAACTTACTTTATCCTTATTTTACGGTCATATATAAACAAATGTTTAACTTATGTCAAAAACCGTATATAAGCGAATATTTAATTTATGTCAAAGGTCGTATATAAGCGGATATCTAATTTATGTCAAAGGTCGTATACAGACGAAAGGCTTCACTCATGTCAAAATTTGATTTAAAGGCTTTTATTAGGCAAATGTATGATAAACCCCATATCGTAAAGAGGCTCATCTGGTGCTTTGTCGCCGTCACGATCATGGGAATATGCGTATCGATACTCAATCTCATTTCGCTCGGTACCGACCCGTGCTCCATGATGAATTTTGCGATTTCCGATGCACTCGGTCTCTCCTTCGGCAACTGGCAGGCAATTATGAACACATGTCTCTTCGTTGTCGTATTTATCTTCGGACGTGAAAATATCGGTTTCGGAACGCTTTTTAACATGTTCGTTGTGGGATATGCCTGTGACCTCACGGATTTAATAAGGAACAAGCTGTGGCCCGGTTTTGAATTTACAAGCTTTCCCGCAAAAATCATCGTAATGCTTGTGACCGTATTTGTATTCATTGTTGCCGCTGCCGTATATATGTCTGTCGACCTCGGCACTTCTCCTTATGACGCAACATCATTCATAATAGGAAAAAAATTAAAGCGTATTCCCTTCGGAGTGACAAGAATCGTTTACGACTGTGCCGTCACCGGAGTTGCCCTTCTTTTTCACGCAACAGCCGGAATCGTAACCGTGCTCATGATGTTCGGCATCGGCCCGTGTGTCCAGTTTATGCAAAAGTTCATAAAAAGATTTTTTTGAAGAATATTCGCTTTAAAAAATCACTTGCTTAAGGCAAAAAACAAAAGCCCTGTTTTCCCGGGGCTTTTTATTTTTTATAGAAATCTCTGTTCCTTTTATGTCTTCATCCTTTAAAATGTTCTCGGAGCTCTTCCGCAAGACATGTAACTAAGTCGACCTTGTCAGTCAAACTGGTTATCGAATTATTCTGGACTTCTATCGCCTCCGTAACCGTCTTTATGCCTTCGTCGTTGTCCTTAGTTGCCCTTACAAGCAACTCCGTTTCATTTAAAATTTCTTCAAAATGCTTTTCGAGTATATCCGTAAGTTCATGCTCGCGTGCCGCAATTTCGCTTGCCGAAAAAGTTGCTTTTTCGACTCTTTCAAAAAATTCGAGAAGTGAATTTACAAGGTTTACGCTTGTTTCCGCCTCTTCACGGCTCTTCATTATTTCATCCGTAACTCCGTGTGCACGCGTTGCGAGAGAATCAAGAATTTCCTGGCTGTTGGTTGCCGCCACACGGCAATTTTCGGCAAGACCTCTTATTTCGTCCGCAACAACGGCAAAGCCGCGTCCCGCCTCGCCCGCACGTGCCGCTTCAATAGACGCATTAAGCGAAAGAAGATTCGTTTTTGATGCGATGCTGTTTATCTCATCCATTATGGTATTGATTTTTTTCATTTCGTCGATAAAGTTTTCCGTTGACCCACATGCGGAGCCCACCGTCTTTTCCATGTTTTCTATGGATGCTTTTGCGCCGTTTATCGCTTTATTTCCGGAATTTACCACTTCTCTTATATTTTGAAAGCCGCAATCAAGCTCACCGATCAGCTTTCGGTTTTCGTTTGCGCTTTCGGCAGCCTTTTCGATTCTTTCCTTAACATTTACGGTCGAACCCGCCGCCTCCTTTAACGCCTCTTCCATTTTCTTTGTTGTCAAAAGAACGTTATTGTTTTCGTTGACAAGTTCCTTCACAAAATTCTTGCTTTCTACTGCCGTATCCGAAAGATTTACTGATATGTCGTTTGCTTTTTTTTGATCCTCTGTTTTTGCTTCAAGGCTTTTTTCGTTGTCATAAATGTTTTTCGCGCCCCTTTTGGTTGTTGTATAAAGAAATAAAGCCGTACCCGCAAAAAGAAGTATCTTTGTTGCACCGCCTATCATCGAGCCCTGCGGTCCGTCGATTATTCTGTAGTCGATAAGAAGACATACAACTGCGATCGGTACAAACGAAACCGTATATATTCTTATTACATTTTCCATGAAATAGGAGGCAGCCATCGCAAGCACCACAAAGTCCGCAATAAATCCGATAGAATTTCCTCCGTTCATCGCCGAAAAAATAAGTGTCGCAATTGTCGGCGGAAATACCATCATAAGTGCCTTTGTGCTGTCTTTTACCTTCAGGTTGTATCCGATTGTCGTAATGCATCCTGCAAGCGTTATGCATATAAGCTCCGTTATGCAGATTTTTGTAAAGCCCATTCCGACCACCGCAAATATTGCAAGTGCCAGAATGCAAATCCAGACAATTTTCAAATTATTTTTATGCAGTTTTTCCATAAACAAATCTTTGCCTCCGTGACTAAAGCTCCTTTTAATCCTACCCCAAAGCATATATTCATTTCAAGAATTTTTAAAAAAACACATATATAAATTTTTTATAAATTTACGAAAACAACGGCGTCGAAAGATATCTGTCACCCGAATCCGGAAGAAGTACAACTATCGTTTTTCCCTTGTTTTCCGGGAGCTTTGCAAGCTTTTCTGCAGCTTTGAGCGCCGCTCCCGATGAAATGCCGACCAAAATCCCCTCGCTTACTGCAAAGTTTTTGCCTTCCGCATATGCTTCCTCGTCCGTTACCGTAATTATTTCATCATATATCGATGTATTTAATACCTTTGGAACAAATCCCGCACCGATTCCCTGAATGTTGTGTTTTCCTGCAATTCCCGTCGAAAGAACGGCGCTTGTTGCGGGCTCTACGGCAACAACCCTGATATTCGGATTTTGCGACTTTAAATATTCTCCTATTCCCGTAATTGTGCCGCCGGTGCCCACCGTCGCAACAAAAATATCGATTTTTCCGTCGGTATCGCGATAAATTTCGGGGCCGGTGGTTTCGATATGAGTTTTGGGATTTGCGGGATTTTCAAATTGTCCCGCAACAAAGGAATTTGGGATTTCTTTGTTGAGTTCATTTGCCTTTTCTATGCATCCCTTCATTCCGAGTTTTCCGTCCGTAAGGACGATTTCGGCACCATAGGCCTTCAGCAAATTTCTTCTTTCCGTGCTCATTGTATCGGGAAGCACAAGTATCGCCTTGTATCCCTTTGCCGCTGCCACCGCCGCAAGCCCGATTCCCGTATTTCCGGACGTCGGCTCGATTATCGTCGCACCTGCCGTAATAAGTCCCTTTTCTTCGGCATCGGAAATAAGCTTTAGTGCAACCCTGTCCTTAACCGATCCTGCCGGATTCAAATATTCAAGCTTTGCAAGGATTGTGACATCCTTTATTCCTTTTTTTTCGGAATACCTGTTAAGCTTTAATACAGGTGTTTCACCGATTAGTTCAAACATACTTTCTTTAATACGAGCCATGATTTTCTCCTTTCAGCTTTTCACATTCTTTTATAACCGCGGATGTAATGCATTTGAGCGCATCCACATATTTTCCCGTTTTTTTGTTCTGAAGTTCACGATGCACATATTCATCGACTGCCCCCGAATTGCAGGCAAACTTATATTCCTTGCAGTAAGGAATCAGCATTTTGCGGTTTTCTTTGATTCCGAATTCATTTAAAATATGCATTGCTCCCTCTTCCGCTTCCGAGTGACAATTGATTATGAAAAAACTTTTTCTTGTGTCCACGTTGTAATGCTTAAAAAAATTTCTTATTCCGTATGCGTTGCCGGGCAAAAAAATCAAAAATATGTCGGCATCACTAACCGTTTTTTCGGAATATACCTGTCCTCCGCCCGACGAGTCAACAATACAGGCGTCGCCCAAATTACTTCCGAAAAGGCTTTCGTTTTTGTCAAGTATCGGCAAAAGTACGGAAAGATTTTTTTCGACCTTAAATCCGTTTTGAGCCTTCGACAAAATATTATTGAGTCTGGTTTCATATATCAGATACCATTTTATGTATCCCGGATAAAGAACATTCGAATAAAAATCTGTTTCACGGGACACAGGCATCACGCCCCTCAGCCTTCCGATATATCCTTCAATCGGACGTGCCGCAAAATGATCTGCTCTGATTCCCACATTCATTTTCATAAAATTTGCGGCAATATATGACATCGAAAGCAAATGCCCCGTCACTCCGCCCGAATGTCTGTAAGGGCTCCAACCGACAATATTTAACTGTTTTTCCATATTTCACCTCAGAAGCAAAAAAGAAAATGCCGAAAACAAAAGGTGTTTTTGTATCCGACCCCCGGCCGCCCGCAAAAGAATTTTGCCGGAAACGACTTTAAGAACGTGCTTATTTTACCAAAATTTAGCTGTGACATCAATTAAGTTTTAATCCTGTTTGCGCGGTATTTTTTTGAAACAAAATCACGAATCTTTTTAAAAAGAAAAGAAGAAAAACAAATCACCGAATCAACAAAAGAATCAAGAAACAATTCAGAACTTTTGTTCAAATTAACACAAATTCCGGCAAAATGCAACCGTTTTATAAAAAAATCCGGCATGATGCTTTCACCATGCCGGTTTAGGTATAAAACTTTCCCTATGTTTATACTTCGGGTGCGCTTGCCATTCCCGAAAAATCCGCTGTTGCGGAATATGCTGAAACGGTAACCGAATACTCACCTGTACCCTGTACATATACGGTGCCGTCTGTGCCGATAATCGAAACCGAGTTTCCGGTTACATCACAGATCGTTCCTTCGTTATAAAGATTTGTGACAACGCTGTTCCCTGTTACGGTCCATACGGAATCAGAGCTTATATAAACATTGCAATATCCGTTTCCGCCGTTGCCCGCGCATGTTTCGTCATCGATAATGCTGCCCATAAGCGTGCTTCCGTCTGACATATACAAATCGAGCGTGCTTATCGAATCATAAATTATGTCACCCGTCATATCCTGGTTAACCGCGGTAAACAGGCAGTCCGAGCCATTCTTTCCGCTTGTGCCCCAGCCGCGCTTATTTGCATTTCCGGTAACCTTTAAGAAGAAATCGCTGTCGCTCGCATATGTTATGTCAACGTCCGAAAGATAAAACGTACATTCGGTATTTGTTGTATAGAACATACCGCCGTTTGCCGCCGTAATCGAACCGCCGACCATATTAAAGGTTCCGTTTCCGATTTCCGAGTCACCCGACATACTTTGATAAACAATTATATTCCAGGTGCAGTCATTTTGGGAGTTGTCGCTCATGTTGCCCGAAAGATCGGAATTTATGAGCGTAAGTGTATTTAAGCCTTCTATGCATACGGCTTCGGAGCCTGTTGCCGCAAGTGTCGCATCAAAAACCGTTATATCCGCCGTACAATAAACCGCAGGCGAGCCGGTTCCGTTTGACGTATATGTGCCGCCGTTCACAACCATTGTGCCGCCGCCTCTGTCGCTTCTTATTGCCGCAGACGATTCACCGGACGTCTCAACGGTGCAATCTGTGGCATAAAGCGTACCGCCGCCTGCCGCATGAATACCTCCCGATGTGTCCTCGGTCGTTGTTATTGTGACATTCTTTACATATGTAACGCCTGTGCCGTACGAGAATACGCCCGCACCGCCCGCAGAATCGGTTGTTATCGTGCTGTTTTCGATTGTTACGGTGCCTGACGTGTTAAGTATTGCCGCACCCACACCATAAAAGCTTGAATTGTCTCCGCCTGTCGAATCGTCGGAATCTCTGGTTACGGTAACACCATTCAGCGTAACGGTAACATCGGAATTTACAAGAATTGCATTTTCGTCTTTGCCGGTTGATGTATAAGTTTCACCGCTTATTTCCGTATTTTCCGTAATTTCCGTAAGAGAATCGTATTCTGTAACCGCCGTACCGCCGCCAAATCCCATATTTCCGCCCATAAAGCCGGAGCCGGAATTTGCCCCCGAATTTGTGAACTCGGATTCGTCGATTGTTTTGATTTCCGTAATTAAGCCTTCCGAATCAAATGTTATCGAAATATATGAATCAACGGTAAGGACTGAAAATTCGATTTGATTTCCGTCGGAATCCTTAAGTACCGATGCGTCACCGATAACAATGTCCGCGGTAATCGAACCAAACATATCTTTCATGTCTCCGCCGAAATTATCTGAATTGTTTCCGTTATCTATATAAAATCCGGAACCCAAATCGGAATCCGTATTGCCGGTATTGCCGGTCGTATCATTTCCCGGTTTTGCGGGAACAGAATCTGTGCTTGCCGACTCACTTGTACCTGCTTCGCCCGGCTTTGTGGGAGGTGTGCCTGCCCCCGCTGTGTTACCCATGTCGCCCGGTGCTGTGCCCATGTCGCTCTGTGCTGCACCCATGTTGCCCGGAGCTGCACCCATGTCGCTCGGTGCCGTGCCCATATTGCCGGGTGTCATGCCAATATCGCTCGATGCTGTGCCGTTTGAGCCCGAATCCTTTGAATTTGAACTTGAGGAGCCGGAATTTTCCGTGCTTGACGTTCCGATTGCGGTTATTGTTTTTGATGTACTTTCCGTAACCGATGTGCCTGAAGCACTATTGCCCGATGTGTTTCCCGTATCAGACGAATTTCCGGAATTGTTTCCCGGCTTTTGGGGGATTTCGGCATTATTCGAACCCGGCATTTGCATTCCCGATCCGCCCATATTTCCCGGCATTTCCATATTTCCGCCCATGCCGCCCATATTCATGTTCGTAATCAGGCTTACCGTAATCGAATTTGAGGCTTCATCAATTTTTGTTATCGTTCCGTAAACGGTTGAATCAACAAGCGTAATCTTATTTTCAGCCGTATCCGTATTCTGTACGGTGACGACATTGCCGCTTGTATTGCTTGATGAAGTATTGCTTCCCGATGAAACCTCAGCTTTTCCTGAGGAAATATCCGTTACGCTTGCCCCCGCATTAATGCTCGTATCATTTGTAATATTTTCCGCCGTGCCGCATGCCGTAAGTGCCGTAACAAGCGCACCCGCCATAAGCATACTCAAAAATTTTTTTCTCATATCGGTCTCCCTTCAGAGTATTTATTTATGCCCGCATTTCCGGGCCTATCCTATAATTTTTTTACACGCATGAATCGGCGCCCTGATTCACGTATGTTTGATTTCGGACACATCTTACAGCCCAAAAATGGTTAAAATGTTTTAATTCGGTGTTAATTTTGTGAACGGATACAATATATTTTTGTTTCCTAAACATCAAAAAAAAGGAGCCCTATCATTGACTCCTTTCCATTACCGATCAGCACATATATTTATTTGCCTTTTTTACCGTTTTTTATTTCAAGTGCAGGCTTATCACTTGCATTAAGCGATGAAACTGCCTTTATCCCGGTTGCCTCTTCGTATTCTCTTTTTGCAACATTTGCCACCTGACCGCCACGGCGGGCAACCGATTTGTTCTGTTCAAAGGTCTCAGGCAATTCCCGCCTTGATATCGTCGTTGTCGTAACTTCCGCAAGCATATTTCTTTCGGAGACGGAATCGACTGCACAAGCCGCAAAACGCCTTTCGTATCAAGGCAATCTGTTTCACGCATTTTGCCGTCTGAAGCACGCATTTTCAATCCGTGACAATTTGTCACGACTTCACTTCCCTCATTTTTTAAACGCTGTTTCAATTTGCGCCAATATGCGCCGGGATCTTTACTTGCGGAATCTGCCAAAACATTACATACATCCACTACAGAAAAATACCATTCTTCTTCGTCCGGGTTCCACGCCGTGCGAACTTGATTATTTTCAAAAAATTTTAATTTTGTTTTCCATACATTTTTTTCGTTTTTAATCATGTTTATCGTTATAACCAACAGGATAAATCAAAAATGATTACGTACTTACCGTTTGATTTTTTCATCTTTGTTTACACCATTAATCGAAAATAAGATATAAACCTGAATATTCACGACAGAACCATTTCGTACCCTGCATTTAATTGACCGAAATTCCTTTTTATGTTAAAGTTTCCTCAGTATTTGGAGATGGGAAATCCGGGTGCAAAACTTTTTGCCTGCCGGATTAAAATGCAAAGATGTCAGGTAAAAATAATTTAAAAAGCATATACAAGCTCATCTTTTTTGTATGCATAATTTTCTTTGCTGCGGGGTGCGGGCTTCCGTCGCAAAATATAACCCCCACACCAACACTCACTCCCACTTTCACCCCCACACCGACACCCATCATAAAAACGACGCCCGTTTCCGATGCCGTCACAAAAGAATCTTTCACATCAAACCTTCCCGTAATTTCGATTACAACAAAAAATTCCGTTTCCGACGATTACAGAAGCGCTTCAATGACGATATATACAAACGGATTTGCAAATAAAATCAATGAAAAAAATGCCGGTATAACCGAAAATTCCGAATCCGAAACGGCAAAAGCCGCATCACATGCAAACGAATCTTCCGAAGCCGGCAAATCCGAAGTCTCGCAAAATAACGAACACGAAAAAGTTTTGTCCCTTTATACTCCCAAAACGATTGTCGAAGACTCCTCACTTCTCAGAGAATTCCTTGACACTGCCGAAAAATCCTACAATTCCGGAATTCAAATAAAGCTTCGCGGCAATTCCACGCGTTATCGTGACAAACGTCCCTATACAATAAAGCTTGATACCAAAACAAATCTTTTCGGCATGGGTGCAAACAAGCATTTCGTGCTTCTTGCAAACGACATCGACCATACTCAAATAAGAAATCAAATCACTCTTGATTTTGCGCGAAACATCGGCATGGAATACGTGCCCGAGTCCATACTTGTAAGCCTTGAAATAGACGGTGATTATGTGGGAGTATATGAGCTTTGCGAACAAATAAGAGTGGGCAAAGCAAGAATCAATATATATGACTGGGAAGACTTATACGGAGAGAATTATCCTTTGAGTGCCGACAAAATCGGTGAATTGCCGGCTCCCGAGACCGGCGGATTTATTTTGGAAGCCGACTTTTACGCATTTGACAATTCTTCCGTTTCCGCACTCATAACCAATTTTCAGCAGCCCTTTTATTTTAACACGCCGAAATATGTTTCAAAAACAACCGGTCTTTATGAATATGCTTATAATTACATACAGTCATTCGAATACGCGCTTCACTCTCCCGACTTTATTTATCACGCAGACGACACGCACTATACGGGCTTGGGAAAATATTTTGCATGGGATTCAGATTTTAAATGGCATTCCTCATTAAAGGAAGTATCATACACCTGCAAAACCTATGACAATAAACATTATGCGGAACTTTTTGACATGGATTCGCTAATAAACAATTTTCTTGTATGTGAAATCACGGACAATTGGGATTCAATGAAAAACAGCACGTTTTTATATAAAGATCTTGACGGACTTGCATTTATGGGCCCACCCTGGGACTACGACTGGGCGTACGGCAACATAAACATGTACGGCATCGACACGGACGGCAAATATACGTGGCAAACGACAAACGAATATTTTACGAATGAGCAGTATTACCAATCCGTCCAGTGGAACAGATATTTAATCCGCGACCCTTATTTTGTGATGCTTTTGTATGAAAAATGGCACAGCATAAGAGATAATGCCGTAAGCGGAATGATTGACGAAATAGATTATTATACAAAAGCGCTGGGAACAGACGGAAAATTAAACGACACGCGCTGGTCATATACCTACAACAGACACTACTACGGCGGTCGAATGCCTGAAGTATTCACAAAAGCCTGCAAATCCTTAAAGAGCTTTGTGACAAAACGCATATCCTGGCTCGATACACAGTTTTCGTCGCTCGATACGCTTATTTCATCACTTGATGCTTATACCTCCGATACGTCGTTTGAAATAACCTATGACAAAGAATCCGCAAAGCTTTATTTGACAGCCGTAAGACAAGACTTCAGCTCATGCCGTCTTCAAATAAACGGCACAACACTTGTCGATGTAAGCACCGACTCACTCACACGCGGATATGACATTTCAAAATATGTCACCGGCGCCGAATCCTTGATGATTTTGATTTATCCCTTAAAAGACGGAGAATATATGTATTCGTCAAATGAAGCTGACATTTTGCCGAGAAGCAATTATGTATATATTGCCAAAAATTAATCTAAAAAGTTTCCCCTGCATCAAAAAAACCGGTTTGGATTGCACTTGCACCCCAAGCCGGTTTTATTTAGCTGTCTTTTATTTTCTGTCATTTATTACAATTATGCCTTTGCCTGTCTTTTTTTCATTACAACAAGGAATCCGACGGTAATGAGAGCACCTGCCGGAATAGAAATCCACGTAAGCGATGCAAGGCTTAAGAGACCCGCCATTATATATGTCACAAACGAAATCACCGCAACCGTAATTGCATACGGAAGCTGTGTTTCAACATGATCCAGGTGATTGCAATGTGCACCTGCGGATGACATAATCGTTGTATCCGAAATCGGTGAGCAATGGTCGCCGCATACGGCACCGGCAAGGCAAGCGGAAATGCCTACAAAGAAAAGTTCGCTTGTTTCGGGGAAAACGGCTGATACAAGAGGAATAAGTATTCCGAAGGTTCCCCATGATGTACCCGTTGCAAATGCGATAATGCACGCGATTACAAACACAAGTGCGGGAAGAAGCCATTGGATTCCCTCTGCGCTTGCGACAACCGCTTTTACAAACGTGCTTGCGTCAAGAAGTCCCGTCATGGATTTAAGCGACTGGGCAAGGATAAGGATTGTGATTGCGGGAACCATTGCAATAAAGCCCTGCGGAACACATTCCATCGTTTCTTCGAATGTAAGAACCCTGCGAAGTATAAAATATATAACTATTACAACAAGCGCAACAATACCGCCCCAAGGAAGTCCGACATAAGAATCTGTTTCGGAAAAGGCATCGACAACGCTTCCGACATATTCAAGTGATTGAAATCCGTTTCTGACAAGTCCCCAAATGCAAAGGACAATAAGAAGCACAATCGGAATGATAAGATCAAAAAGTTTACCGTTTGCGGTATGTGCCGGTCCGTTTTCTTCCATGTCACGTGCTTTTTTGTCTTCGTTTATGTCAACATTCAAAATGCTTAAATCGCCTGTCTTTTCTGCCTTTATTTCAAAAGAGCTCATCTTGCCGTAATCAAATCCGAAAATTGCAAGCACAACAAGGAAAAGAAGTGTAAAAAGCGAATAGAAGTTATACGGAATTGCTCTCACAAAGAGCTCGATTCCCGTATAGGTTTCGGAATCGACGCAGCCCGAAACCGCTGCCGCCCATGACGAAACAGGCGCAATCATACAAACCGGAGCCGCAGTTGCGTCAATGATATATGCAAGCTTTACTCTCGAAATCTTTTTGCTGTCGGTAACCGGTGCCATTACGGAGCCTACGGTAAGACAATTAAAATAATCATCGATAAAGATAAGCACACCGAGAAGCGTTGTTGCAAGCAATGCGCCCGTCTTTGTATGAATATGCTTTTGCGCCCATATACCGAACGCTCTTGAAGCTCCCGACTTATTTACAAGCGCAACAACGATTCCGAGTATAACAAGAAATACATAAATTCCGGCATTATCGGAAAGCGATGTCGAAAGCCCGTCGACCGTAAGCACGTCAACCGTATCAAGGACATTGCACTTTGCCGCCATAAAGGCACCGAGCAAAACTCCTATAAAAAGCGACGAATATGCTTCCTTTGTGATAAGTGCAAGCGCAATTGCGACAAACGGCGGCAAAAGTGCCCATGCTGTGCCCGTAAAGCCTTTTGCGCTCACTGCGTTTACGATTGCAACTATAATTACTACAGCAATAAATACTATCGTTGCAATCAAAACATTGTTCTTCTTCTTCATATCATTCCTCCTTATTTTTTTGAGACAGGTCACTTGAAAGAATTTGCCGTATAGGGACGAAGTTTCTTAAAATAAACCACCCTTAAACGGAGCATTTTTTTCATATGGAAATTTGAAGAAATCTCCTATACAATAAAAAAAAGGTCGTACAGATGTGAGCACCTGAAACGACCTTAAATTCTTCGTTACGATAGCTCTCCACTTTCACAAAAGTGACAGTACAACGCATATTTTGCGTTGTCCCGGAATTGCATCGACCGGCATCAAATGCAAAACCTCGGCGGTTTATCCTATTTGTCACTCGCACCGGCAATTGTGAAATTCACCGTGACAGTTTATTATAAAACCGCGCCTCTATCTCATTTTTCTATGTGATGTTATAACTGTTACGTGTATTTGTCAATAATAAATAAATTATTAACAAAACTTTTCTAAAGCCTCATAACCGTTTGCAAATACTCATGCAGAATTTCCGCAGATATTTTTAACAATCCGCTTAAAATAAATCGAATTTTTAACGTCTACCAAATGCCGGTTGCATTTCATATTTCTCCGGGTGTATAATCCTCGGGATCAAAAAAAATCAGAAAGAAAATTTTACCCATGAAAAAAATCACCTTATCGTCGGAGCTCACCTATTTAATCGCAATAATACTTCTCTCGCTTGCCGTAGCAATTCTCACACGTGTCAATTTCGGAATATCAATGATTGTGGCACCTGCATATATTCTGAGCGTCAAGCTCGGCGCGGTCACATTCGGAGAAGCGGAATACATTGTCCAGGGAATACTTTTTATAATTCTTTGCATTGCGATAAAGAGCTTTAAACCGATTTACCTTATGTCCTTTGCAACATGTCTTATTTACGGCAAAGTCCTGGATCTGTGGCGAATGCTGCCGTGCTTTGACGAAAATGTGACACTTAATTTAAGCATTCCCGTTCGGATAATTTTGTTTATAGTGGGTGTGCTTCTCACATCATTTTCAATCGCCTTGTTTTTTAAGACCTACCTTTATCCGCAGGTTTACGATTTTTTTACAAAAGCGGTATCGGCAAAATACAGCTTAAGGCTTTCCGTTTTTAAGACGATTTTTGATATGACGTTTCTTGCAATCGGAATTATAATGACATTTGTTTTCTTTAGGAAGCCCGTCGGAATAAATTTCGGAACAATCATAATGACGCTCTTAAACGGCACTCTTATAGGATTTTTTTCAAAGACGATCGACAAATTTTTTTTATTCAAACCGACCTTCAAAAAGTTTGCCGGGTATTTTGAAGTTTAACTGAACATGCATATCACAATAAAAGATGATTTCGACTTAAAAAAAATATCCGAAAGCGGTGAAGCCTTCAGAATAAAAGAGTTTCCGGGGGGAATGTTTCGTTTTGTAACCGGAAACAATATTTTGTATATCAAAAATAACGGTAACGAAGAATACGAAGTGATGCCTTATGTGTGCCGTGTTAGACGGCATCCCGGATTATCGGATTTTACCTGCAATTTTAATTTATCGAATCCTGTCGATGCGCTGTCAAATCAAACCGGTAAGCCGTCACTTTATTCGTCTGAAGCAGCCGGTTCACCTGGGGTTGCAGCGTCAACCCCTATATCACCCAATATTGCCTTTTTGGATAACTCTGCATGGGAAAAGGTCTGGTCTCCGTATTTTGATTTAAGCAGAAACTATCATGAGATAAGAGAAAGCGTTCCCACGCATGACACGTTTATGAGAGCTGCCGTAAAATCCGCATCCGGAATACGTATTCTGCGGCAGGAGCCTTTTGAAACTCTCATAAGCTTTATAATTTCGCAAAGAAAAAGCATTCCGGCAATAAAAAAATCAATCGAACTCATATGCCGTGCGTTCGGCTCTTTTGTCACAACACCGTATGAAGCCGTATATCTTTTTCCTGATATATGTGATTTTAACGCTTTCGTCTCGGGGATACAATTTAAAGAAATTTTAATTTCCTGCAAACTCGGCTACCGCACGGAATATGTGGCTGATGCAATTAAACGTGTCTCCGAAAACAAATTAAATTTAGGCATGCTTTCCGCACTCAATGACGAAAACCTGCTTGCTGCCCTCAAATCCGTAAAAGGAGTGGGAAACAAGGTTGCTGCATGTGTATCGCTTTTTGCTTACGGAAGAACCACCCTTGCCCCCGTCGACACCTGGATTTCAAAAATAATCTGCCAAAAATATAACGGCCTATCTCCCTTCCCCGCATACAAGGAAAACGCCGGAATAATGCAGCAATATGCTTTTTATTACGCACTGAAAAATAAGGGAGAGTTTTAGGAAAACTCTCCCTTATAAAAACATTCATTTAACTTTATTTTCAGCTTCTCCATTAAACAAAAGATCTTTTTATTCTTCCAAAACAATCTGTCGTTTATCATTTGATAATTTTTCTCAATATACTACATCTTATCTCTTTCTATCAAGCTTTCAATTTCCTCTGTAAAATAGCATTTGCTCAAATCAATACTTTTATCAAGTTTAGCAATCTGTGAATATTTATCATCCGTATAATGCTTTGATATCACAGCAAACACCTTATAAGTAAACTGAGCAGTCACATCTCTTATATCTTTTTTCAGCAACGTATTAGGCACGTTCAATTTTGTATTTTTATCCCATACAAAACCTATACATCCGCATACATTACCGGCCACCTTTTCTGCATATAGCTTAGGTCCTCTGTCTGTAAACTCCCCTATCATTGTTACGTTCTTTTTTATCTGCATCATACTTTCCAATATATACAGCTTCTGCCCTGTGGAACCATCCTTTGCAAATGTAAAATCATTTTCTGTCAATCTCTTATCCAGGCACTTTTGGTAAAAATGAATTGCCGAAGCTGTTCCATACTTATTTAATTTAACCCCGGTTAAATGCAGAAAATTATATCCGTGAAAAGCCACCTCATAACCATGTATAGAAGACAGAATCCCCCCTTCCGTCTTCAACTGCTTTTTCACATCCGAAGACAGACCATAAAGAAACAATACCTACTGATTTTCCAGATTGTCCCTGTATATTTCAGCCGCTTTTGTCAGTATCTGAATTGCATGTCTTTTGTCCATAATCAAGCCCTTAATTCCATAACATTTAGAAAAGGGAATGTTCATGCCGCAGCACCAAACATTCCCTTTTCACGGTTGATTTTTCTGTTGTCTGCCAACCTCCGGCACCTATGTCCGGAAAATAACAGGTTTTTCCGTTGCCTGCCAACCTCCGACACCTGCGTTCGGAAAATGTATCAGATTTTAGGTGTCAACCCACCGCTGATGCACAGCTTTCTTAACTACATCTTACACGAAAAAATTGAAAAATGCAATTACATTTTCTTATAAGTTATGTTCCAAAGATTTATTCTTTCAATCATTAACCATTACCTTTTTCATCCGTATTCTCTTCTCCAAAGACGATTTTCTTACAGAATTCAACTATATTCTCAAAAGGAATCAGCATTTTTCCGCATATTTATTAACCAAAATAAGATACGGTTTCTCAAACACCTTTTGCCTTATCAAATCAATACAGATGCCGGCAGCAAATACAATTGCCACAACCAAAACGGAATATGGTATCAGCATTACCGAATCATTAAACCGCCGGTTTCTGTCTTACATCAGCAGACATATCCGTGCACATTCTCACTTTTTCCCATTCTTTTCCGTCATTCCCGCTATCGTATTTATGAGAAGTTCCATATCGATAGGCTTTGAAATATGCGCATTCATGCCGGCGTCAAGCGACTTTATCTTATCTTCCGCAAAAGCGTTGGCGGTCATTGCGATAATGATTACATCATGAGCATCAGCTCTGTCAAGCGCGCGAATTTCTCTTGTCGCCGCATATCCGTCTTTTACGGGCATCATTACATCCATCAAAATCACGTCAAATTCGTAGGGTGCCGACTTCTTAAATTTTTCAGCCGCCTCTTCGCCGTTAAACGCCTCTGTAATTATTGCTCCTTCTTCTTCCAGACGGAATTTTGCTATTTCCATGTTTAATTCGTTGTCTTCGGCAAGCAATATATTTAGGCCCTCAATCGAAGCCGTCTGTGTTTCCTTATTTTTTGCCTTGTGTTCCTTAAAATTTTCATCCGTTTCAAAAGGAATAACGACTTCAAATCTCGTTCCTTTATTTTTCGTACTTGTTACATTAATTTCTCCGCCCATTTTTTCGGTAAGGCTCTTTGCTATCGGCATTCCGAGCCCCGTTCCGCCGTACTTCGAACGTGCATCGGAATTCTCCTGCGCAAACGGTTCAAAAATGAGCTTCAAAAATTCCGTGCTCATTCCCACACCGCCGTCTTCGCACACGAATTTGATCTTTGACACTTTGCCGTCATAATCACATTCCGAAAATACTATTTTCACAAATCCTTTTTCTTTGTTATACTTAATCGCATTTCCGACGACATTCATAATAATTCGCTTATAGTGAACCGTACTTCCTATAAGCTTTTTATGTGTAACGCCCGACGCATCAAGTGAAAATTTGATATTATTTTCTTCCGCGCGTGGCTTAAACATCATTTCCGTGTCATTTATCACATCGTTTAAATCAAAAGGAACATTTTCAAGCACTATTTCACCGGACTCAAGCTTACTCATATCAAGGACTTCGTTTATAAGCTCAAGCAAAACCTTGGAAGATTCCTTAACCTTTTTTCTGCATTCCGATTGTTTATTCAGATCATCCGGATATTTTTCCGCAATTTCAAGCATTCCGATTATTCCGTTTAAGGGTGTCCTGATATCATGGCTCATGCGGAGCAAAAATTCCGTTTTTACATTGCCTGCCGCCTGTGCCTCCTTTGTTGCTTCTTCGGCAGTATTTAAAGCATTCGTAATCACTTGCTCGTTTTCCTTTTGAAATGCGCGTGTTTCCTGTTCCGCCATAAAGAAAAATGCAAGAAGAGCGACAATTACCGAGCAAAAAGGCTGAAAAGGATAAATATCATAAACCGGAATTACATATGTATTTGCGATTACGGCAAAAAGGGGAATCGCAGATATCAGCACCGCCTGAAAAATATAACGCTCCTTTTTTTGGGTTTTGCCTGCAACAATCACAACCAAATCTGCCAGAGGCTCAACATAATAAAACAGATTTACTGTCGAAAAAAGTGTAAAAAGCGAACCTCTCACATATACACATTCCTCGGTTATGCCCCACAATATGCCTGTCGGAATCGATATTACGATCAGTATAAGCTGAAAAAGAAGCGGTATTTTTTCGAGTGCAATAAAATATTTATTAAAAGAAAGCCCGACATAATTTCTTACATATTTGTGCCAGACATACGGAAGACATACATAGACAACATAAAAAACAAATGCGGCCGTTTTAAAAACAAAACTCGGAAAATCGCTTGCGGCATAGTGGCATATTATAAAACAGGAATCCGTAAACACATATGCCATAGTCATAATGACAAGATGTATGTACCGCTTCCTGCTCTCTTTTCCCATTATGCCGACAATTGCCTGCCTGAGCAGCACCACAAGAATCACAAGCATAAATATCATACTTTTTATATAATTTTCCATAAGCTTTTCCCTCTCTACGGCAATTGCATAAGCTTGCACTGCTTAAGTCCCGCACTCCAAAAATCCTTTATCGGAAGTTTTTTTCGAATGCATACTATTGATGAATTCATTGCCCCGTGTCCGACAATCAATATGTCCTTGCCTTCTTTTAGCAGGGGATCCGCTTTTTCCTTCAAAAATTCACCCGTGCGTGCAAACAATTCGTCAAAGGTTTCTGCTCCGCCGATCGATTCCTTATATTCTTCGGGATTCTTAAATATAATATTTATCGGACAATCGGGAATTTTGAAGCTGTCTTTTAGGCCTTCGTATTCTCCAAATCCCATTTCCTTAAGGCGGTCGTCTTTTATTATCGGAATGCCCCTGCCCTTAAGTACAATTTCCGCCGTTTCGACGGCCCTTTTTAACGGAGACACAAAGCATATATCGATATGCGTGTCCTTATATTCGTCATGAGCCGCCTCTGCCATCCGTCTTCCGTCTTCGTTTAAGGGAATATCGCTTCTCCCCTGAATTTTGCATAAAGCATTCCATTCTGTTTTTCCGTGACGCATAATATATAACATAATAAATCAAAAACCTCTTTTCAATTCAAAATTCGCCCGCACGTCGTTCCCTGCCGTTTTTATTTCCTGTCCGCAAATCATAATGCATCGTTCTTTTTCTTTTCCTCAATTTCTCCCACAATGCGTTCAAGTGCCGCAATATCAATAGGCTTTGCAAGGTGATAATCCATCCCCGCGTTCAGACATTCTTCCACATCGGAGCTGAAGGCATTTGCGGTCATAGCAATGATCGGAATCGTTGCCCCAAACTTATTTTCGCCGTTTCTGATTATCTTTGTCGCTTCCATACCGTTAAGGCGCGGCATCTGCACATCCATAAGAATCGCATCGTATTCGCCGGGCATTACTTTTTCAAAGGCTTCCGCAATTTGTGCTCCGTCTCCGTATATTTTACACTTTGCACCCCGAATTTCAAGCAAAGCTTCCAAAATCTCGGCATTTAATTCATTGTCCTCCGCACAAAGAAATTTCTTTCCGTAAAGAACCGATTCCCTACTTCTTTCTTCTCGCGTGAGCTCAGGCTTACGTGCGCCTTTAACCGCCGTCACAAGATTTTCAAAGAAGAACGGACGCTCGATAAGCCCGTCCGAACCGCTCTTCATAAGCGCGTCACGAAGCGTATCCGGATATGCATAGTCAAGTGCAAAAACATAACTGCACGATTCGCCTATCTCCGCACGTATCTTTTTAACAATATCCTTCGGAATTCCGTATTTTTTGATTCCCGAAAGCAGTATTACATCAAACTTTTGTTTTTTTAGCCGCTCGGTGCATGCGGATAACGTGTCAAAAGTAACAAGCTTTGTGCCTGTTTCTTTAAGCGACGCAATGAGATTGTCCCTAAGCTCTTTTTCGTCGGAAAGAAGAAGCACGCTTCCCACATACGAAATATTGCAATCTGTATCAATATCGAATCCGATTGTCACATCAAATCTTGTTCCGCGGTTTAGTTCACTCTCAACTCCGATATTTCCGCCCATCAAATCCACAAGATTTTTTGTTATGCTCATTCCGAGCCCTGTTCCCTGTACCTTTTTGGTATTTTCGTTTTTCTCTCTCGTAAAAGGCTCAAAAAGATGCCTGAGATATTCCTTTGACATGCCAAAACCGTTGTCGATTACGGAAAACGTAAACGAAGTTTTACTCAGAGCTTCCTGCATTTCATTCGTATTGTTTTCTGTATCATATCCCGTATTATTTTTATCACATGCCGTATTTTCATTGTTTTCTCTTATTTCAAATACAATTTTCCCGCCGTTCCCTGTATATTTTACGGCATTATTAAGGAGATTTAAGAGAATCTGTCTGAGCCTCACCGCGTCTCCGATTAAATATTCATGCCTTATTTCATGCACACGAATCGTAAACGTCTGCCCCTTGTCTCCGCTCTGCGATCTTATAATGTTTTCGATTTGGGAAATTTCTTCCGCAAGCTTCATTTTTTCGTGATTAAGCTTCACTTCTCCCGACTCAATCTTACTCAAATCAAGAATATCATTGATAAGCCCCAGCATATGCTGTCCCGACGTCTGAAGCTTTTTTATGTAATATTTAAGCTTATCCTTATCGTCAATAGAATATTCCATGAGATTTGACATGCCCACAATCGCATTCATCGGTGTACGGATATCGTGAGACATATTTGCAAGAAATCTGCTTTTGGCGCGTGTTGCTTCTTCTGCGACCGAAAGCGCCGAAAGCGTTTCAACTCTTGCCGCATGGAGCTTGTCGTTTGCTTTCTTAAGCTCGCGCTCGCTCTTTTCCTTAAAAGCAATAAGCTTTTGATCCTTAAACACGCGTACAAGAAAAACCGATCCCAGAATCACAGCCGCAACAAGCAAAAGCGCAAAACAGAAAAAAAGCACAAGCATCGAATTTACCATTTCAGCCGTATTTCCCGCAACATCCGAGCCGTCAACAAGCATCATAAATGCCCAGTCATATTGCGGAAGCTTATCATAAATCACATAATAGGTCTTATTATCGATTATTACATCCGTGATAATCGTATCGCCGTTTTCGCCTGCCGCAAGTATATTGTCAAGGCTTACCATATGCGGATACGTAAGATCCTGCATGGAATTATAAAGATTTTTCCCGACAAAAAGTTCTTCTTTAAATCCCGAATCCTCGGACAAAATATTTCCCTGATAGTTTGTTATATATATGGCATTGTTGCTTCCGAACGCACTCGAATGAAAATAGCCCTGCATTTCGCCCATTGGGCGAAGAAGCACGTAGCGCTCTATTTTTTTGTCATCTACCGAAGTATAAGCGTCGGGCGTTACGACAAATGCCATATATACTGTTTCATCGAGCCAGTTGGTCAGAAGGAAAGACTGTTGTTGTTGTTGTTGTTGTTGTAATTGCAGCATGTCGAGCCCGACCCATAGCCCCTGCCGTCCCGCATTTGTATAATAAAAACCTTCTTCGTCGATTACTCGGAAGTAAAGTGTTTTGCCATTCGGTCTGAGCTCTTTTTCCATGCGTACAATAATACCCGCAAGCTCTTCACGCGTAACAATTTCCTTTTCTCTTACCGCTTCTTCAAGCTTATATATATAATTCCATTGATAATCTATTTGCAGCTCAAGCTTTTCAAAAAGCTGCCCCGAAAGCTCGTCAAGCTGCGTAATTATTTCATCATACAGGCGCCTTTGTGTATAACGGTAAAATAAAACTCCGCCCGCAATAAATATTGCGAGCAGGAGTGAACCAATTATTACGGTTATCCCGAATCCACGGCTTTTTATCTTCTTAATCACGACATACTTTTCCTTTGCCGATTATTATAAAAGTACCTTTTAATTTGCCGAAGGCAGCTGTCAGTTTTTTAAGCAGCCTGTCAGTTTTTTAAGCAGCTGTCAGTTTATTGTCCCTTCGGAAACAAGAAGTGATTTGTCAAGTGTTTCCTTTGAAACGGTTCCGACTTTAAGCAAATATGCTTTTGCCGCGTCAAGTCCCACAATTCCCGTGTCGTTAAGTCCGAGCGTCGCCTTTTCGGATTTATTGTATCCGCAGACAACAGCCGTATATGTTTTGTCATCTTCAAGTTCTTTGCCGTCCGCCGTCAAAAATACATAAGGATATTTATATCCCGTTGCGCGCGTATCCGCACCCGACGCTGCCATTTCCTTAATTTCCGCGCCGGTCTTTGTAATCGTCAAAAGCGTGTCATACCAGCCCGTAGGTAAGAAAATCGTAATGTATTCTTCGGTCAAAAGTCCCGGCAGAATATGTCCGTTTGCGCCATAGCTGTTTTCCATAAGCGCATGAACTTCCGGATTGTAGACGTTATACGAAATAAGCGCACAGTCTGCACCCGTTGCCTCAATAAACATTTGTCCCGAAAGCTGTGCCGCTTCCACGGTATCAAGCTCCTCTGTAACTGTAGCATAATAAGTCGCGCCCTGTTTTCTTACTTCCGTTTTTTTGTTGTCAAGTGCCTTAAATGCCGCTTCATATGTGCCTGTGCCGTTTATCCAATCGACAATCGCCTCACCGAATACAACAAGATAATTGTCCCAGCCCGTATAAACCATGTTCATTCCGTGACCGACACTTACTTTTTGCAAGGCTTCCTTGTAAGGTGAATCCGCGCCCGCGTCAAAATCGTTTATCGAGCACATATATGTCGACGATTCGCCGTTTATCGCAACATAGCCCTCATATGACGAAAGAACCTCAAGCACATGAACCGCATCAATAAGCTTTTGCTCATTTCCGGGCTCCGAAAGCGTTTTGTTGAGTCCGTAAAATCTTGCGGGACTTATTATATAGGTGTTGTCCTCTGCATTTTCAGCAAACCAAGGCACAAGAACATATTCATCGCCCGTTCCGTCGGAATTCTCCGTAAAACGCTTCACGGTTCCCACAAGAAATGCCGTATTCCCTTCCATAAAATGATTGAGAGTAGCCGTATATTCCGAGCTGTATTCGTTATTTACCATCATGCCGCAGTCAATCCACTCTTTAAAATATGCCGCGCACGCCGCCATCTTTTCGCTGTCCGATGCCCAGGTGTTTGAATTTATGTCGGTAAAGCTTTCTCTCCACTCACGTCCCGAAAGCGTATTCATAAGATTCCCCGAACAAACGTTAAAAAAATATTGAAATGCGGAGCCCGGAAGATCCAAAAGACAATCCGCAACCTGTATTCCCTTTTCCTTAAGAGCCGGTATTGTGACATCGCGAAGCTCCGCAAAGCTTGTGGGAATACTTATCCCGTTGCACTCAAACAACGACTTATTGCACAAAATTCCCGTAATCGAATAGTCAAAAGGAAGAAGATAAATTCCGCCGTCAACCGCATATTCCGAAAGCCGTGCGCTGTTGTAACATTCTGTAACCCGATATGTGCTTAAATCAATCAGATATTCTTTTTGCAAATTATGGTCCCAAGCCTGCGTCGTCGAATAAATGTCCGGCATAATGCCTGTTTCAAGCTGCTGTTTACAGTAAGCGGACATGTTTCGTCCGCGATAAGGCACGACTTCAATATTTATTTCGGGATATTTTTCTTTTACAAGTGCGATCAGTCCCGAATAATCACGCTGCGCGTCCATTATCGTAATCGGTTCGTGTTCCGTATTTTCCGATGCGATATTATTTTCGGAATTTTCATTTTTTTCTGAATTTTCCGACTTTCCGCATCCGCACAAAACTCCCGCAAAAATCACTCCGATAAGCAATAATCCAAATACATTTCTTTTTTTCATAATACATCCCACCTTTCCGTTTTCGGCATAAATTAACTATTTCCGCATATGTGAATGTCCCATGTGTCCCGCCTGCAGCCGTTTTTTTGCCTGTCAATGAAACCGGCAATATGCTTCACTGCCTGCTCATATAAAAGCAATCTCTTCCGACATTAGTTTAAGCCAATTTTAGTCCAACAGTTTAATTCGCAAAAAACAATACCCCCCCCGATTTTTTTATACTTTTTATAGATTTTTCAGAAAATTTTTGATGACAAAAAAACACCTCCCGTATGGGAGGCTGTATATTCAAATTCCATATTTGTTCCTTACATTAAATATTGCTTTGTCACCATCTATGATTTTTCCGTTTTTTAAGTCCGAAATTCCTTCCGTCACATTTTTTGCTTCATATATTTTTCTCATTGTTTTTTCATAATAATCGATATCCATAACAACAAGACGTCCATATCCGTTTTTTGTAACAAATACCGGGGCATTTTCCTCGGCACATCTTCGTTCCGCATCAACTGTATTTTTTTAATCACACATAGGAATAATTTGCATAAAATCGTTCCTTTCTCACTCTTTTCCGAATATCTTATCAAACACTTCCGCAATCGCTTCAATACTTATCGGCTTTATTATATGCCCGTTCATCCCCGACGCAAAAGCCTTTTGTCTGTCTTCCTCAAACGCATTTGCGGTCATTGCGACAATCGGAATATTTGCCTTTTTGTTGTCGGGAAGAGTCCTTATCTCTCTTGTTGCCGTATAACCGTCCATCTTCGGCATCTGGATATCCATGAGGATGAGGTCATATTTGTCTGCGTGCGCACCGTTTATCGTCGCCACCGCAACATCACCGTCATTTACGCTGTCAACGGTTATTCCCGTTTCTTCAAGAATCGCCGTTGCGATCTCACGGTTCAGTTCGTTGTCTTCGACAAGCAAAATACGTTTGTCGCTGTAATCATGAAGCACCTTTTCTTTTTGCGACGTTTTATTTTTTTCATCCCCGACGGGACGCGTAAGCACTTTTTTTAGCTCCGACATAAAAATAGGCTTTGCCACAAAAGCCGTAACGCCGGCTTCCCTCGCTTCCGTCTCAAAATCCGCCCAATCATATGCCGTAAGTACAATAATCGGAACATCGGGGCTTATTACCTTGCGGATTCTGCGTACCGTCTCGATTCCGTTCATATCGGGCATAAGATAATCTATTATATAAACCTTGTATTCGTCGTTTGCCTCAACCGCATCCTGAGCACGTATTACCGCTTCTCTCCCCGACGCAGTCCAGTCAGGGCGCATTTTGATATCTCGCAGCATCTTGCTTACGCTTCTGCAGGTGTTGAGATCGTCGTCGACAACAAGAGCCCTTGCCCCAAGAAGCTCAGGGATCGGCTCATACTTAATCGGCTCGCTTGTAATACGAAGCGTGAGAGTCACGGTAAAAATTGAGCCTTTTCCCACTTCACTTTCGACTGTTATCTCGCCGCCCATCATATCGACAACATTTTTGGTAATTGCCATACCGAGCCCCGTGCCCTGCACACCGCTCACCGTGGCCGAATATTCCCGCGAAAAGGCATCAAATATATGTTCCTTAAATTCCTTTGACATTCCGATTCCGTTATCCTTAACGGAAAATTCATATGTCGCGTGTCCGCTCGTTTTGCACTTTTTTTCACGAAGGCGAATAATAACATCGCCGCCCGGGCGGGTAAACTTGATTGCGTTGCTTACGATATTTATGAGCACCTGATTGAGTCTTAATTTGTCCGTAAAAACATCTTCATGGACAACATCCTGCGTGTCGATATAAAGATTCATGTTTTTGGCACCGGCAAGCCCCTGAATCATGGCACGTAAATCATGCAGAAGATCGGGTATATGAACAGGCTTTTCGTCAAGCTTCACCGTACCGCTCTCGATACGGCTCATATCAAGGATATCGTTAATAAGGCTCAAAAGATGCATGCCGGATGTGTTTATTTTTGACAGATAATCCTGCACCTGTGCCCTATCGTCTATATGTGTCTGCGCAAGAGCCGTAAATCCTATGATTGCATTCATCGGAGTGCGGATGTCATGCGACATGCTGTTAAGGAAAGTCGATTTTGCCTTGTTTGCCTGCTGCGCCGCCGCAAGCGCATGCGATAATTGGTCCTGCTGCTCAAGCTCGCGGATTTTTTCGTTTGTGATATCGCGCGCAACATAAAGAGCTTCCTCCACATCTCCTTTTTCATTCCTGCTTTTTACAATAAAGCGCGACTTATACCACTTGTTTTCGGGATTTTTGTATTCGGTGGAAATTGTATTTTTGTCCTTTAATCTGTCGTTCAGCGTATTTATATCCAAAAATTTGCGCATCAGGTCACACGATTCCGGTGCCATAAACGAAGATATAATCTTATCCTTCACCTCGTCAAAATGCCCTTTTATCCCCGCAACAATGCCCATAAAAGCAACGCTTTTTAAGACTTCATAGTCATGTGTCAGAAGTTTCACTCTGAATATCGTCGAATATATTGACGAGAGCGAAGAAACAACCTCCGCATACTCTTTTTCCTCTTTCACACGCTTTTCTTCAATTTTTCGCTGCTTTTCGTGTTCGACCATGACATCGTCTATGTTTTGGAAGCCGCATACGATATAGGCATTATTGTTCATCTTCCCATAATTGTACTGGTAAAAATGCGTTTCACCGTCAACAAGCACCCGATAGCTTCCCACGTATTCGTTTTTTTCCTTGAAAACCATGCGCAGATTATCTATATTTAATCTGTTATACAATATTTCCTTGTCTTCGGGATGCACACGATCCTTGATATATTGATTCAGAATTTGGGAATAAGAAAAAAAACGGCGGTCGTTTTTATTAAGTCCCTCCGTGATATAGCCGTCAAGCTTCAGTATTTTTGCCGTTTCGTCTTCAAGATTAATCCAGAATACATTAAGATATCCCCTTGCAAGAACGTCAAAAACGGACATCATCTCCGCATCCGGTTCGTTTTGCATATGTTTTATGTCTTTTTCCCAAAAATCCTTCTCTGCCACCTTTTACCTCCCAAAACAATTCATTATATATTTCCGTCCATACAGTCATAAAAATCCGTCTGCCGTTATCAAGCATCAAAATGTATGATTTCCGTCCCATCGTTTAATGTCAACAAAGGATACATCATATCGCTCAACTCATGCTTTTCCAAAAATTACAATTACGTCTGTATTTTACCTTTTTATCTCCGTAAAATCAATATAGCTTATTTGCGCGCAAAAATTCCTTTAAGAATTAATTTTATATTGCCCTTATTTGTTTTTTTCATTACAATAAATTCATACAGCAAAAAAATGGGCGCAGGAAAAATTATGAGACGTACTGAACCATGAAAGGCACATATAAATGACTGAAAAACGTTTTTTTGAAACTGCAAAAACTTTTAAAGGTGAACCTGTCCCCTTTTCCCCGTTTCCGAAGGCATCGGAGCGTTCTGCTTACGAAACGCTCGGAAAAGAATTAAAAGAAAAAATAATAAAAATCGGAGAAACGCGCTTAAATTTTGATTTTCCGGTAATTTCCGCCACCGACTTCATGCGTTTTAAGCATGACGGCGACAGAGCCGCATTCGAAGCAAAATATTTTGAAAAAAGGGATGCTTTATGCGATTTGATTGCCGCCGAATGTGTCATGCACACAGGGCAGTTTATGAATGATATCATAAACGGCATTTACTCGATTTGCGAAGAAAGCGCATGGCAGCTTCCGGCACACAATTCCTATTTGAGAAGCGCGCCGCAATTTATTTTGCCGGATGTGACACGTCCCGTGCTCGACCTCTTTGCGTGCGAAACGGGAGCGCTCCTTGCCGCAGCCGCCTGTCTTCTTGAAAACGAATTAAATGCCGTGTCTCCTTTTATCATTACCTGCATCGAAGATAATTTGATGCGAAGAATCATCATTCCGTATCTCACATATCATTTTTGGTGGATGGGTGCGGACGATGAACCTATGTGCAACTGGACGGTATGGTGCACGCAAAATGTGCTGATAACAGCATTTTTAACGCCTTGGAGTGAAAAAGCAAAAAATCAATTATCGGAAACCGGCAGAAATTTAAAAATTTATCCCATGTTTAATGCAATTATCCTTAGAGCTTCCGAAAGCATCGATTACTTTTTAAAGGACTACGGCGACGACGGCTGCTGCAACGAAGGTGCCGAGTACTACCGCCATGCGGGATTGTGCCTATACGGAGCAATGAATATACTGAACAGCGTAACCGACGGGCTTTTTACGCCTTTCTTTTCATGGGACAAGATAAAGAATATCGCTTCCTACATCCTAAATGTCCATGTCGATGACAAATATTATTTTAATTTTGCCGATTGTTCGCCGGTTGCCGGACGTGCGGGCGTAAGAGAATATTTGTTCGGAAAAGCAACGGAAAACAATTCTTTGTCCTGTTTTGCCGCAAAAGATTTTAGGGCAGGCGGCGGGGAACTTTTTACGGACTCCGTAAATGCCGCCAACTTATATTATCGTATGCAGACAATATTTAATTATGAAGAGCTCATGAATACAGATGTTCCCTTATCCGTTTCACATAAAGACATCTATTACCCGAGCGCAGGACTGTTTATCGTGCGTTCGGATAACTTTACGCTTGCGGTAAAAATGGGAAATAACGGCGATTCACACAATCACAACGATGTCGGAAGCATCACTCTTTATAAAGACGGACACCCCGTGCTCGTTGACATCGGTGTCGAAACATATACAGAGAAAACATTTTCGGATAAACGCTACGAGCTTCATACAATGCAATCCTGTTACCACAATCTCCCGACACTTATGGGGACAGACGAACATGACGGAAAGCAGTTTGGGGCAAAAGACGTTATTGCCGATTTAAACGAAAATACACCTTTTATAACAGCAGAAATCATAGGTGCATATTTGCTTCAAGATTTTCCGGATGGTTCCTACCGTCGCACGGTAACGCTTTATAAGGCGGAAAATGCGGTTAAACTTGAGGATCATACAAATATAAGCGATGTGATTTTAAATTTTATCACATACGAAAAACCGGTTATGACAGAAATTTTAACAGGCAATGAATTAAATTACACACACGATATTCCGGATAAACGTAACTTGATTTCCAAAAATATCCCCTATAAAAGCGAATGTACATTATCATTCACGCTCGGTAATGCCGGGCTTTTCACAACAGGCGTTACACTTGTCGGAATCGATTCTTTTCCGGTCACCGACTCACGCCTAAAACGCGCCTGGGATCATGATTTATACAGGATCAGACTAAAGATGACACATGACGCCTTTACACTGACCATAAAATAATGCAATACAAAATTAAAACTTAAGGCAAAGTTCTTGCCGAATACTTTGTATCACGAGCATACCGATTTTCCGAAGCATCACATCCGAAAGGCATCAATACACATGTACAAATTAATGATTATAGAAGACGACAAAGGAATAGCGGACGCAATAAAGGAGCAGGCATCACTCTGGGATCTTGATGTCTTGTGTGCGGAAAACTTCCGTGATATCATGAAGGACTTTGCGGCTTTTTCTCCGCACATAATATTACTTGACATCTCACTTCCTTTTTTTAACGGATTTTACTGGTGCTCCGAAATACGCAAGGTTTCCACCGTTCCGATTATTTTTATTTCATCCGCTTCCGACAACATGAACATGGTAATGGCGATGAACATGGGCGGTGACGATTTTATCGCAAAGCCTTTTGATCAAAGCGTGCTTATGGCAAAATTGCAGGCAATGCTCAGAAGAACATACAATTTTGGTGCGGGAAGCCCCATAATCGAACACAAAGGGGCTTTGCTGAACACCGGAGACAACACTCTCACCTACCGTGACCAAAAAATTCCGCTTTCCAAAAACGAATTTCGAATTCTTTCCGTACTCCTAAAAAACAAAGGCAAAACGGTAAGCCGCGAAAAGCTCATGGAAGCGCTTTGGGAAACTGACAGCTTCGTTGACGAAAACACCTTGTCGGTTAACGTAAACCGCCTCAGAAAAAGGCTTGCGGACTCAGGGCTCACCGACTTTATCATGACAAAATTCGGTATGGGATATTTGATTGAGGATTAAATTGGGATATATGAACTTATTTTTTAAATACCTAAAAGAAAAACGTCTTGTATTTGTGACATACGGAATATTTATCGTGATATTTACGGTCACATTCTTTTTGTACCGTCTGCCGCTCGCAGCGGTAATGTATCCCGCAGTTCTTTACGCCGCAGTCGGTATTACGGTTACCGTCCTTGATTTTTTAAAAATAAAGCATACACATGAGGAATTGTGCGGGATATATGCGCTTTCCGGTACAGCAGGCTGCAGCAAAGACGCTTCCGATAAAACGTTTCCCCATGCAGAGGATTACGATAGCGCAATTCCGGGCGAAGCGCTTTTTTGCTCTATAGCTTCCGATTTTCCCGCAGACTCATCACTTCTCGGCGCAGATTACCGCCTAATCATAGATGCGCTTAACAATACGCATATTGCCTTAAAAAACACGGCCGACTCACGCTACTGCAACATGATAAATTATTATACCGTATGGGCGCATCAGATAAAGACACCCATTGCCTCTATGCGGCTTACGCTTCAAAACGAGGATTCTGCCCTTTCAAGGCGCCTGAAAAACGACTTAAACCGCATCGAGCAATATGTTGAAATGGTAATGACCTATTTGCGTCTTGATTCCGCTGCCACCGATTATGTATTTAAAGAATACCCTC
Source organism: Lachnospiraceae bacterium (assembly GCA_963649295.1). GTDB lineage: Bacteria > Bacillota > Clostridia > Lachnospirales > Lachnospiraceae > RGIG3528. The sequence continues at coordinate 4,848 of CAVJHK010000015.1, read as the reverse complement.
TCGACGAAATCGTAAAGTCTGCCGTAAAAAAATTTTCTTCGGAATTTATTACAAAAAATCTGCAGTTACACTATAAGCCTTTGGATATATGTGTTTTTACCGATGAAAAATGGCTCTCCTTTGTAATTGAGCAAGTGCTCTCAAATGCGCTTAAATATACGCACCACGGCAGCATTACGATAGAAATGTCAGACACCTATACGCTTTCTGTCACCGACACCGGCATCGGCATTTCTGCGACCGACCTTCCGCGCATTTTTGAAAACGGATATACGGGCTTTAACGGGCGCACAGACAAAAAAGCAAGCGGAATCGGGCTTTATCTCTGCAAACGGATTTGCGATAATCTGGGTCACAAAATCACCGTTAAGTCAGCACCCGGTGTAGGCACAAGCGTTTACGTCGACATGACAAAAACAAAACGTGAATTTGAGTGATATGAAGGCTCAGAAAATTTTCATCGCAAAATTCTTTGGCTTACCGTAATTCATTTCAATTTCTTACAAAAATGTCATAATTAAAGGGGCAAACGTAAGGCTAAACGATAGCATATACATGCCCCTTTTTGTTATCATTCGGGCATAACCGGTTCAGGAGGAAATTTATGAGTATTTTAAATGTAAACGGCGTCAAAAAAATATATACGACACGCCTTATGGGAACTTCCACGGAAGCACTCAAAAATGTTACTTTTACCGTCGAGCCCGAAGAATATGTTGCCATTATGGGTGAATCGGGTTCCGGAAAAACAACGCTTTTAAACATCCTTGCGGCACTTGACAAGCCCACATCGGGGACGGTGATTCTTGGTAAAAAAGATCTTTCAAAGATCAAAGAATCGGAGGTTGCCGCATTCAGACGCGATAATCTGGGCTTTGTTTTTCAGGAATTCAATCTTCTTGACACGCTTTGTATAGAGGATAATATTTTCCTTCCGCTTGTATTGCAGGGAAAAAAATATGAGGAAATGTCAAATAAATTAAAGCCGATTGCACGGACACTCGGAATTACCGAGATCTTAAAAAAATATCCCTACGAGGTATCGGGCGGTCAAAAACAGCGTGCCGCCGTTGCAAGAGCACTTATTACAGATCCAAAAATCCTTCTTGCGGACGAACCGACGGGAGCGCTCGATTCAAGGGCAACCGACGAGCTTCTTTCGCTTTTTTCGGAAATTAACAAAAACGGCCAGACGATTCTTATGGTAACGCATTCCGTAAAAGCCGCAAGCCATGCAAAAAGAGTCCTTTTCATCAAAGACGGTGAGATTTTTCATCAGCTTTACAAGGGTGATTTAAATCGTGAAGAATTCTACCGCATGATTTCGGATACGCTCACACTCCTTACGTCGGGAGGTAACAGGCAATGAAAGCAAACCTTTACCCCGTTCTCGCAATTGACGGAATCCGCAAAAACAAGCGCTTTTACCTGCCCTATATCCTCACCTGCATCGGAACGGTAGCAATGATTTATATCATGCTTTATCTTGCCGGCATGCCGACGCTCAATAAAATGGCGGGCGGACGGACAATGTTTTCGATTCTGTCTTTTGGCTTTTTAGTGGTTGCACTTTTTACATTAATCTTTTTGTTTTACACAAATTCCTTTTTGATGAAGAGAAGGCAAAAAGAATTCGGACTTTACAACATACTGGGTATGGGAAAAAAGCATCTTGCGGTTTTGCTCCTCACAGAGACTTTTATTCTCTTTTTCACCACCGTCGGAATCGGGCTTTTAATCGGAATACTCCTTTCAAAAGCCGCCGAAGCTTTTATGGTAATGCTCCTCAGCGGTGATGTCACATACTCGCTTCGTTTTGACGTAAAAGCATTTTTATACACATTGCTTGTCTTTATCCCGATATTTGCGCTCACTTACATTAACGGGCTCATAAAAATCAAAAAGTCAAGTGCCTTATCACTTTTGCACAGCGAAGTCACGGGAGAAAAACCGCCGAAAGGAAATTTTATCTTCGGAATCATGGGGATTTTGATTCTTGCAGCCGCATACGCACTCGCTCTCTCAATAAAAAGTCCTCTTGCGGCAATAGGCACGTTTTTTATTGCCGTATGCATGGTTATTGTCGCAACTTACCTGATTTTTATTTCGGGATCGGTTTTATTTTGCAGGCTTTTACAAAAAAACAGACATTACTATTACAAGCCCAACCACTTCATATCCGTTTCGTCTATGGCATACCGCATGAAGCGAAACGGTGCGGGGCTTGCCTCCGTCTGCATATTGAGCACAATGGTGCTTGTGATAATGATGGGCTCGGGAAGCCTTTACATAGGAAAAGATGCAAGCCTAAACACGCGTTACCCGCACGATTTTTCGGTATGGGCAAAGTTTTCCGCAGAAAGCACAGACACAGAATATTCTGACGAAAGAAAAGAATATTTCCTTAATCAATTAATTCCGGTGCTTGATGCTTACAATTGCATACCACAAAACGCCGAAATGATTTTAAGTACCACAGTCACCGGATTTTTAAAGGATGCTTCTCTCACCCTTTCTCCGTTCATTGTCGATAATATAGCGGGTACCGAGCTTAATAATCTGGTGCAAATCACACTCATTCCCTTAAGCATATACAATGACTGCATGAAAAAATCGGAAACTCTCGGCGAAAACGAAATATTAATTTATTGCTTGCGTACGGCTTATGATTTTCCCATGCTTACTTTGCATGACGGAACCGTTTTGACAATAAAAAAAACGCTTTCCGAAATGCCGGGAAGCGGAGAGGCCGCAATGAATATTCTCCCGACCATATTTATTGTGACACGTGATATGACAAACTTAATTAATATTTTTAACGATGAACTCTCGCTCACATCCGAAAATTGCAAAATAAAGATCGGATATTCCTTTGACACGGATTTGCAGGATTATGAGCAAACAGAGCTTTATAATGCAATACTTGCTTGTGTGCATAATCTCGACTACGGCGATGACTATTATTCCTACAGCGTGGAATGCAAGGCACAGGAAAAAGCAGATTTCTGCGGCTTGTACGGCGGAATATTCTTTCTCGGAATTTTCTTATCGCTCCTTTTCATTACCGCAACCGTTTCAATTATCTATTACAAACAGGTAACGGAAGGATATGAGGACGAGTCGCGATTTGAAATCATGCAGCAGATAGGAATGACACGCAAGGACATCAAAAAAAGCATCAATTCGCAAATGCTTACCGTGTTTTTTCTTCCGCTCGGCATGGCTGTAATGCACACCATGTTCGCATTTCCGCTTGTGCTCAAGCTCCTTGCAATGTTTAATTTGGAAAACACAGCGCTCGCGCTCCTTGTGACGGGCGCAACCGTCATAATTTTCGGAATTTTTTATACGATTGTATATAAACTTACTTCAAATGCCTATTGCAAAATTGTGGGCGGAAAATAAAAAAAACGGGCGGAGGCTTATGGCACCTGCCCGTTTTTTTATGTCAAATAATCTTACCCGTCATTTGCATATCAAAACAAACGCAGTTTACATAAAAATTCCGGACTTGCTTCACCATATTGCCAATTTTGCTTAAATTTTGGCAAATTTAATTTGAAATTTTTGTATATATATGTTATGTTCAAAAAAATAGCCTACAGGGAGGGTCAAATATGAACCAAACAGACCGGGATTTTTTGAAACGCGTAAACAAATTTGTTATGATTGTCACCTTTATAATCGACATATTTACCGTTGTCGGCTATATGGCCGCTTTTCTTACCGGAGTCTATCCTCTTCCGAAGCTTTTATTGATTTTCGGAATAATGATTGCGGGACTTATGATAAGCATGTGGGCACTTTATAAACGCCCCGAAAATTTCCGTTATATAGCAATGACCTGCTTTGCCGTTCTTTATACAATGGCTTTGCTTGAAGCCGCAAACGACTTTATGTTTGTGCTTGTATTCCCCGTAATAATAATGTATGTCCTTTATTTTGACTATCGTTTCATCGTAATAACATCATTTGTCGTTACCTTTGCAAACATCCTTGATATTATCATAATGGTTGCGACCCTTCATACCTTCCGTTCCGGAATGGCACTTGAAATTCCCGTTATGATGCTGCGTCTCGGCTCTATCATAGTTTCCGTCTGCGCACTCATCGGCACAATGAAGCGTGCCATCGCCAACAACAATTCAAAGCTCCAAAGCATCATTGACGAACAAAAAAAGAGCGACAGACTTGTTAATGTCATAATACCCGTTGTAAAATCCGTTCAGGACAATTCCAACCTCGTTACGGACAACATGGATACCTTAAATGACAACGTTATTGCGACCTCGGAGCTTTTAAACGATATTTCAAAAATCAATACGGATACATCCGAAAACATAAAAATCCAAAACGAAATGATTACGGAAATCCAAAAGCTTATAGAGAATACCAAATCGGATTCCGAAAAGATGCTTTCGCTTTCAAACGATTCGCAGCATGCCGTTACAAACGGTCACAAGGTAATGTCCAAGCTTATCTCCGATTCCGAAGAAACAGGGAAAGCAAACCGGCTTGTTGTTGAATCCGTTGATGCGCTTATCAAAAATTGCGAATCTGTTGCCCAGCTGACGGATCAGATAGCAGGCATCTCGTCTCAGACAAATTTGCTTTCGCTTAATGCGTCGATCGAAAGCGCAAGAGCAGGCGAAGCAGGCCGCGGCTTTGCCGTTGTTGCCGAAGAAATCCGCTCCCTTGCCGACGAAACACGCACGCTTACCCAGTCGATTCAGGATATTGTAAACAGCCTTCGTACAAATGCCGAAAACGCAAAGCAGACTGTTACGGTAGTTGTAAATGCATCGGAAAACGAACGTGATGCAATAAAAAAAGCCGAAGACGGCTTTA
>CAVJHK010000014.1:13342-44756 GCA_963649295.1 Lachnospiraceae bacterium | reverse complement strand
CCTGAGTTCCGGTACTTATTTTATCAATGCCCATTTTTAACGCCCCTTTCCAAAAAAACGAATGCCAAAATTTTATCTCTGTCTTTTATATCGTCATTTTAATACAAAACATTAACCGCATTAATCAAATTTTCATAAAAAAAAGTATAGCGGAAAAAAAAATCTTTGGTTGCCGTCAAAAAAAGAAGGCTCATTTTCAAGCCTTCTCCGTGTAATTTTATGTAACGTATTGTTATGTAATGCAACATTATGTAATTCAACATTATGCAATGTTATATAATGCATTACTTTGTTTTGCTAAAATATCTTACAAAAGTTTTGCGAGATCCTTAGGATTTAACGTTTCCTTAACTGCCTCTTTGTTTGCTTCCCTGATCTGCATATAAATTTCTTTTCTGTATATCGGAACCGACTTTGGTGCGTCAATGCCAAGTTTTATCTGATCGCCCTTGATTTCCAAAACGGTAATTTCGACATCATTTCCGATCACGATCGATTCACCTGTTTTTCGTGATAAAGCAAGCATATCTCACACCTCCTGCTCTTTATTGTCTTTTTTAACGATATCATAAATCGGGAATTTGACCGGATGATCACTCTCGGCAATTACCTGGCATCCCTTCTTTGTCGTCGAATTTATGATAATCGGAGCCTTAAGATTGATTGACATTTTGGTAATATCCTTGGGCACGGTAAGCGTTACAAATACGTATACGTTATCACACTTAAGCTCACCGAGCGGTGTAAGAAGCTCATCTTCAACTTTGGGATTGTAATCCGGCACAACAATCGACGGCATCATTACGGGAAGCGCAACCGATTGGTTTTCCACGCTTTGCAGCCATTCGACTGACGAATTGTCTCCGTTTTCGATATTATAAATCAATGTGAATTTTCTTAAATTTTCAAATCCTATGATACCCCTGTCAAATGTAATTATTTTGTCCTCGTCGATTTCGACTTCTCCGAAATATCTTGTTTTTACAAGCATTTTTGTACCTCCGAATTATTTTTAATGTCAAATAAAACCCTGATTGTTCTGTGCTTCACGCCCTCGCAATCCTCATAAACATCATGATATATAATCAAGCAGCGACGCACTCACAAGCTTTGCCGTTGCGGAAAGAGATGAATTGTAAACCGTTTCTGCGGACGAATATTTTACTATTGTGTCAACAAGATCCGCATCCTCGTTTTCGGAAAGCAGTTCCTCATAATCCGTTGCCTGGTCGGTAAGACGGCTTTCGGTAAGCTCAAGCCTCTTATATCTTCCGCCAATGTCTGCAACACATACGTTTGTATTTTCCTGTTCCTCCGCCGTAATCGAAATGCCGCGCTGAAACGCGTCGGTCATAAGCGAGGTACGAAGAGTATATTCCGATTCAAGCTGCTCGCGTATGCTGTTGAGCTTTGATATTTGGTCGTCCGAATAGCTCGAATCCGCAAGCATCTTGTCAACCTTTGAAATTTGATCTTCCACATCCTGAACGGCCTTGACGGCATTTTTTATTTCCGTTACCATTCTGTCTATCTTTGTGGTAAAAGCATCCGAGCCCTCGACATTCACGGCAAGTTTTTGGTTAAAATTCACTTCGTATTTTATTTGCTGCTCTTTTTTCTCATAATTTACGACTTTGCCGGTTATGGTATCACGTGTTGTGCAATCGTAATAATGCTCGGGTCTAAGGTCATTTTGCTCAAAATTCGTTTTCTTATATGTTGCCGTAATATCCGTCGATTTTTGCATTTGCTCGTAAATCGTTTTGCCGAGTATAAGCTCGCCGGTTTCACGTATATAATTTATTTCCTCATTTCCTACCGTATATGCGTCCTTATCGGTTGCTGAAACACTGTTTACCATAAGTCCGTGAGCCGTAAAATCCGTTCCGAATTCCGTACTGTGAACATATCCCGTTGTATCCGTATAAGAAATCTCAATAACCGAATCGTCAAGGTTGTCATAAGCAAGCGTAAGCCTGTAAACCTCGTTTGTTGTAGGCATTGTGGGATAAAGTGCATCCCAGCTTTCTGAATAATTGTCAAGAGTAAGATCAAGATCGTCTATGTCTATTGCGCCCGAAATCACCGAAACCGTTTCAAGCGTATCGGCGCTTATCGGCTCTGTAATTTCATATTCCGTATCCGACGAATCCTCCTTAAAAGCAAGCGGCGTATCCGTTTTAAATCCCGAAAAAACATACCTTCCGGCATAATTGGTATTGCCTTCGTTATAAAGCTGGTTTGCATATTGCTCAAGATTTATCACTATGGAATTTCTGTCTTCCGCCGTAAGATAATCGTTTGCGCCCTGATTGCAATAGGTATTCATCGACGAAATCAAGCCGTTTATCGTATCGAGAGCCCCTTCCGTCACTTCCATCCAGTTAAGGGCATCCGGAATATTTTTTTCGGTATATTGCTTGATTTCCGCCAGATTTGTACGGAATTTAAGCGCTCTCACCGCAACAATCGGATCGTCCGAAGGCCTGGTTATTTTTTTACCCGATGAATATTGATTTTCAAGAGTATCAAGCAATGTCTTATTGTTGTTGATATTATAAAGAGCATTGTTTGTCATCATTTTGTTTGTGATTCTCATATGAACCTCATTTATCCGTTTGCAAATTATTTTTTGGTTCTCAAAAACTTATATCGGAATATCTGACAAAAAAATCAAGAGCAAAAAATTTGAAAGTACGAAGCCAAAAAGTTCAAACCCTACAAGTTCAAACTAAAATCAAACGCCCGTCTCGTTAATCAGTTTGTCATAAATTTCCTGCATGACGGATATCACTTTTGCGCTTAAGGAATATGCTTCCTGATAACGCACAAGAGCCATTGCCTCTTCGTCCTTGTCAACTCCCGAAACCGACAGTCTCTGATTCGATACCGATTTCAAAATATTTTCCTGGCTCTTTGTCGTGTCTCCCGCCGACTTTGTGTCTATGCCGATTTCCGCAACAAGCGTCTGCAAAAACGATGCCGGATCACCCTGCTTAAACATCGATACATCAGTTTTTAGGTCAATCAGTTTTTCTGTAACATCGTTTGCGCTCACACCGTCAACTATGCTTGTTGTTGTTGCGATAAGCGAAGGATCAGAAATTATTTTGTCGCTTACCTTAAAATTTTCTGCGGTAAGCAAATAATAGGATACCGTATTATCGGTCGTATCGGAGGTCACCGATGCAATGTCCGTATCCGCCGTGTTGTTAAAGCTTCCGAGCGAATATTCTTCACCCGTTACCTTATTTGACGCCGCAAAGAAGGATATATCCACATCGCCGTTCAAATCCTGCCCCGACCTGTGAACAGCATTAAATTTTTCGGCAAAGGTTCTTATAAATTGATTGAGCTGCGCCATATAATAAGGTATTCCCTTATAATCCACATGGCTTCCGACGGCAACACTTGTTCCCTCTTCATAATTTTTTCTTGCCGATTCGGTAAGCGAAAAAACATATGTATATTCACCGTCGTCATTCATCTTTATTTCAAAGGAATCATAGGTATAATCGCCGTTTCCTATCGTAAGCGTGCCCGATGTCGGAATATTTAAATCAGCAACATTTTGGATATTCGGAGCATTTACCGTAATCTGTGTTTCACCCGCAATTATTTCGTCGGCGGAGCCCGTCAAATCCTCATAATTGTTTCCGTCACGCACTTCAAACAGTGCTTTCAGGCTTCCCGACATTGTCGCGCTGCTCGCATGTAGCTCGTCACCGTTTCCCCAATAAATATCATAAAGTCCGTCCATGTCACACATATTTGATTTGTATTCTCTCGGCTTACATATAAGCTCGTTTACTTCATAAGTGTCAACAAGAGTATTTCCGTCTATTTTCACAACGAATGCGTTTAGTCCGTTGTCGCCGATGCTGCGTTCCGTAACCGTAACATTTATTATATTTGAAAGTTCGTCAACAAGATTGTTTCTCTGGTCGCGAAGGTCGTTTGCCTTTTCTCCGCCCACCTCAACCGTATTTATCTGCTTTGTGAGAGTCGCAATCTGATTTGCGAGCGAATTTACCTTTTGAACCTGATTTTTTACTTCATAGTTGCATTCGTCCTGAATCGATTGAAGGTTTGTATAAAGCGAATTAAAATAATCACACATCGACTGCGCATAATTTGCCACCTGTGTTCTGACGGTAAGGCTCGATGCGTCCTTTGAAAGCTCCTGAAGCGAATTGTACATATTGTCAAACGATGTCGTAAATCCTTCAAGCTCTATCTCGTTTAAATATCCTTCCACTTCCTTCATGAAATAATATCTTTCGGAATATAATCCGCTTTCGCTGTTTGTCGAACGATATTTGACATCATAATAATCACTTCTCGTTTGATCGATTGATTTGACCTTGACGCCTGTTCCCAGCATTCCGTACGAATTGCTTGTGGAAATTGCGGTATCCGCCCTCTGGCTCACCGTCTGACGCGTATATCCGGTCGTTTCGATATTTGCCACGTTGTGTGCAGTTGTATTGAGACCCGTCTTTGCGGCAAAAAGTCCCGATGTTCCGATTGTAAGTCCAAAAAAGGTTGAAGACATAAAATTTCCTTTCAAAAAACTGGCACATTTTTATCCGAGTGTATTAAGCAGGTGCTCAAGCATTTCGTTTACCGCATTTATAAAACGCGAGCTTGCATTGTACCCCTGCTGATAACGGATTACATTTGTGAGACTCTCGTCGGAATCAACCGCAAGCACCGCCTGACGTGAGTTATCAACACTGTTTACAAGATTTTCCTGGCTGTCGTATACATTTTTATATTTTTGACCGTTGGTGCCGAGAAGCCCGATCATCTCCGTATAATAGGAATTAAAATTCTGTTTTGAATAATCACTCGGCGAAATCGTGTCAAATTCGGCATCCCATGCGGAAAGAAGCGCGTCGCACCTGTCTATGTCAAAGTCGCCCGTGCCCGCATTGTCGGAAAGCGGAAGAAGCGACGGATTTTTGAGTACATTGTCATTTACGGTTATTTCGCCGATTGTAAAAAGCGAATAATTGTTGCTCCCGTCTTCTTCATTATAAACATATGCTTCCTTAGTTTCTGTCGTACCGTCGTCGTTCACAATCGTTATCGTCTCGCGCGTATATCTGTCCGTCGACTTTCTGTTAAAAAGTGCCTCTCCGTATGTATTTTCCGAATCCATTCCGACAGGAGCGTTTTCGGTATCAAGTATTTTTATCTTTGTTCCGTCTGTGAGTTCAACCTCGGTATTCGGACACAAAATATCGTTTATTACAGTCACAATGCCGTGAATAAGATTGTCAAATTGCGCCTCTACGCTCACGCAGACTGAGCTTTCGATATTTAATTCATAACTTTCCACTTCCGTTTTGTAATTTTTTAAAGCTTCATCATAAGCCGTTTCGTCAAACCAACCCGTCTCGTCCGTATATTCATCGGTTTCGGGACGCTTCGGAATGTCCGTATATCTTCCCTCTTTATTGCCTCGCGCAATCAAAAGCCCTTTTAGGGCACCGATATCAGAATCTGCATCCGTAGACGGAACGGAGCTCAAATCAAACACATCGACCCCGCCGTAATCCACCCAATAGGGCTTTATCATTTTTGAATCTTCGCTTACGTTCTTCGTTGCGATTTTGTATACCAAATCTTCCGTAACTATCGCATAATCTTCCGCATAAACGGTCACAACGCCGTTTGCGGCTTCCTTATAATCTATTTTTATGAGCTCCGACATTTCGTCAAGAAGCGTATTTCTTTGGTCTCTTAAGTCATTTGCGTTTTCCGCGCCCGACGCTTCATATTTTTGAATCTTGTGATTAATTTCGCTTATTTCCGACGCAATCTCGTTTATGCGGTCGACATAAGTCTCTACCTGTGTATTTAAGCTTGTCTGATAATCGCATATCTGATTGTAGATTTCTTCCGCACGCCCGATAAAGCTTACCGCCGTCTGAATAAGCGAAGACCTTGTCACTATGCTGTTCGGCTCCTTGCACATTTCCTGGAGCGCAATGCTCATTTCTTCCAGTGAATCCTGAAATTGTACGCCTTCCGTTTCGCCGAATATATCCTCTATTTCGTTTGTCGATTCATATTGAAGACGGTAATAATTCTCGCGTCCCACTTCCTCACGGTATGTCTTGTCAAGAAAAGTGTCACGTACCTGTTTGATGCAGGCAACGCTCGAGCCCATACCTGCCATCAAAATGCCCTTTGCATTGGAGCCCGCCTGTGTATAAAAAGCGTCCGTCGTGACTATTTGCTGACGCACATATCCGGTCGTTTCAACGTTTGAAAGGTTGTGAGCTTCCGTTGTGAGTCCGCGCTGATTTACATTCAGCCCCGAAACACCGGTATACATTGCACTCATTAAGCTCATAATTTATCTCCTTTCAAAAAAATTTCCTATATTTTTTATCGGTTCAATCCGCAAAAAAACTAATACCAAAAACAAATATAGAATAAAAAATCCCCCGGCACATATCAGTACCGAGAGATTTATTGCTGCAATAAATATAACTTTTGGCTTAGAGCCCTGCATTTTCTGCTTGCACACAGCAGCCATCTTTTTCATCCCACAATTTTCATTATTCCGTCAAGATCCACATTCATTACGGCAGTTGTGAGGCGGTCAAAGTTTTCCTTTTCCGATTCGGGAATATTATAATCTGAAAGCATTTTTATGATTTTGTCAACCGCATCAAAATCAAATGCCGCTGCCTTTTCCTTTATTTCCGAATAGGCTTCCTTCAAATCGCTTAAGGATATATCATGTTCTTTTTTTTCTTCCTTAAAATTTTCTTTTAAGGAATGTGAAAGCGCATAAAATTCATTTAAAAGTATATCGGTGAGTCTCCCGATTTCGCTTAAATTTCCCGTATCACCGCAATTTTCGAGATATTTGGCATCAGCAGACAAGCGCATCGCACCGATAAGCCTTGCGGCACTCTTTAGGGCATGCACTTTTACGGTATAATTTCTTATGTCTTCGTTATTAAAATATTCTCTTATTTCTTCAGCTTTCATGTCTGATGTATGAATAAAATCATATACGGCAGCCATGAGTACTTCCCGTGAACCGCAATTTTTAAGTCCTTCTTCCCAGTCAATACCGAATATTACAGGGAAATTTTCCTTATCTGAATTCGCTTCATTTATGTTTTCATCAGACATATTTTTATTTCCGTCTGCCGCATCTTTTCCTGTTTTTTCGTCACCGGTCTCCGCACTCAAAATAAGTTCTTCCGGCAGCAGTTCTCTTAACAGATTTTCAAGCTTTTCCGCGCTCACGGGCTTTGCAAGGAAGCCGTAAAATCCTGCTTCCTTATACATTGTGACCGCATCCGCGGACGCATTTGCGGTAAACGCGACAACGGGGATGCAGGTGACTTCCGGCCCCATTTTCTTTATTTCGTTTAAGGTCTCGATTCCGTCCATTCCGGGCATTCTGTGATCCATGAAGATAATATCGTATTTGTTTTCACGGATCATTTTTAAGGCATCCGGTCCCGATTGTGCCGTATCTATATTGATCTTTGTTTCCTTCAAAAGTCCCTTAAACACGGTAAGATTGATTTGCGTATCGTCAACCGCAAGAATCCGCGCATCCGGCGCAATAAATTTTGCGCGGTATGCGGCATTTGCCTTCTTTGCTTCCGCTCTCACTTTTTTAAGGTCACCGATTTCGGTATAAGAAATCACTTTTTGAGTAAGCCTGAAAGAAAACGTCGAGCCCTTGCCGTATTTGCTTTCGACGTGAAGAGCCGAGCCCATTGCCGAAAGCAAACTTGTCACGATGCTCATTCCGAGTCCCGTTCCCTCAATCGACTTGTTTCTCTTTTCGTCAAGTCTCTCAAAAGGCTTTGTAAGCTTGTCAAGTTCTTCCTGTTTTATTCCGATACCCGTATCCTTTACGCTAACAAGAAGATCGATATTTTCGTCATCCTTCTTTTCATATCCCACTTTAAGCGTAACGGAGCCTTTTTCCGTATACTTCACCGCATTTGTAAGAATATTCAGTATAATTTGTTTAACTCTCAGTTCATCGCCATAAAGCTTTGAAGGAATCGAGCTTGCAAGATCAAGTTCAAATTCAAGTCCCTTTTCGTATGCCTTCTGCTCCGTAAGATTCATGAGATCGTTTATGACGGACGAAAGCTCATACTCATCACACACGATATTCATTTTGCCGGACGCAATCTTCGAATAATCAAGTATATCGTTTACAAGCCCGAGAAGCGTTCTTCCCGCGCTCTTTATGTCGGCGGCGTAATCCCTTATCTGTTCTTCACCCGATTCCCTTATTATCATTTCGTCAAGTCCGAGTACCGCATTTATGGGCGTACGGATCTCGTGAGACATATTCGAAATAAATCTGTCTTTTTCGCGGCTTGCGGCATTGAGTTCAAAATTCTGTCTCGCATACATCTTTAAGCCTTTTTTTAAAATTCTGTTCTGACGATAAATCACAAACACATCCATAAATCCGAGCATGCATGCAAATACAATTATCAAAACAAGATAAATCGCGTTTTGACGCGTTATAATCGTATTTTCGCTTGTTTCCTCATATACATAAAACCACTCGTCCATACCCGATATTTCGGCATATGCATAAAGCCAGCTTGTTTCATCCGGGCCCGTAACAAGGATCCTGCCGCTTTCGCTTAAACTGTTTCCGGAAAAAAACGAATTACCGTACTTTGCTTCAAACATTTCAAAAAAATTCCCGGTATCCGTAACATCCGCAAGACTCAAAAATCCTCCCGCAAGTACCGTTCCGTCACTTTGTATGATGATTCCCGTTCCGTCCTCAATCGAGCCGTCTTCCGCAATATCGGCAATAATCTCGTCAATATCGACAATATTTATAATAAAATATGTTTTTTCGTCCACCTCGACCGATCTGTAAAAGGCAATCGAATACATGTCATCATATACAAAAATATCCGTGCAATTAATGGGCATACCTTTCATGTCCTTACCGGTGTCAATATCATCCGGCGATACTTTTTCGTCTGCCTTAAAATTTTCGGGATCGGGCGTTATTTCGTCTGTCTTAAAATTTTCGGAGCCCTGTGTCAGCTTGTCCGCATTTTCTTTTTCCCCATCTCCAATTACAAAATCACCCTTTTCTTTTCCCGTAATATTTTGGTTTACACTTTCCGTAACGCTTAAAGCACTTACTATTTCATCATAATCCGAAAAGTCCACTTCTCTTGCATGCGGATTTTCGGAATTTACCTGTGTTCCGATATTAGTCTCCGAGTCTACAAGATATGACTTTCCCGCATATGAACCGAAAGACGAAATAGACTTAAGATACATGACGGTTTCGTCTTTTGTCATCCCTATTTCCGAAATATAAAAGGCGATTTTTGAAAGCGTTTCCTGCTCATCACGCATAACGGAAATAAGATTCACAGACATCTTCGCCGATTCAACCTGTGCTCCGAGCTCCGTATCCTCATAGCTGTTTTGCTTGTTGACATACATATAAGCGCAAAGCACACCCGCAATCGCAAGCGAAAAAACCATATTCAAAACCGCAATCGTAATAATTTCCTTGTGCTTTTTCGCACGAAAATTTTTCGGCATTTCGTTTGTTTTGTTTAAAGTATGGCTTATCTCAAGCTCAAGCTCTTCCTGCTTCTTTTCTTCTATTTTCTTTTTAATTTCCTTGCATTCCTGCCTTTTGTTCGAAATTTCGGCAAGTTTTTCGTTGATTATGTTTAATATCTTCATAGGCGGTCCGAATACTTTAATATACCGGTCAAAAAGTTTCAAATTTAAAAATCACTCAAGTTTCTTAAGCTTTGCTCTTTCAAAAAATTCATCTATACTCTTTACTATTTCTTCCGGTTTCATTGTCTTAAGAAGATACCCGGCGGGTTTAAGCGAAAGCACGCTTTTGACGCTTTCGCGGTCGCCCTTTGATGTTAAAAATATCACGGGAATGCTTGACGTTGACGCTTCCGCCCGTATCATTTCCATAAACTGGGGGCCCGTGCATATAGGCATTTCATAATCAAGCAAAATGAGATCCGGCTTGTTGTTTGCAAGAAACGATATTGCCATTGCGCCCGACGAAACAATCGAAACCTTATATGTAGGTTCAAGCCACGACTTTATTGTGCGAAGCATCACTCCCGAATCGTCAACAACAAGAATATGACGCTTCATGTCATCGTTTTGAACCTTTTCGACATTATTTTTTATTTTTTCGGTAAGCTCTGAATAATCGACAGGTCTTGTAAACGTTTCCGCAAGCACATCGCCTGTGAGAATTTTTCTGAGCGCATCATTTTCTTCCTTATAGCCTATCGCAAAAACACGTCTTTCCTTTTCTATACAAATATCCTTAAGAAGAGTATATGCGTCATAATATGACCTCGGGTCGGCATCCGAATAAATAACAAAAAACATTGCATCGTCGTTTTTCTTTATCGCCGAAACCTCAGGCTTTGAAAATACCGCATCGTATCCCGCAGCCTTAAGCGTTTCGATTGTCGAGTGCATAATAAAAGATGTTTCATCGCGTCCTATAACCGCAATTTTTATCCTGTCCATAATAACCTCCAAGAGAGCATGAAATTAAAAAATCCCTGTTTTCCGCCATTTTACCACTTTTTTATTTCCGGACCACCCTTTTCAACCTTTAATCATACAAATTTCAAACATAATTCATAAATTGAGACAAAAAAAAGATAGGCACTCGCACCTATCTCTGATTTTCATACCAAACATCTCTAATTCTTCATATCAAACATTCCCGTAAGCGGCATATCAAACTGCCCGGCATGTCTTGTATAATTGTTTCCTATATATGACCTTTCCGACCTTATCATGTTCAGATGATATTCGGAAATATTTAGTGATTCCCTGATTAATTTTTCGTTCCGGTTATTTATGGTCTTAAGCCTTGTAAGCGTATCGTGAAGTTTGCCCTTTACATTAATCAATCTTTCCTTTGTGTCGGCATTTTTTGACATTAATGCGATCAAATCGTCAAGCTTCATTTGGGAATTTTTGCGATTCAGCACAATTCCCATATTCTTCATGATTTCGGCACGCTTCTTTTCGAGATTCGTAATTACGGATACGGCTTCCTGCTCCTTCTCCGTAATATCGGAAAGACGCTTCAAATCATTCTCTATGATAACACCCGCTTTTTCTTCCGCGAGCGGTATGAGAGTCAAATATAATTCTTCCTCTTTTTCAAGAGTTTCAATCAAATTGTCCATCAAGCCTGCCATAAACACCTCTTAAGTCACAACACGTGGCACCGTCCCGGTACCACGTGTCATTTTAAAACATAAGCCTTAAAATTTTATTTCTGCCGACTGATTAAGCAGCTTATCTGCCAAAGCGCTCATTGAAACGGAATATGTGCCGTTTTCAAAAGCCGTCTTTACTTCAGCCACTTTGTCTTCTCTGACATCGGATGTCTCGGCAATTGCATTTCTCGCAACTTGCAAATCATGACCGAAGTCGGAAATCTGTATGCTGTCTCTCGACATAGCTTTGGTGGAATCAACCTTTTTCAATTTGCCGTTTGCCTGATAAATTTGGGAAATCTCAGACATTGCATCAATTCTCATTGTGTCATCCTCCGTTAAAATTTACATTACTTTTTGTTGGCTTCTCACAGCTCCTGAATTATATATCGGCGGGTTTACAAAAAAATTAAGAACAAACCCATTAATTTTTTATAATGACAATCAGCGAAGCGGATTATGAATATCCTTAATTATCCGTGAAGATCCGTTTTTATTTTGGTTGTTGAAATTCCCGCCGTACGCGGAAGATAGATTACTTCGCAATAATCTGACAAAAAGTCAAACTTTCCTTTCCAGTCGTCTCCCATAACAAATATATCGACATTGTTTGACACAACATCGTCAATCTTTTGCTCCCAACAGGTTTCCGGAATTACTTCGTCAACATATCTTATCGCTTCGAGAATTTTTTTGCGGTCTTCATAAGAATGATACGCTTCCTTGTGTTTTCCCGCATTAAATTCGTCCGTCGAAAGAGCCACAATCAGATAATCCCCAAGCTCCTTTGCGCGTCTCAGCAAATTTATGTGTCCGACGTGAATCAAATCATAAGTTCCGTAAGTAATAACCTTCTTCATAAACAATCCCTTCCCTATATCGAAAGAATACCGAGTCCCTCAAGAAGAACTTTGAGTCCTATCAAAATAAGTATCGCACCTCCCACAATCTGAGCCTTTTTTTCGTACCTGTGACCGAATATGTTTCCGATATAAACACCCACAATACAAATCACAAATGTGGTAAGTCCGATTATCGTAATTGCCGCATAAATCGGATGATCCGGCATAAGTCCGTATGTGATTCCGACCGCAAGCGCATCGATTGATGTTGCGATCGCCATAAGGGTAAGTTCTTTTAAATCAAGCTTTTTGTCTTTGTCCGTATCCTCTGTTGGATTTTTTCCTTCTTTTATCGCTTCGATAATCATCTTTCCGCCGATAAAAAGCAAAAGCCAAAATGCGATCCAGTGGTCAAAGTTTTCTATTATCCCGGCAAATCTGCTTCCGATAAGCCATCCGAGAAACGGCATAAGCGCCTGAAAGCCACCAAAAAAGAGCGCGATAACAAACATTTGACGCTTGTTGACACGTGTCATACCGAGTCCCTTGCATACAGAAACCGCAAAGGCGTCCATCGAAAGTCCGACACCCGTCAGGAAAAATTCCAAATAAATCATTTAAATAATGCCTCCAAAAAATTTAATAAGTACCTTTGCAAGATATTCATTGTCTATGGGTTTTGCAATATGGTCGTTCATCCCCGCAATGAGAGCCGCTCTTATATCACTCGCAAACGCATTTGCGGTCATTGCAATAATGGGGACTATGGAGCTGTCCGGTCGCTCCGATGCGCGAATTGCCGTGGTTGCGGCATATCCGTCCATAACAGGCATGACAATATCCATAAATATGATATCATAATAATTAAAAGGTGACGTTGTAAACATATCAACGGCTTCCGCTCCGTCATGCGCGCGTTCAACCGTAATTCCGGTCATTCCGATTAATTCCTTTGCGATTTCTGCGTTGAGCTCGTTGTCTTCAACAAGGAGCGCGCGTTTGCCGTTTAAATTTATGTCCGAGAGCTTTGTGATGCCCCGTCCCTCCATCACACGATTTACGGCATTATCCTGAAGTGCCATACGAACACGCACCACAAATTCGCTTCCGTGTAACGGTTCGCTTATGACATCAATGGTTCCGTTCATCGCTTCAACATATTTCTTTGTAATAACAAGTCCGATTCCGCCGGATTTTTCTTTTTCCGCTTTTTTCCCCTTATTTTCAAAGACGCACTTCCGTATTTCCGCAGTCATTCCGATTCCGTTGTCTTTTATCCCAAAAATAAAGTCGGCGCCTGCTTCATCAGCATTTTCCTCGGATACGGAAATATTTATTTCTCCGTCATCAGCCGTATATTTTATGGCATTTGTCACAAGATTTGTAATTATTTCCTCAAGCTTTGTCTTGTCTCCGGACACAAATTGATTTTTGAGGCCCGACATGTCAAAGGTAACATTTTGATGCTTGAGCTCCGACATCGACTTTGTCACATTAAGAACGTTATCCATAAGACCCGCAATCGAAAAATCCTCTTTCACAAGCTCGATATTGCCGGATTCGAGCCCCGATATGTCAAATATCTCATTTATGAGTGCAAGCAGGCTTTTGCTTGATTCCGCAATCTTTTCGATGCAATAATCTATTTTTTCGGGATCGCCTTTGTGTTCCGCGGCAATCGTCGTCATGCCGATTATAACATTTAGGGGAGTCCTTATGTCATGGCTCATTCTCGAAACAAAATCAGACTTTGATCTGTTTGCGCGCTTAACTTCACCATATGCCGCCTTGATTTCGGCTTCGGTTTCGATTTCGTCCTGCTTCCGCTCGTCAATATTTTCACCCGCAATCAAAATTTCGGTAACCTGCCCTGCCGCATCACGGTTTACTGCCATAACAGAGATTTCAATCCAGCCGATAAACATTGTTTTGCACTCAACCTTAAAAACGTTTGCGAGGGCAAGCTTTTTTCTGATAAATTCCGTATTCTTAAGTTCAAAAAGTTCTCGTCTGTATGGCTCAAAGGTTCTTTGGTAAACCGTGTCAAACATGTCCGTGAGTCCGTCGCCCGATGCCGGAACAATGCTCCTCATATAGTCTTCCGCAAAGATTTCACGGTACTTATGTGTCAATAAATCAACCTGATAGGCACAAAAGTAAACATTGCTGAGTGTGTTGATAACGTCGATATTATTCATAACAGCCCCCTTTTACAAAGAAGTTTTTTTTCCCTTCGAACCGCGTTTTCCGATTTTGATTTTTTTGGTTAAAATCTCGTTTCCTTTATAATAAATCGTTTCGTCGCTCGGTGCCACCACTTGTGTATATGTCACTTTGTCGTTTTTGTCAAGCAGAATTCCTTTTACACCGCGGCTTGCCTTCTTTAGTTCCGCAACTTCCGTAAGCGGATAAGAAAGAACAAGTCCCGCATTCGTAATCATTATTACACGCCTGTTTTCGGACAGAATATCCGTTGCCGTAAGACGCTTAATCGCAACAAGCTTATCACCTGCGTCCAGGCGTGTCGCAAGAACCTGCTGACGCGTTGATTCAAATTCGATTCCCGCAACCATTTTAACATATCCCGACTCCGTTGCAAAGAGGAGCGAACACTCCGAAAGCTCTTCATAACCCATATAGAGTATTATTTCTTCCTTGCCGAGCTTTATAAGCTGATGAATCAAAATTCCCTTATCCTTAAGCTTTGTCTTCGGAATGAGCTGTGCCTTAACCCGGTACATATTCCCTTCCGCCGTAAATGCGCAAAGCTTGTCATTACTCTTCATCTTTATGCAATAAACAAATTCTTTTAACTGCTCGCTTGTCGCCTTTTGATAGGTATTCACGTCAACATATTTTGTATAACCGAACCTGTCGATTAAAATATAAATATCCTCGATTCTCTCTTCCACAACATAATTTGTCTGTTCCATTGTTGTGATATATGTTTTTCTGTCCGAACCGAATTTCTTTTTAAATTCGTTAAGCTGTTTTTTTATAACCTTGTGAAGTTCTTTTACCGAGCCCAGTATTTTTTTGTACTCCTCTATATTTTGATTTAAAGTATCCTGTTCGTCAAGAAGCTTTTTAATTTCAAGTCCGATAAGACGTGACAATTGCATCGAAAGGATCGCATCCGCCTGGCGTTCGGTAAAATCAAGCCTCTCCGCCGCTTTTTTTGACTCCTCCGTTTTAAAACGAATGCCCGTTGTGTCTCCCTTAATAAGACATGCCTTTGCCTGCTTCACTTCCGCACTTCCGCGCAAAATCTCAATAATCAGGTCAATAACATCCGTTGCGCGCAAAAGTCCCGACACAACCTCAATTCTTTCTTCCGCACGGAGAAGTCTGTTTTTGTACTCCTTTGTATAAATTTCTTCCTGAAAATCTACAAATTCCTTTATTAAGCTCTTTAAATCAAATACAATCGGCTGCTGCTCCTTTACCGCAAGAAGATTTACGGTATAAGTGTCCTCGAGCATCGATTTTTTGAAAAGTCCGTTTAACAAATTTGTTGCATCACGGTCTTTTTTGACCTCAATAACAATTCTTACGTCTTTTGAGCTTTCGTCGCGCACATCGCTTATCTCTTCAAAAGTCTTGTTTTTCATGAGTTCAACAAGGCTTTCCACAAGGCGCTGCTTGTTGCCGCTGCTCGTAAAAGGAATTTCCGTGACGATTATATTTTTTTTGCCGTTGTCTCCGTTTTCGATTTCCGTCTTTGCGCGGACCTTAAGCTTCCCTTCGCCCGTTTCGTATATTCCCTTTATTGCTTCGGAATTTACGATTATTCCGCCCGTCGGAAAATCAGGCCCCGGAATATAAGTCATAAGCTCGTCAATCGTAATATCCGGATTATCCATATAGGCAATGCATCCCGATATCACTTCACCCGCATTGTGAGGCGGAATGTTTGTTGCCATTCCGACCGCAATTCCCGTAGTTCCGTTTATAAGAAGATTTGGCAGCATTGCGGGGAGCACCGTCGGCTCCTTTTCCGAGTTATCAAAATTTGGCCTGAATTCCACAAGACCATGCTCAAGATTTTCGAGCATCGTCATTGCGCCTTCCGAAAGTCTTGCTTCCGTATAACGCATTGCCGCTGCCGAGTCGCCGTCTATCGAACCAAAGTTTCCGTGTCCGTCAACAAGCGGAATCGACATCGAAAAGTCTTCCGACATGTGCACAAGTGCTTCATATATCGAAGAATCTCCGTGGGGATGATATTTGCCCATCGTATCGCCGACAATACGCGCGCTTTTTCTGTGCGGCTTTTTGGGATCGAGCGACAATTCCGTCATTGCATAGAGAATTCGACGCTGAACAGGTTTCAGTCCGTCACGGACATCCGGGAGCGCACGGTCGATTATGACATTCATCGCATAATCTCGGTAGGAAGTTTTCATTTCTTCCGAAAAATCAAGTTGTATGACCTCGGCTGTACTTTCAGCCTTATTTTTGTCTGCCATGAGTATTACTCACTTTCGTTTAATATCTGCAAAGTTCTTTTATGCATCCGCTTTTGTTTAATTTGTGCAAAAATCTTTTATACATCCACCTTCGCATATTGAGCTTCTGACATTATAAAGCTTCTTCTCGGAGGCACGTTTGAGCTCATCAAAAGCGTTGTCACTTCATCCGCCTCAACGGTATCAGAAATGGACACCTGCGCAAGGACTCTCTGTGTAGGATCGAGCGTTGTCTCCGCAAGCTGATCCGCATCCATTTCGCCGAGACCTTTGTATCGCTGAAGGTTCACTATTTTGTGCCCCTCTTTTCTGAATTTTTCAAGCTCAAAATCATTAAAAAGATATTTTGCTTCTTTTCCCTTCTTTTTGGCGGTCTCATATTCCACCTTATAAAGCGGCGGAAGTCCTCTATATACCTTTCCTTCCATGATAAGCTCCGGCATAAAGCGGTAGAAAAAGGTAAGAAGAAGCGTCGAAATATGCGCTCCGTCAACGTCGGCATCGGTAAGAATGATTATTTTGTCGTACCTAAGCTTTGAAATGTCAAAATCGTCGCCTATGCCGCAGCCAAAGGCCGCAATCATTGTTTTTATTTCGTTGTTGGTAAGTATTTTTTCAAGCGGGGCCTTTTCAACATTCAGAATTTTGCCGCGCAAAGGAAGCACAGCCTGTGTTTTACGGTTTCTTGCCGTTTTTACGGTACCGCCCGCCGAATCACCCTCGACTATATATATTTCGCACTCTTCGGCCTTTTTGGAAGAACAGCTTGCAAGCTTGCTCCTTGTGTCAACGTCGTTGAGCGACTTAAGAACAGCATTTCTTGCCTTGTCTCCCGCCTTGCGCGCGTTATATGATCTCATCGAGTTTTCGAGAATGATTTTGAGTTCCTCGATGTTTTTGTCAAAATATCTTGAGATTTCATTACTTACCACATCATCAACCGCAATTTTGGCGTCCGTATTTCCGAGCTTGCTCTTTGTCTGCCCTTCAAACTGCGGATCGGGATGCTTTATTGACACAATTGCGACAATGCCGTTTCTTATGTCCTTGCCGTCAAAGTTTTCATCCTTGTCCTTTAAAATTTGCAGGTCTCTCGCATATTTATTCATAACACCCGTGAGAGCCGACTTAAAGCCCGTCACAAGCGTTCCGCCGTCAACCACGTTTATGCGGTTGCAATAGGCATTTATCTGTTCGGAATAAGAATTTGTATACGTAAATGCCGCCTCAACCTCTATTCCGTTGCTTTCTCCTTCGATATAAACGGGCTCCGACAAAAGTATCTTATAGCCGTCACCGTCTTTTTCGGCCGACTTTGTAAGATAGTTCACATAGCTCTTTATTCCTTCAACCTCATAAAATTTGGTTTCGGTTTTGTTTATCTCGTCTTTAAAGATTATAGTAAGCGCCTTGTTTAAATAAGCGGATTCCTTTAACCTTTTTGTGATTATGTCGGGCTTAAATTCGATTGTTTCAAATATCTGTTCATCGGGATAAAAGGTGACTTTTGTACCCGTATCGCTTTTTGAGCATTTTCCCACAACGGGCAAGAGTCCGTTTTCGAGCTCCGTTACCGGATATCCGCCGTTTTCATATTCATCGCGGTAAACTTTGCCGTCACGGCGCACTTCTACAACCATCCTTTTTGAAAGAGCATTTACAACTGATGCGCCGACGCCGTGCAGTCCGCCCGATACCTTGTAAACGGAATTTGAAAATTTTCCGCCCGCATGAAGAACCGTATAAACGACTCTTATTGTGGGGATTTTTTTGGTCGGATGAATGTCCACGGGCACACCGCGTCCGTTATCGGAAATCGTAACGCCTCCGTCCTTGCGCAAAATCACTTCTATCCTGTCGCAATATCCCGCAAGATGTTCATCGATGCCGTTATCAAGTATTTCCCATATGAGGTGGTGAAGGCCGCGCTGCCCCGTGCTTCCTATATACATGCCCGGGCGTTTTCTAACCGCCTCAAGGCCCTCCAAAACAACTATCTGACTGCCGTTATACTGTTCCATCTGTTTACCGTACCTGTTTTGTTTAATGATTTTATAGCCAAAAAATATCAGGCGTATGCTTCGTTTTGTTATGAACATAAGAAGGTTTCGCTTTTATTTTTAAGCAAAACCTTCTTAAAGTCTGTAACGTTTAATTTTCGTATTTAAATATATATTCCAAAATCCTTGCGTTTTCTTCGGCGCTCTCTGCTCTTGAATTGTTTCCGAGAGTAATTACTATTATTTCGCGTCCGTCAAGCGACTGTCCGCAGGATGCAAGGCAATATCCGGCTTTGTCCGTATGCCCCGTCTTAATTCCTATGCACGAATAAAGATCGCTTTGATATGCCGAATCCGTAAGCAAAAGATTTGAATTGTAAAGCACCGCAGACGAAATGTTTCCGTTTGCTTTAACGGTATAGGTCTTTGTCTTAACTATTTCCCTGAGTGTTCCGTCTTTCATAAGCTCAACGGCAATCTTTGCAAGATCGGATGCCGTTGACACATTACCCGAATAATCCGGACCGCCCGTAGATGTATAATCCTCGTCCGCACCTATGGCATTTGTAAAATGAGTTCCCGTAAGTCCAAGCTCCGTTGCCTTGTCTGCCATTATTTCTTCAACAAAGAATTCATAATTTTCTTCAACCATATATGCAAGAGCCGATGCCGCATCCGCACAGCTGTATACAAGCATTTGATAAAGTCTGTCTTCTACCGTATAATTTGCCGTCTGCCAGTCCTTATAAGTAAGTTCCGTTCCGGTACTGCTCTCAATACGGCTTACAAGAGTTGTCATATCGTTATCGATTCCCTTTATGACATTGCCGTCAAGGTCGATAATGTCATTCCAGCACATAACCTCAATCGGATTCGGACATGTATCGGTTATATAATACTGGTCAACAGCAACAACAGCCGTCATCATCTTTGTAAGGGATGCCGGGCTTACCTGCTTGTTTTCGTTATATGCATGAAGCACCGCACCCGTTTTGGCATCAACCGCAATATAAGATGTTCCCGAGAAATTTACATATGACCCAAAATCAGGCTTTGCGGCGGTTGTGGGTGTGGGTGTATTAGTCGGCATAGGTGTATTGGTCGGTGCAGGCGTATCAGTCGGTGCAATCGTAGGCGTTGATCCTTTGAGTGCCGAATAATTCTTGCTTATATATGCCGTTCCGCCGTTGTAGGATATCTGCCACCAGCCGTTTGATGTTTCGCCGGTAACCTTGAATTCTTCGTTGATTTTGCCGCCGCCGACAACTCCATAGGTCGTTCCGGGGCCGCGTCTTATGTTAATCGAATCTGTGGCAAATACCGTGCCTGTACTCGGCATAATCGTAACACCTTCAAATTGTTCCGTGATTTCCGGTGTAGGTGTTAATGTAGGCTTTCTTGTAGGTGTGGGTGTTGCCGTATTTTCCGGCATAGGTGTTTGAGTCGGTGTCGGAGTGGGGGTCGGTGTCGACGTAACAAGCGGCACCGGAGTTTCGATAATAATTTTGGTCGGTGTGGGTGTCGGCGTTGTAACTGCCGTTTCGGTGCCGCAGCCGCCCGCAAAAGAAGAGAGTGTAACAACAATTGCCGCCGCACAGACGCCGATCCATGTTTTTTTGTCCTTCAGGATTTTGCCCGCAAGCTTTTTGTTTACCTTCATGATGGTAATTATCATTGCAATCGGGAAAATTAATGCAATGAACAGTCCTTTCTTAAGATTTTCGTTAAACCAACCCGCAACTATCCCGACAATGGCAGGCCCTGCGCTGCATCCCAAATCCCCCGCAAGCGCAAGAAGCGCATACATAAGCGTTCCGCCGCTCGGAAGCTTTGATGAGGCAAGTGAAAACGTGCCCGGCCAGAGCACTCCGACCGAGGCTCCCACAAGAACACATCCCACAAGGGAAATAACCGGATTTCCCGAAATTATTGCGAGAAGATATGCAAATATTCCGAGGAAACAGCTGTATATCATAAATCTTTGCAATTTTATCTTTTCGGAAAATCTTGCGTAAAATGTTCTTGATGCGCCCATAAATATCGCAAAGAGACACGGTCCGCATAAGTCGCCGACTGTTTTGCTTACGTTAAGTGCGCTTTCCGAAAAGGTTGATGCCCATTGGCTCATACTCTGCTCGGAAGCACCCGAACAAAACATGAGAATAAAAAGAATCCAAAAGATACCGTTTGAAAAAAGCTCACGATATCCCGCCCTGCTCTCCTCTTCAGTATTCACATCAATCGGCACAAAGAATAAATAAATCGCATTAAGTGCCGGAAGTATCGCCCAGCAAACCGAAAGCGTATGCCAGTTTTCTATACCGAATAAGGCAAAAAACACCGTACTTACAATTATTACAAAAGCCTGTCCCCAGCAATAAAACGAATGCAAAAAACTCATCACGCCCGCCTTGTTCTCGGTCGGACACGCTTCTATCATGGGGCTCACAATTACCTCTATTATGCCTCCGCCGACAGCATAAAACAAAATGCTTAGGACGACGCCCGGATACGCGTTCTGAAATATATCAGGCAAAACAGAAAGTCCCACAAGACCTATTATCACAAACACATGTCCAAAAATTATCGAGCCTCTGTAGCCTATTTTGTCGATCACCTTAGGCGAAAAAAAGTCGATTATGAGCTGTATTCCGAAATTTAAGAAAACAAGGAATCCGAGTGCGGTAAGCGAAAATCCGTATTCCCTTGAAAAATTCACAAACAGTAACGGTGCGAAATTGTTGACGATTGCCTGAACCACATAGGCGATGCAACCCGCACATATTGTATGCTTTATGCTTAATTTGTTCCCCATCTTAATTCCCTGTCTTTGCTGCCTTTTTAAAATATTTTAAGAGTCCGCTAACTATGCCTTCCGCGATTTTTTCGCGGTAATCATCGCTCTTTAGGAGCTCATATTCGGTATCTGATGTCATAAATCCGCATTCTATAAGAATTGCCGGAACATCAAAATCGCCTGACAATATGTCAAAGTCACCTGTTTTAACGCCTCTCTCCTTCGCACCCGTCTCTTCGCAAACTTCCTTTAAAACGCTTTCCGCAAGCATTTTGTTGTTTTCGTTTCCGGTATCGTTATAATAAATTTCACATCCCGACACATCGGTCAAATCAATCGAAGCCGCATTTTGGTGAATGCTTATGAATACGGCAGGAACGGTTGAATCCTTGACATTTTTGCCCGTTTTGATCCTGTCCGAAACCGAAACAAAAGTGTCCGCACTCCTTGTCACGATAACGGTAAATCCGAGAGCCTCAAGCTTTTCTTTTAAAAATTTTGAAATTTCGAGATTTATCGTTTTTTCGACCGTATCGGCCGTGCCTTGTATATCGGTACCCGCGTCCGTCCCGCCGTGCCCCGGATCAATTATGGCAATAGGTCCCGGTGTGGGGGAAATTGTGGGTGTCAGTGTCGGAGTCGGTGTAATTCTAACATAGAGCGTGGGATAAGGTGTCGGAGTAACACTTGCCGCCTCCCATGCTTCCTTTACCGTTCCGACCAGTCCTCTGATCAAAAACAAAAGAAGCACAAAGAGAAAAATTATGATTCCGAGCACCGTCATTCGTCTTCGCTTAATAATCTTTTTTCTTTTAAGGTCTTTCATATTTTTGCCCTAAAGATATTTTTCGGGCTCAAAGCCCTCAAAAATAAAAAGCTTATAATTGTTTTTTATTTCCTTGAGCTTTTCGGGACTTTTTACCGTCCATGCAACGGGAAGAGCACCGAGAAGCTTTGAAAAAATAAAAAACAAATTATTGCAGGATTCACACGAATATGCGACAAAATCGGGCCTGCACATAAAATTTGTAAGAAGGTAATGCACAAGCCACATTCCGAACGTTTCCTTTGTGCCTTCCTTTACAAAATCACACGAAAGCTGCCCGCGAAGGACTTCGGGTCTGTGATCCTTAAACCACTTAACGGCATACGGATGAAACGATTCAACCATATATTTTCCGTTATAATTCATAAGTATGTCATTTGCAAGCTCGCATATACGGATTTTTGCATCAACCATTTTTATTTCGACGATCAAAGGAACTTTTCCGTCTACAACGTCCAAAACCTCCGTAAAAAGAGGAATTTTTTCTTCGGAACCGCAAATATGAAATTTTTTAAGTTCCTCATAAGTAAACGAATTTACGGGTGCGTCGATACCGCATACTCTTTTTAAATCATTATCGTGAAAAACAACAACCTTTTCGTCAAGTGTAAGTTGCACGTCAAGCTCTATTCCGTATCTCTTTTCGACGGCTTTTTTAAATGCCCTAAGGGAATTTTCGGGAGCGTCCGTCAGATTATCGTAAAATCCCCTGTGTGCGTAAACATGTCCCATAAAAGGACTTCTGTCCGCTTTTTTGAAAATTCTCGGAGAGACAAGATAAACCGTAACAATCAAAAATATTGCAGTCACAATCAACAAAACCAATATAAATGTCGGCATTTTGTCCTCCGGGATAAAGTCCTAAAATTTTAATTTTTTGAGAGCGTCTTTATTCTGTCGCAAACCTTTTCCATCATGCTCTCATAATTTGCAAGCTTGTTCTTTTCTTCCTCTATCTTGCGTTCTGGCGCTTTGCTGACAAAATTGGGATTTGCAAGCATATTCCTTCCGCGCTCGATTTCCTTTGTAAGGCGTTCCTTTTCGGCCGAAAGCCGTACAAGCTCTTTCTCGATATCCACAAGCTCCTTAAAAGGAATATATATTTCGGCATCCGGAAGTGCCGCGCTTATTGCATCAGGCTCTATTCCCGATTTGTCTTCCCGAATAATTACACCTGATGCACTTGCAAGTGTCGCAAAGAAATTTTTGCTCGATTCAAATATATTTTGAACGTCTTTGTCCTTTGAAACAACATATACAAGCGCCTTGCGGGAGGGCGGAACGTTCATCTTTGTTCTCACGTCACGGATTGCCTTAACGGCATCCTTTATTGTGTCAACGGATACAACCTGTGCCTTAAATTCATATTTTTCGTTATATACGGGCCATTCGGAAATCATTATTGATTCGTTTTCTTTAAGCACGCCTTCGCTTTCCTTTAACGTGCAGAAAATTTCTTCCGTAACAAAGGGCATATAAGGATGAAGGAGCTTTAAGGCATCCGTAAGTATATGGCGAAGCGTCCACATTGCGGATATCTTTGAAGAATTGTCATTTCCGTAAAGGCGCGGCTTAACCATTTCGATATACCAGTCGCAAAAATCGTCCCATATAAAATCACGTACCTTTTGAGCGGCAATTCCAAGTTCGAACGAATCAAGGTTCTGCGTAACCTCTTTGATGCAGGTATTGAGCTTTGACAAAATCCAAGCGTCGGCATCTTCAAGTATATTGATGTCGATATCCTTGCACTTATAATCAAGTCCCGCTTCTTCCATTTGCTTCATGTTCATCATTATGAAACGTGACGCATTCCAGACCTTGTTTGCAAAATTGCGGCTTGCTTCAACTCTTTCCCAATAGAAACGCATGTCGTTGCCCGGTGCGTTGCCGGTGATAAGAGTAAATCTGAGCGCATCTGCGCCGTATTTGTCTATTACGTCAAGCGGATCAATGCCGTTTCCGAGTGACTTGCTCATCTTTCTTCCCTGCGAATCACGCACAAGTCCGTGAAAAAGAACGGTCTTAAACGGCTTCTCGTGCATATTTTCGTAGCCCGAAAAAATCATTCTGATTACCCAGAAGAAAATGATATCGTATCCGGTAACAAGTACGTCGGTCGGATAGAAATATTTTAAGTCTTCCGTTTCATCGGGCCAGCCGAGTGTCGAAAAAGGCCAGAGTGCCGACGAAAACCACGTATCGAGTGTATCAGGATCCTGTGTCAAATTTGTGCCACCGCACTTTTTGCATTTGTGTTCGTTGACAGAACTCTTTTCAACGGTGATTTCACCGCAATCCGCACAATAATATGCCGGAATCCTGTGTCCCCACCAGAGCTGACGCGAAATGCACCAGTCTTTTATATTGTCGGTCCAGTTAAAATACGTTTTTTCGAGTCTTTCGGGAATAAGCTTTATTTCGCCGTTTTTGACTGCGTTGACGGCCGGGCGTATAAGCTCATCCATTTTTACGAACCATTGCTTTTTGATTAACGGTTCTACAGTTGTCTTACATCTGTCATGTGTGCCTACATTGTGGGAATAATCTTCGATTCTCACAAGCAGTCCCATTTCGTCAAGTTCCTTTACAATCTCACGACGTGCGTCGTATCTATCCATCCCGCAGAATTTTCCGCCGTTTTTGTTAATTGTGGCATCGTCGTTCATGATGTTGATTTCGGGAAGATTGTGGCGTCGTCCCACTTCAAAGTCGTTGGGATCATGAGCCGGCGTAATCTTTACAACGCCCGTTCCGAAATCGGATTCAACATAAGGATCCGCAATAATAGGGATCTTTCTGTCAACAAAAGGAAGCCATACTTCTTTTCCGACAAGGCTCTTATAACGCTCATCATCAGGATTTACGGCAACGGCGGTATCTCCGAGCATAGTCTCGGGACGTGTTGTCGCAAATTCCAAAAATCTTTTTTTGCTTATTTGTCCGTCATCTTCTATGAGCGGATATTTAATATGCCAGAAATGTCCCTGCTGATCTTCATATTCAACTTCGGCATCCGAAATCGACGTCTTGCAGACAGGACACCAGTTTACTATTCTCGAGCCCTTGTAAATAAGTCCCTTGTTGTACATATTTACAAAAACTTCCTCGACAGCCCTGTTGCAGCCCTCATCCATCGTAAAACGCTCTCTGTCCCAGTCACACGAGGAACCGAGCTTTTTAAGCTGCGAAACAATACGTCCGCCGTATTGCTCCTTCCATTCCCACGCGCGCTTCAAAAATCCCTCGCGTCCGAGATCATGCTTGTCTATGCCTTCTTTTTTGAGTGTTTCTATTATTTTTACTTCAGTTGCTATCGATGCGTGGTCGGTTCCGGGCTGCCAAAGCGCATTATACCCCTGCATTCTCTTGTAACGGATCAGAATATCCTGCATCGTATTGTCAAGCGCATGTCCCATATGAAGCTGACCCGTGATATTCGGCGGCGGGATAACGATTGTAAAAGGTTTCTTCTTGGGGTCGGGCTCGGCATGAAAATATTTATTGTCAATCCACTTTTTGTACAAACGATCCTCTATCTGTTTGGGATCATAATTTTTCTCAAGTTCCCTGTTCATTTTTTTAAAAAATCCTTTCCGAGTTTCTAAAAAATTAATTTTAACAAAACACATTCAAATCGTCAACCCGTACCTGTCCGTAATCATCATGACTTCCCCCGCATATTCCGGGTATTTTTCGGTGAGATTATTTATTTGCATAATCGCATTTTTCTTTTGGCTGTTGTTGTAATCAATTGTCTGTCTTAATTTTTGTCTGCGCACATTTAAGCGGTGACGCACCTCAACCATTTCGCCGGGATCGACAAGCGCATTGCATTGATATATCCAAATGCCGGTATCCGCAACTCCGCATTTTTTAAGTCTTGTTTTCAAATCCTCATTATAAAAATCAATAAGCTCTTCCGCTTTCTTAAAGCGCTTTTCCTCTTCAACAATACGTTCGTACTCTGCCAGATTAAATTTAAGCTCACCGGCATCCTTTATATGATATTTTTCGTATTCATAATCAAGCAAATTTGTTACAAAAACGCACTTTATTTTTGTTTTGTTTAAGAGCGTAACGGCTCTCTCAAGCTTTTTTTCGTTTTCCTTAAGCTCTGCCACCGTTTTGTTGTGAAAGACAAGAAAATACGCTCCCATAAGAGCCCCAAGGACAACAATTCCCGAAAAAACATACGTTATGTCGATTTTTTTTGCATTTCCCACATATATCAAAAAAACAATCGCGGCAATCAGAAAAACCGTTGCGACAGTCAGGAGCTTCTTATTGAATTCCGTTTTTTCGGCATCCTTTTCGATCGAATTTTTTAAATTATCCCGCTCATCGGTAATGAGTGCCATGTCCTTGTTGATAAGCTTTAAATATTCCTCGTTTTCTGCAATCTTTTTTATTTCGTCATCTATTTTGTCTTCATCCTTGGCAATCGCAAGCCGCTGCGCCATTGTGATTTTTGCGGGAGTATGCTGCATTGCAAGGCGTTCGTTGTTTAAGTTTATTATGCGGTTTGCGCTGTCCTTTATTTCCTCTCTTTCTTCTTTTCCCGCCATATCAAGCTTTTGAATATCGGATAAATAACTTGTCACAACCTCATATTCTTTTCTTGAATCAAACATTTGCTTGTTTGCGGCCACTATAGTTTCGCAGCTGCTCTCTATAAACGATGTTCTGACGGTTTTGTCAAGAATTGCTCTTTCACTCAGTTCTTTTAATACGTTTCCGTCATTTTCCTTTTTTCTTTTTCTTCTCTTAAAAAAATCAAAAAAGCCCATTTTAAATCCTTATCCGTTATTTTTGATATATTCCTCTTTTATTTTACCGCAAAAAGCTTTAATTTCTTTCCAAAACTCTTCCGTCTTGTTTTCTTTTAACAGTAAATTCACTCTGTCCAATCTCGCCATTTCGTCGGAGTATGCAAAATCCGCCTTTGTATCCGACATTTTTTGCTCAATCCGCCCTTTTACATCTTCAGGAACATTAAGTTCCGAGATTGCCGTATCAAATTCTCTCTCATCGCCCATTATCCTAAAGCACTCAAGATATGCGGTCAGCGATTGCACCCGTCCGTTATGCATATATGCTTTTTTAAAGCATATGGCGGCATTTTCGTAGCCTTCCGTTTTCAGAACCGAAATCCCCGCGTTATGCCATACATCCCCAAGTTCATGTTCCGGTATCCCGTAATAATCGCTGTTTTCCGTAATATTCTTATAATAAGCGACGGCATTTTTGTAATCCCGTATTTCAAAATAACAATCGGCCTTTTTTTTGATTTTATACCACCTTTGTGATGCACGCATATCCGAAAGCCTTTTTAAAACGTCGGTCATTTCGGGTCCCGTAAGATAATTGCATGACAAAAGGCAAATATTTACAAGTTCCTGAATCGGCGCATTTGTATTTATTGCTTCAAGTAACTTTCTCCCGATTTCCGGTTTATTGAGCTTCTCCGAAAAAAATCCGGCAAGACCCGTATCATAAAGATAATCCTCCGAAAGCTCCGGATATTTGTTTATATAATAAGACAGTTCTTCCGGGGAGCCGATTTTAAAGTCGGTGTTCTTTAAAGAATATGAAATTTTGTGGTCTATCGGTGATGCCGCAATCATCTTTCCCATTTTTTTATCCTTTTAAATTTACCGTCTGTTCAAATACCTTATAATTTGCGGGATTAATTTCTCCGAATCCCACATTTCTGACCTTTATCGTCAAAGTTTTGCTGTCGGCAAAATTCATCACGCAAAGCAGCCTGTTTGTCTTGTTTTCGCCGGACAACAGCCCTTCCGTGGATACAATTACATTTGAAATACGATTGTTCCTCATATCCAGAATTTTTATTTTCAATTCGTCCGTATTGTCGGGGATAAGACATATTTGATTTTTGGCATCACAAATCCTTGTTCCCTCGGATATAATACAGATATCACGCATTTCAAAATTGTCATATGCCTGAACCATGACCCTATAAAAAATCTCGCCGTCAAATATCACACCCTTTCGGGGATTAAAGCGTGCCATCAGGCAAATTCCGTCGGAATAAAGATTTTGTCCGACATATACCTTAAGCGAAGCACTCGCATAATGCCTTAAAACATTTTTAAATCCGTCGTCATCCGCAAAGGCTCCCGTAACAAAAAGGCATCCTGTCTTTTTTTGAAAATTCAATATATTGTAAATTATATCCGAAAAGCATTCGAGACGTTCGGATTTGTTTTCCGAATCAAAAAGCGCAGCATAATTATTTCCCGTATCTATTTGTTCCACAATTGCGGGAAGCCCGTTTCGCATGTCCCCCGGTCCGTAATAATATGCTTTGACACTTTGTTCTCCCATATCAAAAACAGCAGCACGCTCGCGCTTTAAAGAATCGTTTCCGCAAAACATATACATAAAAAAAGCATTCGCATGATTTGAAACAACCACCTCATCGTCCTTGAAGCCAAGCCTCAAAACAGCATTTTTTATACGATCGGGAACATTTTCATCCATCTCCCCGTATGTTATCCCAAGTTTTGATATTTTTGCTCCGGCATACATTTGCCGTATCGAGTCCAAGATCCTGCCGACAAAAGAAGAAAACGCATCTCTGTCCTCTTCCCTGCAATCATCGGTAAAAAAAGTGCCGTATATTATCTCGTCCGGAAAAAAAATCATTTGATTGTCCGAATTGTCTTTTTGAGACATTCCGGACACAAAAAAGCTTTCGGACATATTTTTTGTTTCATTCCAAAGACCCACATATAATTTTGTTTTGTAAATATCAAGTCCGACCGTAAGAGAAGCCATCAAAAAAACTCACTTTCTATATACCTCTAAAATCATGCTCCGCCGCAAAATCATTCATACATATTTTTTTTGCGGTCAAATAAGCCTCTTCCCGATTCTTTTTTAAAGAAGCAAGGATCAGGTTGTTTATTTCGTCAAATTTTGTAATTTGTTTTTTGTTTTTTGGTTCATACCTGTATTCTATACGACAGCTTTCTGTTATTTCTCCGTTTTCCGAATCTCCGCACGTGTCATTTTCCGTAATGTAATATTTAAGGACGTCTCCGTGAAAAAGAATAAAAGGTTTTACAAAAAAGCCGTATCCCGAATCAGACATTTTTTCGCTCGTAACGATATTGGAATCGTTTATCACATAGTGTATACAGACTTCTTTTTGAGGATCACACCTGTATTCGACAAAATACCTGTTTTGTATGTCCACGGGAAGCTTTATCTTCCCTTCAAAATTCTTAAAAAATGCAAATCTCTTTTTTTCGCGAATGAATTTTTGGATAAGCTTTTCGCAAAAGATCGCCGTTTCCGAATCAAGGACACGCATTTCCGAATAAAATTTAAGCAGGGCAAGTGTCATTATATCGCTGTTTTCCGCACTCGGATCGCTTTTTAAAATTTTGAAGAAATCTTCTGTTACCTCTTCATCCGATACAAAATAATTATAAGACATATAAGAAAGAAAAGCCCGCACCGTAAGACGTTCGCTTGTCTTTCCATAAAAATCCGCAAATATATCAAATATGTCCTTAATATAGCTCTCGGTAAACATTACCTGTGCCAAGATATTTTCGGCCAATGTTACGGTATCTTTTACGACCGTATGCGACTTTTTCCAGATATCAGCCATTTCAAAACACGTTCCGTAATAGTTTGCGCAAAGAAAATCAAGGAGTTTTATGTTTCTGCTTCCTTTTTTGTATGCCGCATGACTCATAAAGACAACGTCTTCTTTTTTTGCCGAAAAATCTTTGTTTTCGATTTCAAAAACGGAAATTGCCGTTAAAACTTCTTCCGGAATGTCATCGTATCCGTAATTCTTTATATACAAAAGAACAGGTTCGTTCATATGTCTTTTTGCCATAAGGCGAATCAAATTTATCCTGTCTTCTTTTTTTAAGAGTCCGATATCCGTTTTTAAAATATATCCGTCAAGCTCGTCCGCAGAATAATTATCGTAATAATAAAGTGAAAGCAAAAATAAGCATTTGTTTTTAAGTTCATCGCAAACCGTTGTCAATAAAGCCGTTTTTTTTAATAAGTCGGAATAAATTTCGGGCTTATAATTATAATTTTTGTTTCGGTCAAAAAGATACAAAATAAGATGACTGTTTAACGAGCCCTTTTTGTAGCATCCAAGCAAAAGTTCATCTCTGTTCAGGTATTTTTTTATTTCGCATTCATTATAAAAAAGGTTCCCGTCCCCATCCTTAAACCAAATTTCGGAATCGTCCGTAAAAAGCAAAATATCCGCATTTCCGTTTTTTAATTCGTATGTATATGTTATCTTTTCATGACAATCCGTAACGATAACTTCCCTAAAATCATTATTGTCCGTATGGATATGATAAGTAAAATTTAAATCCGGAATTATATCGCATGTATCTTCCGAAATCATATCCTCATCCAAAATATCGTTGTAAATTACGGAAAGATCAAAATTCAAAAGTCTCTCCCGTATTTTTTCATACGAAAATTTTTTTATTTCGTCATAAAATTCAATATAGAGAGAAGCCTCCGTTATTTTGTTTTTTATTATATATGCATAAATCTCTGCTTTTAATGTATCGTCCTTTGTTTCAAAAAGAATCTTTTTTAAAACGGTAACGTCGATTTTGTCGATTAATTCGGGCTTACGTCCGAACTTAAAAAGCATAAAGAGAATATCCGGGTCAAGGCTCAGCTCATATACCTTTTTTAAGAGCAAAAAACTGATATGCCCGTCATTTTTTTTCTTTAAAAATTTGGCTATTCCGAGAATAAACTCATTCGTATAAAGCCCGTTTCTTATCATAAAAAAGAATAAAGGCTGCATATTGCCCTGTGAATCGTCCAAAAAATCCGGATTATCATACAATATAAGTCCCGCCTCGACAAGAAGCAAGGGGCTCGGATTTTTTTCGGATATTCTGTAGATTATTTCACGATAAAGGCTTTTTAAATCTGTTCCCGGCATAAAGGTTATATTCAAAAAAGTCCTTATTGTGCCCGATACAAGCACCTGTATACCAATCTTTTTTTGACCGTATCCGATAACGTATTTTTCAAACGTCCAAAGACGTTTTTCAAATTTTTCAAGCTCGTCGGATGGCGACTTTTCTTTTAGTCTGTCTATTGTCTCCTTAAGCTTAAATATGATTTTTGTTTCTTCCGACACAAATTCCGCATCGTCTTCGTCACTTCTGAATTTAAGATATGTAAGAT